>DHDF01000035.1:12424-23766 GCA_002399225.1 bacterium UBA4883
AACGGGTCGCGCGCGTCGCGATCCATCTTGTTGATGAACGTAAAAATCGGAATATGACGCAGCGTGCAGACCTTGAAAAGCTTGCGCGTTTGCCGCTCCACGCCCTTGGAGGCGTCAAGCACCATCACGGCGGAATCGGCCGCCATCAGCGTGCGGTAGGTGTCCTCGGAAAAATCCTCGTGGCCCGGGGTGTCCAGAATATTGATGCAGTAGCCGCCGTACTGAAACTGCATCGCGGAAGAGGTGACGGAAATTCCCCTCTGCTTTTCAATTTCCATCCAGTCGGAAACCGCGTGCCGCTGTGCTTTTTTCCCCTTGACGGAACCGGCGAGCGCAATGGCGCCGCCGTACAGCAGCAGCTTTTCCGTCAGAGTCGTTTTGCCCGCGTCGGGGTGAGAGATGATGGCAAAAGTCCTTCTTTTGCCAATCTCGCTTCGGTAGTCAGACAATCTAGTTCCTCCAGCCTGTGTGCAATAATATTCTTATTTTAAGACTTTCCGCGCAAATAATCAAATCATTATGAAAAATATTTCTGCGAGCCATCGCGCATTCCGATTTTCC
Source organism: bacterium UBA4883 (assembly GCA_002399225.1). Classification (GTDB taxonomy): domain Bacteria; phylum Bacillota; class Clostridia; order Oscillospirales; family Acutalibacteraceae; genus Caproicibacter. The sequence continues at coordinate 12,986 of DHDF01000035.1, forward strand.
GCCGGAGCCGGACCATTGAAAACCGGTCGGCAACATGCTAAAATGGGAATAATTCGGTTAAAACCGGCAGGGAGGTTTCCAATGAACGCAATCGACAGCATCACTCCGTCCCGCCAAGTAAAGATTACGGCGGACAGCACCTGCGACCTTTCAGATGCCGTTTTGAACAAATATGGAATTAGTCTTATCCCTTTGTACGTCACGCTCGGCGATAAATCCTACCGCGACAAAATCGAGGTCTCACCCGGCGATCTGGCGGCCTATGTGGAGCAGACGGGGAAACTGCCGAAAACATCCGCCGTAACCGTCAAGGATTACCTGGATGTTTTTACCCCTTATCAATTAGCCGGAAGAAGCGTCATTCATTTTACCATCGGCAAGTCCATGTCCACCTGTTACCAGAACGCGGTCTGCGCCGCAAAGAAACTGGGAAACGTATCTGTCGTTGACAGCCAGAATCTTTCCACGGGGATTGGGCATCTTGCCGTTCACGCGGCAAAGCTTGCGGCGATGGGCCTGGATGCGGACCGCATTCTCCGCTCCGTGACGAAACTGATCCCAAAAGTGGAAACCAGCTTTGTGATCGATACGCTGACCTATTTATATAAAGGCGGCCGCTGCTCCGCCGTCGCCGCGCTCGGCGCGAATCTGTTTTCGCTCAAACCTTGCATCGAAGTGCAGAATGGCGCAATGAAGGTTGGAAAAAAATATCGCGGCAGCCTCGAAAAATGCCTTTTGGCCTATACGAACGACAGGCTGAAAGGGCGTTCTGACCTCGATCTGAGCCGGCTCTTTGTCACCCATTCGCTGCTTCCGCCGCACCTTGCGGAAACCGTTATCAAGCAAATCAGGAAGCTGGCTCCGTTTGAGGAAATTATCGAAACGGAAACGAACAGTACGGTCAGCACCCACTGCGGACCGGGAACGCTGGGAATCGTTTGCCTGAGAAAATAAATACAATTTATTCCCGGCTCCGCAGAACGGCGGCCGGGGAAAAGCGTGCCCTGCGGCGGCTCATGGAGAGCTGCCGCAGGGCACGCTTTTTTAAGGCTGCGCTTTGCGGACGATTATCCTTTCGCCTTTGCGTTGACCGGGATGCGGATCACGCGGGAAATCGGCTTCCACGCCGCGACGGAGATCCCGAAATCAATCATGCTGTGCACCAGGCCGCCGAGCCCGACCAGCAGCAGCACGGAAGTGATATAGCCGCTGGAATAGGTCGCGCTGTTCAGCCGGCCGCCGAAATAGAAGAAGGTGACGACGACAACCTCACATGCGGCGTGAATCACACCCAGAAACAGCCCGAAGAAAAAGCTGCCTGTGGAAAAAGTCATCGCCCGCGGGCGCTTTTTCAGCATTGTTGCGCCAATCATCACAAACACGATGTGGCTCAGCGCACGCAGGGCGATCACCAGCGGCAGGCCGGACAGAAAGAAGCCGAGCGCTGTTCCCAGCGTGACCGCCGCCGCGACCGCCGGCGAGATGAACATGGCAAGAAAAATGGGAACATGGCTTGCCAGGGTGAATGAAGCGGGTCCAACCCAGATCTTTGGAAAAACCATCGGGATAACGATTCCCACGGCGCACAGCAGCGCCGAGACGGTCATGGTTTGGACCGACTGAAGTCCGTTTTTGTGATTCATGGGGTTCCACTCTCCTTTACATACCCCCGGGGCGGGAGCAGTATAGTCTTTACATGTGTCTTTACACTTGCTATGACTATTTTAACAGAGGAGCAGAAAAAGTCAAGCCCCGATTCTCGGTCTTTAATGCTCAAACAAAATTTTTTCTCGTTTGAGCTTTTCCAACACGCGGCGGTAAGCATCTTCATTCGGGCAGGAAAGAGTGTGAAGATGCACGCCGCCGGTCAGGTTGCAGAGCGGCAGCGCCCGGCTTTTGTCCAGTTTGCGCACGAAGCTGTCCACATCATACCGGGAAAAGACCTGAAGCCGCCCGGAGATCTGACCGTAGACGGCGTGTTCCACAATCACGTCGAGAGCGCCGCAGCCGTTGTCCACCACGGCATACAGTTCGCGGGCGATGCTTTCGCGGTTATGACGGCAGGCAACCGTTCGGATCATTTCCCCCGGACGCGCATCGGCACTTTCCAGAAGATAACCGCGGGGCGTTGCGGTGATCGGCTGGTTTGCCGCGCGCAGCAGCGCAATATCCCCTACGATGACCTGCCGGCTGACCTTTAGCCATTTGGCAAGTGCCCCCGCGCTGACCGGTCCGCCGCCGCGCTTCAGCCGTTCCAGAATCTGTTCCCTGCGATCCGATGGATTCAATGCCGCTCGCTCCTTCCTTTTTGCCTATCATACCATAAAAAAGAAAGAAAATCACTCCGGCGGGCAAATCCACGCGGTGATCTGAATCGTTTCTGCAAAAAAATTTCCTCAAAACCGCCTTGCCGCCATCAGGTGCGGCTTTGCGGGTTTGAGGAAGAAGGGAGGGGGCCGGTTCTGTGTTCAGGCGGGGGACATGCGGCGCTCCACGCGGCCGCGGAACTCCTCGTAGGATCGGCTGCCGTTGAGCAGCCGCAGCTGTTCCGCATCCGGCAGGGACAGAAAATAGGCTTTTAATCTTTTTTCTCCTTCATTCAGTTTCGAAGGAAATGGAAATTCGGTATAACCAGAATAATTCATCGTTCTCACCCGAAGCTTATTTTGTGGCTTCGTTCACAAAATATACAAGGCAAAGCAGGAAAGATTTGACAAATTCGATTTGGAATGATATACTCATTACAAATATTAAAAGATCATTTCACTATGTGAAATGATCGAATGCGATGGTTTTTACTGGCTGGCCTAGTCGGCCTGAACTTCATAAGAGAGATAGATCTGATAGATAAGGAAAGACCGAACCAAATTTCAGGAAGGAAGAGATTACAATGAAAATCAGTCTTTTGGAACCGCTGGGCGTGCCGGAGCGCGTCATCCGTGAGATGTCCGCCAAGCTGACGAAATTGGGGCATGAGTTTGTCTATTATGACACGAAAACAACTGATCCCAAGGAGCTGGCGGAGCGTTCCAAAGATTCTGATATTGTGATGATTGCCAACAATCCTTATCCAAACGAAGTGGTGGAAGCGGCCGAAAAGCTGAAAATGCTGGCGGTTGCTTTCACGGGGATCGACCATGTGGGTCTTGCGGCGTGCAAAAAGAAAAGCGTTGCCGTATGCAACTGCGCCGGTTACTCGAACGAGACGGTAGCGGAGCTTACGGTGGGCCTTGCGGTCGGCGTCCTGCGCCATGCGCGGCAGGCGGATGAGGCGGCCCGGACCGGGAAGACGGCTGCGGGGCTGACGGGGCGTGAAATCTGCGGGCGCACGGTCGGCATTGTCGGCACCGGGCGCATCGGAGTGCGTGCGGCACAGCTCTTCGGCGCATTCGGGGCCAGTCTGCTCGGCTTCGCGCGCCATGAATCGGAGGCGGCAAGGGCCTCGGGAATCCGGTTTGTCGGGCTGGAAAAACTGTTGCAGAACAGCGACATCGTTTCCTTGCATCTGCCGCTCACGGCCGAAACCAGAAAGATGTTCGGGAAAAAGCAGTTTGATCAGATGAAACCCGGAGCTATTTTCCTTAACTGCGCGCGCGGCGCGATTGTGGACAACGGGGCTTTGGCGGAAGCTCTGAACACCGGCAGGATCGCGGGCGCCGGTGTTGACGTGTTTGACATGGAGCCGCCAATTCCGCAGGACTATCCGCTGTTGCACGCGAAAAACATTCTTCTTACGCCCCATGTGGCGTTTGCTTCCGAAGAATCCATGCTGCGCCGTGCGAAGATCGAGTTTGACAATGTGGAAGCCTATCTTGCAGGCAAGCCGCAAAATGTTTGCAAGCTTTCATGAGCGGCAATCCTCCGGAACGGAGCGGCGATTCGCTCAAGCAGAATCAGTCTGTGGAGAAGGCTTTCCGGATCCTTGAGGCGATGGCGTCTTATCGGCAGCCCGTGCAGCTGTGGCTGTTGGCGGAATTGACCGGATGCCCGTCCAGCACGGTGGTCCGCTTTCTGCACACGCTGATAAAGCTGGGCTATGTCCGGCAGGATCCGCAAACTAAAAAATATTTTCTCACCTTTCGGTTGTGCCGCCTGGCGGGGCAGATCCGCAGCTCAAACCCGCTCAACAGAATCGCAAGGCCGGTCATGGAAGAGCTTGCGCGGCAGTGCAAAGAGTCCGTCTGCCTCGCAGTGGAAGAGAAAAACCGCGCGGTTTACATCGAGGTGGTGGACGGCCCGGATCAACTGGTGCGTTCCCTTCAGCGGATTGGCAACAGCTCTCCGATGTACTGCACGGGAGTCGGCAAACTGCTTCTTTTGAACCGCTCGCCGGAAGAGATGAGCCTGTTTTTCCGGCAGGAAACGCTGGAACGCTTCACCCGGAACACCTTTACGCAGCCGGAAGCGGTTCTGACGGAACTGCAGCGGGTACGAGTGCGGGGGTATGCGTTTGACAACGAAGAATGTGAGATCGGCGCAAGATGTATTGCGGTTCCGATTCGGGATTTTACGGGCCGGATCGCGGCGGGACTCAGTGTGACGGGAACCGTGTTTCAGATCAACGGCGAATTTGTGGAAAAGAACCTTCCGCGGATTCGGGCTGCGGCCGATGAAATCTCAGAAATTTTAGGATATTCTGCCAATCAGGCAGAAGAGGAATGACTTTTGTCATTCCTCTTCTGCTTTATTGAATTTCGGTAGTGCCGTCCAGAGTCAGAAGCGGGCGGTACAAATCCGGTCTGCGGTCACGGAATACCCCCCATTCAGCGCGCTGAACCGCAAATGCGTCCAAGTCGAACGACGCGGTCAGAACCGCTTCTTCCGTGCGCCCGGCCTCCGCGAGAATTTCTCCGGTTGGCCCGGCGATAAAGGAAGAGCCGTAAAATTCAATGGAAGAAGCTCCGACGGTTTCCCGCCCGACCCGATTGGAGGCGACAACCGGCACAAGATTGCAGGCGGCGTGTCCCGCCATGCAGCGCTGCCAGTGATCTTTGGAATCCACCCCGGGAGCTTCTGGTTCCGAACCGATTGCGGTCGGATAAAGCAGCAGCTCCGCTCCTTGCAGCGCCATGCAGCGGGCGGCCTCCGGGAACCACTGATCCCAGCAGATGCCGACGCCGATTCGCCCAAACTTGGTGTTCCACACCCGGAAGCCCGTGTCACCCGGGTTAAAATAAAATTTTTCCTCATATCCCGGTCCGTCCGGAAGATGGCTTTTGCGGTAGACGCCCAGCAGGCTGCCGTCTGAATCGATCACGGCGACGGAATTATACATTGCGTTATTTTTCTTCTCATAAAAACTGACAGGAATTACGACTTTCAGCTCTTTTGCGACGGAGCGGAAATGCCGCACGGCGGTACTTTGCTCTGTTTCAGCCGCCAGAGCGTAGAGGGCCGCGTCTTCCCGCTGGCAGAAATAGAGCGTTTCGAACAGCTCCTGAAGCAGGACGATCTGCGCGCCCCGCGCGGCGGCCGCCCGCACCATGCCGTCTGCTTTTTCGAGGTTTTCCGCCGGCGACTCCGCACAGCTCATCTGAGTCGCGGCGACCGTTACATTTCTCAATTGATTTTCCTTCCGTTTCAGCCGGCTGCGGGAATCTGCTGGGTAATGCAGTGGATATCTCCGCCCTCCCGCACCAGCGGGATCCCGTTTACCTTCCGGATTTTCCGGCGGGGAAACACCCCGCGCAGAATTTCTTCCGCGGCCCGATCCGTTTTCTCTGCGTCTTCGCCGAAAACCGGCAGAATCAGGCCGCCGTTGACTAGGTAAAAGTTGATATAGCTGAGCGTCAGCCGGAGACCGTCGTAATAGCGCGCGGGCGGCTGTGGAAGCTCAATTACTTCCATAGGCCGGCCGGACGCGTCCCGCGCGGTGTGCAGAATTCTGCGGTTTTCTTCCGTGATTTCATAATTGTTGTCCGCCGGGTCGCTGCAGGTCTGGAAAAGCACCGCACCGGGCCGGGCAAAGCACGCGATGTTGTCCACATGCCCGTCCGTTTCGTCGCCCGCAAGTCCCTGGTTCAGCCAGAGAATCTTCTCTGCACCGAGAGAACTGAGCAGAATTTTTTCAATTTTTTCCCGGCTGAGCCCGGGGTTGCGGTTCGGGTTGAGCAGGCATTGCGCAGTGGTCAGCAGAGTCCCCTGCCCGTCCGTGTGAATCGAGCCGCCCTCCAGCACAATCGGCACATCCGTCCGCGGAATTTCCAGGTGCTCCAGCACGGCGCGCGCTGCCTCGTGGTCCGGCTCCGACGGGAAATATTTTCCGCCCCAGGCGTTGAACTGCCAGCGGATGCCGAGCCGCGTTCCGTCCTCCCTCTTTACGACGGTGGGGCCGCTGTCCCGCACCCAGGCATCGCTGTGAGGAGTGGAAAAAATCTCGGCGGCCCCGCCGCAGAGCTGCTCCGCTTGCCGAGCAGTGTCCTCCGCCGCAATGACCGTCACGGGCTCAAAGGCCGCGACCGCCCGCGCCGCCGCCGCGTAACCCGCGCAGATTTCTTCATAACTTTCTGGGTAGATGAGGGATTCTCGCACGGGCCACTGGATCAGCGTCCGCTCATGCGGTTCCCACTCTGCCGGCATCCTTCCGGTTCCTGCCATTTTCATACCTCCCGGACCGTTCTGCATCTTTTTTATTATAACATGTCCCTCTTTAAAAATCACTTTGCACAAGAGGTTTTGCTAATTTTATTCTTTTCAACTTTTTCGATTCAGATTCTTTGCATTTGATGGAAGTTTCGTCTATAATAAAGTGAATTTTCTCAGCACAAAATTCAAGATTAAATTTTACGGTTTGTTGCAAAATATTCTTTTCAATGCAAAAATGGAGGAGATCTTTTGAGTAGACTGGTTGTTACAACACCCGACAAAGCCCAAACAACGGTGGAAGGGCTTTACCGAGACCTGGAGCGCCGGATTGTGGCAAGCCCGCCCGGGCTTTGCCCAGTGGATCTGGCATCTTCTTTTTTAAAACTGTGCCGGGCGCAAACGTGTGGAAAATGCGTCCCCTGCCGCGTTGGGCTGGCGCAGCTTGAAAATCTTTTGGAAGATGTGCTGGAGCACCGCGCGACGATGCGAACGCTCGATCTGATTGAAAAGACCGCACGCGTGATCGTTGAGACAGCCGACTGTGCAATCGGCTGGGAGGCGGCCGGTATGGTGCTGCGCGGCGTGCGCGGCTTTCGAGGAGACTATGAAAAACATATTGTGAGCGGTCGCTGTTCCTGCAGTCTGGACCAGTCTGTGCCATGTGTTGCACTGTGCCCGGCCGGGGTGGATATCCCTGGATACATCGCGCTTGTCGCGGATGGGCGGAGCGAGGATGCGGTTCGGTTGATTCGGAAAGATAATCCGTTTCCGGTATCGTGCGGGTATGTCTGCGAACATCCGTGTGAAGCGCGATGCCGCCGGAACATGATTGACGATTCCGTCAATATCCGCGGACTCAAGCGGTTTGCGGCAGACCATGCGGGGAAGGTTCCCGTCCCGGCCTGCGCGCCCTCTACCGGGAAGCGGATCGCCGTAATCGGGGCCGGGCCGTGCGGACTCAGCGCGGCATATTTTCTGTCCCTGATGGGGCATGGTGTTACGGTTTACGAAAAACAGCGGGTGCCGGGCGGTATGCTGCTCTACGGAATTCCGAGCTTCCGGCTGCCGCGCGAAAAGCTCCGGGAAGACATCGACGCGATCCTCTCAACGGGGGTGAAACTGAAAACCAGTATGGAAGTGGGGCGCAATCTCTCGGTCGCCGGCCTGACGCGCGAATACGACGCGGTTTATATCGCCATCGGAGCGCATTCCGACAGAAAGCTGGGAATCCCCGGTGAGGATCTGCACGGCGTGGTTTCCGCAGTCGAGATGCTGCGGGAGATCGGCAAGGGCAACAAGCCGGATCTCAGCTGCCGGAATGTCGCCGTCATCGGCGGGGGAAACGTGGCGATGGACGCGGCCCGCACCGCCATGCGGCTGGGCGCGGCCCGCGTCGGGATTGTCTACCGCCGGCGGCAGAAGGATATGAGCGCGCTGCCGGAGGAAGTCGAGGGGGCCATTGCCGAAGGGTGCGAGGTGCTGAGCCTGCACGCCCCGTCGCGGATTGAAGCGGACAAGCAGGGAAATGCGTGTGCGCTCTGGCTCAGGCCGCAGATCATCGGCAAGACCGATTCTGCCGGGCGCCCGTCCCCCAGAGACGCGAAGATCGGCGAAGTGCGGTTCCCCTGCGACCTGGTCATCGTTGCGATCGGGCAGCTGGTTGAATACGGCCCGTTTGCGGAATACGGCATTCCGGTCAGCCGGGGTGCCATTCAGACGGAAAACAGCGCAAAAGTGGAAAACGTTGCAAAGCTGTTTGCCGGCGGCGACTGTGCCAGCGGGCCCGCCACGGTGGTTCGTGCGATCGCCGCCGGAAAGGTCGCCGCGGCGAATATCGACAATTACCTCGGCTTCAACCATGAAATCACGGTGGATGTGAAAATCCCCCAGCCGAATCTCAGAGACCGTCCCCCCTGCGGAAGAGTGAACATGACTGATCGCCCGGGCGGAGAGCGCAAACGCGATTTTGAACCGGTCGAAGCGGGAATGACCCAGGAAGAAGCCATGCAGGAGGCTTCCCGCTGTCTGCGCTGCGACCATTTTGGATTCGGAAATTTCAAGGGAGGCAGATCTGAAAGATGGTAAATCTCACAATTAACGGAAAGTCCGTTCAGGCGCAGGACGGCGCCACAATTTTAGAGGCGGCCGCGGCGGCGGGCATCGTCATTCCAACCCTATGTTACTTAAAAGGAATCAATGAGATTGGGGCCTGCCGCGTCTGCGTAGTGGAATTGGAAGGAGTCGGCCGGCTGATGACCGCCTGCAACAACCGGGTGAAAGAGGGCATGATTGTCCGAACCAGCAGTCCCCGTGTGCGGGAGGCCCGCCGGGTCATTGTAGAGCTGATCCTTTCTCAGCATGACTGCTACTGCGCCACATGCGCGCGCAGCGGGAACTGCAGCCTCCAGTCCCTGGCAAACGACCTTGGCATCCTCGACCTTCCATATCGGCGTGAACTGCCCTATTCCCCGTGGAACCGGAAGTTTCCGCTGATTCGGGACTTTTCCAAGTGCATCAAGTGCATGCGCTGCATTCAGGTCTGCAATAAAATTCAAGATATGGGAATCTGGGATGTTTCGTACACCGGTTCCCGCACGACGGTCGACGTATCCTTTAATCGAAAGATTGAAGATTCAGACTGCGCACTGTGCGGGCAGTGCGTCACGCACTGCCCGGTCGGCGCGCTGAGAGAGCGGGACGACACGGAACAGGCCTTTGCCGCACTGGCGGATCCGCAGACAATCACCGTGGTGCAGATTGCCCCGGCAGTCCGGGCGGCATGGGGCGAATCGCTGGGGCTGGACCGCGGACAGGCAACCGTGGGGCGTCTGGTAGCTGCTCTGCGTAGGATTGGATTCGATTATATTTTTGACACCGCATTCAGTGCGGACCTGACGGTGATCGAAGAAGGAAGCGAATTCCTGCGTCGGCTGAAAACGCGCGGAGACAATCCATTGCCGATGTTCACCTCCTGCTGCCCCGGCTGGATCCGTTTTCTGAGGTCGCAGTATCCCGATTTTACCGACCAGCTTTCCACTGCGAAATCTCCGCAGCAGATGTTTGGGGCCGTGGCAAAAAGTTACTATGCAAAGCTTCTGAAGGTGCCTCCGGAGCGGATTTGCTGTATTTCCGTCATGCCGTGCCTCGCGAAGAAATGGGAAGCTGAACTTCCCGGAATGGACAGCGCCGGAACAAGGCGGGATGTGGACGTCGTCCTGACCACCCGCGAGGTAGATCGTATGATCCGCGCGGAGCATATTCCGGTCCGTGACCTTGAGGAGGAGGCATTCGACGCGCCGCTTGGCGCCAGCTCAGGCGCGGGCGTGATCTTCGGCGCAACCGGCGGAGTGATGGAAGCCGCTCTGCGCAGCGCGTATTACCTGACCTCCGGGAAAAACCCGGATCCCGACGCTTTCCGGAGCGTGCGCGGCATGGACGGCTGGAAAGAAGCTTCTTTCGACCTGAGCGGCACGCCTCTGAAAGTGGCGGTTGTCAGCGGCCTTGGAAACACGAGACGGCTGATGGAGGCAGTCCGCCTGGGACGGGTACACTACGATTTTGTGGAGGTCATGGCGTGCCCCGGCGGCTGCTCCGGCGGCGGCGGGCAGCCGATCCGCGAGGGAGAAGAACTGGCCGGGAACCGCGCGCAGAACTTGTACGGCCTTGACAGGAACAGTGAGATTCGCTTTGCCCATGAAAATCCGGAGGTCATCCGCATTTATCGGGATTACATAGGGAAACCGCTTTCCCAGCGGGCCCATGATTTGCTTCATACGGATCATCGGCTTTGGGAGGTGCCTCTTTCCCCGCGCGGAACGGATCGGGTGAAAGAGAAGCCCATCCGGGAGGACTGGTAGCGGAAAAGGTCAGGAATCGGAAGAGCCTCCGCCCGTTTTTAAAGCGCGGGAAGCGTTTAATACGGCGAGAACCGAAACGCCGACGTCGGCGAAGACGGCTTCCCACATGTTGGCAAGGCCGAGTGCGCCGAGCGTGAGAATGGCGAACTTTACCCCCAGGGCAAAGACAATGTTCTGCCGCGCGATGCGGAGCGTTCGCCGCGCGATGCCGACCGCTTCCGGAATTTTAGAAGGGCGGTCGTCCATCAGGACGATGTCGGCGGCTTCAATCGCGGCATCGGAGCCAAGGCCGCCCATCGCAATGCCGATGTCCGCGCGGGCCAGCACCGGCGCGTCGTT
>DHDF01000035.1:23909-24582 GCA_002399225.1 bacterium UBA4883
TCGTTGATGCCGTCGCCGACAAAAGCAAGCCGGCCGTTCCCCGTTTTCCGCTCCATCAGGCGTTCCACCTGCTCCACTTTGCCGGCAGGCAGCAGTTCCGAGTGGACCTCGTCGATCCCAAGGCGGGCGGCAACCTCTTCGCCGACTTCTTTGGCATCGCCCGTCAGCAGGACGGTGGAGCGGATGCCGATCCTTTTCAGCCCGGCGACCGCTTCGGCGGCGTCTTCCTTTACCTCGTCTGAAATGACGATGTGCCCCATGTAGCTCCCATCTACGGCCACATGTACAATCGTGCCTGTCAGGCTGCATTTTTTCCCGCAGACGCCTTCCTGCTCCATCAGCTTCAGATTGCCCACGCTGACCAGCTTGCCGCCGATGCGCACCCGCACGCCCCGGCCGCTGATTTCCTGCACGTCGGAAACGGCGGAGCGATCCGGCTCCGTTTGGCACGCTTCCCGGAGGGAGCGGGAGATCGGGTGCTCCGAGTAGCTTTCGGCCAGGGCGGCAAGCTCCAGCAGCTTTTGCTCCGGCATTTGCTCCGGGTGGATCGCCGTCACGTGAAACGTCCCCTTGGTCAGGGTCCCTGTTTTATCGAACACGACGGTTTCCACTTTGGCAAGGGCTTCGAGGTAATTGCCGCCCTTGATGAGAATCCCGCGCCGGGAGGCCCCGT
>DHDF01000035.1:24733-25541 GCA_002399225.1 bacterium UBA4883
AGCGGAACGGAGAGGACCAGCGCGCACGGGCAGGAGATCACGAGAAAAATCAGAGCCCGCTGAATCCAGTCGCTCCAGCCGCCTGAAAAAAGAAGGGGAGGAACCGCCGCGAGGAGCAACGCGCCGATGACGACGGCGGGGGTGTACCAGCGGGCAAAGCGCGTGATGAAAGCTTCCGTTTTTGCCTTCTTGGCGGCGGAATTTTCCACCAGCTCTAAGATTTTGGAAACCGTGGATTCCTCAAACGGGCGGCTGACCCGGATATGCAGCAGGCCGGTCAGATTGATGCAGCCGCTGAGGACCTCGTCGCCCGGATTTGCATCCCGCGGAAGCGGTTCGCCGGTCAGGGCGGAGGTGTTGACGCTGGAACTGCCTTCCAGCACGGTGCCGTCCAGCGGAATCTTTTCGCCGGGGCGCACGGCGATGGTATCGCCCACCTGCACCTCCTCCGGATCAACCCGGCGTAGACTGCCTTCCTCCTCCAGGTTGGCGTAATCGGGCCGGATGTCCATCAGCGCTGCGATCGACTGCCGGGAACGGCTCACCGCGCGGCTCTGAAACAGCTCGCCAAGCTGGTAAAACAGCATGACCGCCACGGCTTCCGGGTATTCTCCGATTCCAAATGCGCCGACCGTCGCAACGCACATCAGAAAATTTTCATCGAAAACCTGCCCGTGCGCGATGTTCCGCACCGCTTTCCACAGAACATCCCAGCCTGCGATCCCATAGGGGATGAGGAAAAGCAGAAGTTTTCCGGTGCCCTGGATGGGAAGAAACAGCAGGATGAGGAAAAGAACAGTGCTTGCGC
>DHDF01000035.1:25813-26917 GCA_002399225.1 bacterium UBA4883
ACGCTGGCGCTGTTTACGCCCGGAATCTTTCGGACGGCGTCTTCCATTTTCGCGGCGCATGCCGCGCAGTCTAAATCAGTTAATTTAATTTTTTTCCTCATGAGCATAACCTCCGATTCAAAATATAGATTTATTCCCCGACGTGCTCCATGCCCTGGTCGAGGATGGTGCGCACATGTCCGTCCGCGAGGGAGTAGAGGATCGCTTTGCCATCCCGACGGTACTTGACCAGCTTGCTCTGCTTGAGTACCCGAAGCTGATGAGAGATGGCGGACTGATTCATCCCAAGCAGCTGCGCAATGTCGCAGACACACATTTCTGACTCCAGCAGAGCATAGAGGATCTTGATCCGCGTGGAATCGGCGAAAATTTTAAACAGATCCGCAAGGTCGTAAAGGATCTCGTCGTCCGGCATGTCGTTTTCCGCTTTTTTCAGCGCTTCTTCCCGCGAAATGGAGTCCTGTTCCGTATGTTCCAGATTTTCCGACATAATACCAACATCCTATCATATGATTAATTGTTCATACATAATATATACTTTGCCTCTATCTTTGTCAATTGTTTGGCTGAAGAAATTTTATTCTGTTTGCTCCAATCAAAAAATGGCCCGGGCGCAGCAATTTCGCCCGGGCCGTTGCATAACTCTTTTGTTCGGTACCGTCTTCCGTTTACAGCGCGCGGATGTCGCGGACGAGGCGTTCCACATCCTCGTCGCGGGTTGCCCAGCTGGTGCAGAAACGGACGGCGCGGTGCGTTTGATCCACCCGGCCGCAGTCGGAGACAATATAGTTCTGCTGCAAAGAATCGAGCGCCGTGTCCGGCAGAATCGGGAACTGCTGATTGGTCGGGGAGGAGGAAAGAAAGCCCCAGTCCCGTTCGGCACAGGCGCGGCGGATCTGCATGGCCTGCCGGTCAGCGTGCGCCGCAAGGTGAAAATAGAGGTCGTCTTCCAGCAGCGCGAGGAACTGAATCCCCAGCAGCCGGCCTTTTGCAAGCATGCCGCCCCTCTGCTTGAGGATGTAGCGGAAGTCTTTTTTCAGTGCCGCGCTGCGGATCACCAGCGCCTCGCCAAACAGCGCGCCGACCTTGGTGCCGCCGATGGTA
>DHDF01000035.1:27019-29033 GCA_002399225.1 bacterium UBA4883
CCTTTTCCAGAGAGGCGCTGTGCAGGACCAGCGCTTCGCCGAACAGCGCGCCGCCCTTGGTGCCGCCGATGGTGAAAGCGTCGCAGAGCGCGGCAAGTGAGGGCAGGTCAAGGTCGCAGCCCTCGGCGTACAGGCCGTAGCCGAGGCGGGCGCCGTCCACATACAGCAGAAGGCCGTTCCGGCGGCAGGTTTTGCTGATCTCGGTCAGCTCCGCTTTGGTGTAAACGGTGCCGAGTTCCGTGGAAAGGGAAAGGTACACCAGGCCGGGCTGGACCGTATGCTCGGGGGAGTCGCCGCCGAAATGCGCGTCGCAGGCGGCTTGAATTTGCCCGGCGGTGATTTTTCCCTCTACACCCGGCAGAGCCAGAACTTTGTGCCCGGTGGCCTCCACGGCGCCGGTTTCATGGCCGTTGATGTGGCCGGTGTCGGCGCAGAGCGCTCCCTGATGGGGGCGCAGCGCCGCCGCAATCACGATCATGTTGACCTGTGTTCCGCCGACGATGAAATGAATGGCAGCATCCGGGCACGCGCATTTCTGCCGGATCAAATCGGCTGCGCGTCTGCAATAGGGATCTTCCCCGTAGCCGGCTGTCTGCTCCAGATTGGTACGGGAGAGCATTTCCAGAATTTTCGGGTGAGCGCCTTCGCTGTAGTCGCAATTGAATCGAATCATTCTTCTGCTCCTTTTCCAGTTACTATAATTCCGTTTAGTGCCTTTTACACTTTTGACTTCATGGCGGTGACGGGACCGGCCGTTCAAATCCACCTTCCCGGGTTGCAAAACCTGCCAATTTTATTCATTATACTTGTTTTGTCGGCAGTCTGTCAATTTCAGGCGGGCAAATTCCAATTCTCTTTTCCTTAGACAAAATTCTTGGGATTCCGCTTATTATCCCGGCCTGTCTCTTTACAAAAATGGGATCCGTGATATAATAATGGGAAAAACTGCAGTTAGGCAGGGCGGACGGCCCTTCCCAAGACAGGTGAGCCGGCGCTTGCGCTTCCGCCGGCCGCCACAAAAGCTGTTCAGGAACAATCAGAGACAAGGAGAAGATAAAATGGCCTATTATTATGACGAGCCCTGCCATACGTTCAGCGAGTATCTACTGGTGCCAGGCTATTCCTCTGTGGAATGTATCCCCGCGAATGTTTCGCTGAAGACGCCCGTCGTGCGTTTCAAAAAGGGAGAAGAACCCGGATTGAGCATGAATATTCCCCTGGTTTCCGCCATCATGCAGTCGGTGTCTGACGACCGCATGGCAATTGCGCTGGCCAAGGAAGGGGGCATTTCTTTCCTTTACGGTTCTCAGTCTATTGAAAAGGAAGCGGAGATGGTCCGGCGCGTCAAGAGCTACAAGGCTGGATTTGTCGTCAGCGATTCCAACATCCGGATGGATCAGACGCTTGCCGATGTGCTTGCCCTCAAGAAAAAAACGGGTCACTCTACGGTTGCAGTGACGGACGACGGAACGGCAAACGGCCATCTGCTCGGGATTGTGACCAGCCGGGATTACCGTGTCAGCAGAATGTCGCCCGAGGAAAAGGTCTTTACCTTTATGACACCGATTGAAAAGGTGATTTACGCCGATGAAGGGGTCAGCCTGAAAGAAGCCAACAATATTATCTGGGACAACAAGCTCAATGCCCTGCCGATCCTCGACGAGGACCACAGGCTGGCGTCATTTGTATTCCGCAAAGACTATGATTCCCACAAAGGGCATCCGCAGGAGTTGCTGGATGCCCACAAGCGCTATATCGTCGGCGCGGGCATCAACACGCGCGATTTTGAAGAGCGCATCCCCGCTTTGGTGGACGCCGGAGCGGACATCCTCTGCATTGATTCTTCGGATGGATACACCGAATGGCAGAAACGCACCATCGACTTTGTGCGCAAAAAATACGGGGATTCGGTGAAGATCGGGGCCGGGAACGTGGTGGACCGCGACGGATTCCGTTTCCTGGCGGAAGCAGGCGCCGATTTTATCAAAATCGGCATCGGCGGCGGCTCCATCTG
>DHDF01000035.1:29134-35497 GCA_002399225.1 bacterium UBA4883
GGCGGCGGCTCCATCTGCATCACGCGCGAGACCAAAGGTATCGGCCGCGGGCAGGCGACGGCCGTTATTGAAGTTGCGAAGGCGCGCGACGAGTATTATAAAGAGACCGGCATCTATGTGCCGATCTGTTCGGACGGCGGCATCGTTTACGATTACCACATTACCCTTGCGCTTGCGATGGGCTGCGATTTCTGCATGCTGGGCCGCTATTTCGCCCGCTTTGATGAAAGCCCGACCAACAAAGTGATGATCAACGGCAACTATATGAAGGAGTACTGGGGCGAGGGGTCCGCCCGCGCGCGCAACTGGCAGCGCTACGACCTCGGCGGCGAAGCAAAGCTGAGCTTTGAAGAAGGGGTCGATTCCTACGTTCCCTATGCCGGCAGTCTGCGCGACAATGTTGCGCTTACGCTGAACAAGGTCCGCTCCACCATGTGCAACTGCGGTGCGCTTTCTATCCCGGAGCTTCAGAAGAAGGCCCGTTTGACTCTGGTCTCTTCCGTCAGCATCGTGGAGGGCGGCGCACACGACGTGGTCCTAAAAGATGATATGCACCTGATGAAATAAAGCGGTAAAGAATTTCGTCAAGCAGGCCGGCCTGGAATTTTCTATTTTCCGGGCCGGCCTTTTTCATATGAATGATGAACGGCCGCTCCGCCTTTCTGTCAGGTGATAAAAATTGACCGCCCCGTGCTTTTGCCAAAAGTACGGGGCGGCCGTCTTTTACGCCGTTCGGCGTGAGTTTCAGGATCGTTTTTTGGAGTCTGCCGTCCGAGCCCGGCTGCACACTTCGCTGAACGAAACTCCGTGTTTCTGAGCAGCCGCGCTTACATCTTCGTATTCCGGCTTGCTTTTCCGGATGCCGTAGCCGTCGCCCCGCTTGAAACGGATCGGCCCATACGGCGTTTCCACCGTTTCGAAGGAACGACGCAAGGCTTCCCGGCGGCAGTCGGTGTACCGGATCCCAAGAGTAGTGGTGTGCAGCAGAATCAGCCGCGAAAACTTTTCCCGGTCCTCCGGTCGGCACAGGCAGGTCAGCAGGGAGGCGGGCCGGTTCTTCTTCATGGAAATCGGCGTGACGAACACATCCAGCGCGCCGTTTTTCAGCAGCAGATCCGACGCATACCCGACAGCTTCCGGCGTCATATCGTCGAGATTGCAGCTGATTTCAATAATCTGGTCCGCCAGGCCGTCTGTCTCGCCCCAGAACGCCCGGATGCAGTTTGCCGTCTCAAAGTTTTTCACTCCCATGCCGTACCCGATCTTTTTCACCCTCATCGGTTCCATTTCTCCGAACCGGCCGACAAAATGACGCAGCAGCGCAGCACCGGTCGGGGTGCAGAGCTCGCCTTTTATCCGGCCGCCATAAATCGGAATGTCTTTCAGGAGAAGCGCCGTCGCGGGGGCGGGAACGGGCAGAATCCCGTGGGCGCACCGGACGGAGCCGGAGCCGACATGCACAGGAGAGGCGGAAATCTCTTCCGCACCGAGCAGATGAAACAAAAGACAGCAGCCGACCACGTCGGTGACGGCGTCCATCGAGCCGACCTCGTGAAAATGGATTTGATCCATCGGAACGCCGTGAACCTGCGATTCGGCCTTTCCAATCTGCGCGTAAACCGCCAGCGCGTCGTCTTTTACCTGAACGGGCAGATCCATCGAACCGATCAGCCCGCGGACATCCTCATAGCTGAAATGGTGGTGACTGTGCGCATGGGCTTTTCCGTGCTCATGGCAGTGCTCATGTCCTTGCTCGTGATCATGAAGGTGGCCTGCTTCGTGCTCCTCGTGTTCATGGAAGGCATCTTCCGCTTTGGGTTTTCCCGAAACGTCGTGTACCGTTTCCTCTTCGCCGTTGACAAGGACCCGGATGCGGCTGCCTTTTACTCCGCATTTCTGCTCCGGGATCTGTTCCACCCGGACCCCGGAAATGCCGAGGTGGTTCATTTGCTGCAGAAACGGTTCCGGGCCGGGCAGCAGTTCCAAAAGCGCGGCCATCAGCATATCGCCGGCCGCGCCCATATTACATTCCAGGTAAAGTTTCATTTCTCATTCCCTCCGATATGGTTGATCAGGCTGGCGAGATACCCCGCGCCGAAGCCGTTGTCGATGTTGACGACGCTGACGTTGCCGGCGCAGGAATTGAGCATCGAAAGCAGGGCGGAAAGGCCGCTGAAATTCGCGCCGTAGCCGATGCTGGTTGGAACGGCGATCACAGGGCAGGCGACCAGCCCGCCGATCACGGTGGCAAGGGCCCCTTCCATCCCGGCGACGGCGATGATGACCCGCGCGCTCATGAGAACGTCCAGCTTGGCAAGCAGCCGCTGAAGTCCTGCAACGCCGACATCGTAAACGCGCTCCACGCGGTTGCCGAGGGCTTCGGCGGTGACGGCTGCCTCCTCTGCGACGGGCAGGTCGCTGGTACCGCCCGTTGCGACGGCGACTGTGCCGGAAGCGGTGACCTCGCTCTTGCGCCCGCAGATGCCGATGCGGGAAACGGGATCGTAATCGATCGGGACCTGCCGGTTGACCGTTTCCGCCTTTTCCGGCGACAGACGCGTGACCAGGATATTATGATTCCCGTGCTTTTTCAGCGCGACTACAATGCCGCCGATCTGCTCCGCCGTTTTACCGGCCCCGTAGACGACTTCCGGAACACCGTGCCGCAGTTCCCTTTGATGGTCGACCTTGGCATAGCCCAAATCTTCGAAAGGCTCCATCCTCAGCTTCAAAAGCGCCTGCTGTGGCGTTACTTCGCCGCGGCTTACCTGATTTAACAGGTTCAGGATCCGTTCTTTTTCCATGTGTTTTCCTCCGTTTTTCTTGGAATGAGGTCCAGCAGCACGGTGTCAAACTCCCGCTGAAGGGCCGAAACAATCTCCGCACGCTTTTGCAGTGCGGCGGGGAATTGTTCCTCTGGGAACTGCAATTTTGCCGCCCCGCCGAAATAGCGCACGCGGAAGTCGGAAAAACCGAGTGCAAAGAGGGAATTTTCCGCGCGCTCAATTTTTTGCAGAAGAGGTGCGGTGATCGGCGTCCCGGCCGGGATGCGCGTGGCAAGGCAGGCATAAGCCGGCTTTTTCCAGGTGGGAAGACCCGCTTTCCGGGAAAGACGCCGAATCTCCTCTTTGTTCAGCCCGCATTCCCGCAGCGGGGAACGCACGCCCAGTTCATTCAGTGCTTTCATCCCCGGACGCTCCGCCACGTTGTCGGAAGCGTTTGTGCCGTCGCACAGGAGGTCGTAACCGTCGGCGCGGCAGGATTCGAGAAGACGGGAGAAAAGAGCCCTTTTGCAGAAATAGCAGCGGTTTTCGGGGTTTGCGGCAACGTGCGGATCGCTCAAAACGTCGAGGCGGATTACGGTCAGCGGGAGCTGAAGAAGCTCCGCGAGCCGGAGTGCGCCGTCCCGCTCAAACTGCGGCTGAAAGGAGGATTGAATTAAATAGGGGCGCACGTCGCACCCGGCAGCTTTGGCGGCGTAAAGCAGATAAGAAGAGTCCGTGCCGCCGGAAAATGCCAAAGCAAAACGGGGAATTTGCTTTAAAAATTCATCGAGCTTCATTTCATACCCTCTTTTTCTTTCAAAAGTTTTTCCCCGCTGCAAAAATTCAAAGAACCCGGCCAAGAATTTTTCTTCTTTGACCGGGTTCTTCCCAGAATTCCATTTTTATGATCGGTTTGGTGCGGCTTGGAAAATGAAAGCCTTCTTGGCTTTCTTTTTTTTTATCATAGCATGTTTCTCCCCGGGAGTCAATGAAAAACCGAAGAGAGAGAGAAAGGCGCGCAGGCGCCGAATCTTGACATCTGCGGAAGCCTTTGCTATAATATTCCGCAAGAAACAGCGATGCTGCCATGCGGGAAATGATGTATTGAAATACATTTGCTGCGGATTGGAGTCTGCGGCCGGCATGGCCGGATTGCGGGGGAAGAAACGGCGGAGGCCGCGGTCTTTTACTGGGAAAACGATAATTTTGAAATTATCTTACAGATGCTTTGGAGGCTCTTTTGAGAGCCTCTTTTTTTTATGCGGACAAGGAGGAATCAAATATTGGAACAGAAAGAAATCCTTGAAAACTGGCGCTTTCGGGGAGCCGGCGGGCAAGCGCGTGTCGACCTGTGGAACTCCATGGCGCGAGGATTCGGCGAGCAGGTGCTCCCGACCTTTCAGAATGACGGCTTTCTGCGACTGCTGGAGCAAAACGAAATGATTGACAAGCATTCGCGTGTTCTGGATGTGGGCTGTGGCGTGGGGGGGTATTCCCTTGCATTGGCTGGGCGTTGCGCAGAAGTGACCGGCGTGGATCTTTCCCCTCGCATGATCGACCTTGCAAAACGAAAAGCTTCTGAGAAGAATGCGGAAAATGTCAGATTCCTCTGCGCCGACTGGCAGAAGTGCGACCTTTGCAAAAAAAAGTTCGACCTCGTTTTTGCCCATATGACCCCGGCCGTGCAAAGCGCGGATACGTTTCTGAAGCTTTTGGAAGCCAGCCGCGGCTGGTGTGCTCTTTCAAAGCCGACTCACCGCACGGACCCCGTCTCCGACGCGGTGAAGCGGCTGGTCGGCATTGCGGAAAACCGTGAAAACGGCGACCGGGATATTCTTTATGCTTTTGAGTTGTTATGGCAGCGGGGCCTCCTGCCGCTCTTCCAGTATGAGCGGCAGAAATGGAAGATGGAAAAGACGCCGGAAGAAGCCTTCGGCCTTTATGGAAACCGGGTGAAAACCTACCGGGAGATCACGCCGGAAGAGGAAAGGAAGATCAGGCGGTATCTGGGCTCCATCGCGCAGGACGGCCTGGTCCGCGAAACAGTGGATGTTACGGTCACGACAATTTACTGGCATGTCTAATGTTTGAAGTATTAAACATCAAAAGGGAGGAATAGGGAGGAATAGGGAGGAATATAGAGAGATGGATCAAAAATTATGGGAAAAGGCGGTTGCGTTTCACGGGCATGAATGCCCGGGGCTTGCAATCGGTTTCAAAGCCTGCGAGGCCGTGCGGGAAAAAATGGGGATCGGCGTTTCCGACGACGAGCAGCTTGTCTGCGTTACGGAAAACGATGCCTGCGGTGTGGACGCCCCTTCGGCGCGGCAGGCCGCGGCCTCCTCCGCCGGGGCGGCTTCCTTCGGAAGTGAACCAGGGCGGCGGTGCTCGGCGCTATGAAAAGCTGGCAGAAAGACCTGAACAGCCGCACGAAAGATATCCCGGACGGGAAGAAGCCGTCGGTTTATGCCGGCGCGGTCAGCTTCCGCGGCGGCCACGGCATTGAGGGAACCTATGGCAAGTATCCTCCCTTTACAGCGATCCATGCGAAAAATGTGGTCGACGAAACGGGAAAGTCGGGGGGCATTGCTGATCGATAAGGAAAAGCTTGCAGTCTGGAATCCGGATATCATTTTTCTGACGCCGGACAATATGAATCTGGTCAATCAGGATGACTCTTCCAATCCGGGCTTCTATTAAAAATTAAACGCGGTTAAAAACGGCAGAGTCTACACGCAGATCGCGTACAATTACTACGGCACCAACCTTGAAATTGCGATTGCAGATGCCTATTACACAGGCAATGTAATATATCCGAAGGCTTTCGCCGATGTGAACTTTGAAAAGAAAGCCGACGAAATTTTTACGGAAATGCTGGGCCGGCCCTATCTTCAAGTTCTGAAAGATTCCGGGAACGGGTTCGGCAAGGTGACGGTAGGAAGTAAGTGAAGACTGCGATGGAAAATTCAGCCCGCAAAATAAAAACATACCGGGAGTATATCCGGTTTAAAGTTCTGATTCTTATTCTTTTAGCATTCGGGACTCTTTTGGCGGCGCTTGCGGCGATTGTCATTCTTGTGATTCATGACCTGAACCTTGCGATGAAATACTGCGACCGCTTTCTGTTTGTCAAGGACGGGGAGGTCTATGCCTATGGCGGGCGCGAAGTGATGACTCCCGAAACGATCGGCGACGTTTACGGAATCCCCGTGGCGGTCGAATCGGTCCGGGGGGCCTCCGTGGTGATTCCGCTGCCGGAGGTCCGGCGCGGGCGGCAATGGGCATCTTCCGAGGTGGGAAAACCGGCCAAAGGCGCGTAACAAGAAAAGACTTCCAAAATTATTTTAAAGAGAAAAGCCGCATGAAAGCTGACCGTTAAGCTTCCATACGGCTTTTTTTCGGCCGAACCCTGTCAGAAAAGGAAGGCTGCCGGGAAAACCCGGCAGCCTTGACATTCGATGGCCGCTATGCTACATCTTAACCGGGACCATGCACGGCCACGGATGCCGTTCGGGCCGCTATTTTTGTCTGCTTGCCTTCAGGGCCTGGTCAAGATCGCTGATGATGTCTTCCGCGTCTTCCAGGCCGACGCTGAAGC
>DHDF01000035.1:35684-39602 GCA_002399225.1 bacterium UBA4883
CTTCCAGGCCGACGCTGAAGCGGTAGAAGCCTTTGCGGAAAACCTCCGGGTAGTACTTCATCTTCTCGCTGTCGGCATCCGTGAACACGATCAGGCTTTCGCCGTCGCCGAGGGAGACGGCGTGAGTAATGAGCCTTAAGCTGCTGAGAAAGCGCAGATGGGCGTCCCTGTCCCCGTTGACATCAAAGCACATCATCGCGGAGTAGCCGCCGTGCATCTGGCGGGAAGCGAGCTCATGCTGCGGATGGCTTTTCAGACCGGGGTAATACACGAAGCGAACGTCAGGGGAGCTTTCCAGGAATTCAGCGACCGCCATGGCGTTGCTGCAATGCTGCTTCATGCGCAGGGGCAGCGTGGTCATGCCTCTTGCGATCAGCCAGGCGTTGAACGGGCTCAGCACGCCGCCGAAGTTGACCATCGCCTGCTCTTTGATCTTGTCGATCAGTTCCGTTTTGCCAAGCACGCAGCCGCCCAGGGCATCGCCGTGGCCGTTGGTGTATTTCGTCATGCTGTGGATCAGCAGATCGGCGCCCAGTGCCAGCGGATGCTGGAGAACGGGGGAAGCAAATGTGCTGTCGACGGAAAGAAGAGCGCCGGCCTTGTGCGCAATTTCTGCGATCGCGGCGATGTCGCTGATGCCGGTGGTGGGGTTGCCCGGGGTTTCCACATGGATCAGGCGGGTGTTCGGGCGGATGGCCGCCTTGACGGCATCCAGATTCGTTGTATCGACAAACGAAACCTCAATGTTGTACTTTTCGGGCAGAAGCTCGTTGAACAGGTGGCCGACGGCCGCATAGCAGACCTGGGAGCAGATCACGTGGTCGCCGGTTTTCAGGAAGGTGACGAAAGTTCCGGACAAGGCGGCAACGCCGCTTCCCAGCACCACGCAGTCCTCCGCGCCTTCCACGGCTTTCAGTTTATCCTGAAGGGTAAACTGGTTGCGGTTTCCATTGCGCGAATAGATGTTTGTGTGGATGCCGCTCCAGTCCACGGGAGAGCCGTCGGTGGGCAGACGGTAGGTGTTCGACATGTAGATCGGGTCTTTGACCGCGCCGACCACGTCGTCCGTGTGATTGCCGGCATGAACGCAAAGGGACATCAGCTTTAGTTTTTGTTTCTGCTTAGGCATAGCAATAGACCTCTTTCCTTGTATTTTTGTGATATCAAATGATTGATTTATCTTTTTGTTTTGCATTATATAAGTTTAGTATGGATTTTGTACAAATTATGTGTAATATTATAACTATACACATTGAAAAGAAGGGGTTTTAAATGTGTTCCAAGCGAATTTCCAACACCGTCTCGCAGCGCTTATGCGATTCTCCGCTGCTAAAAGGAATTTTTTTGGGGGAGAGCGGGCAGCTGCTTGCGGAGCCGGGGTTTCACGATGCGTTTTCCACCTGCTATGAACTGCGGATTTATTTTCTTTCTTCCGGCAGCGGGCTTGTGACCCTGGCCGGTAAAAAATCCGTCGTGCGGCAGTACAGCGTGGAGTGGCTTTTTCATTTCTATTTTTTGTCTTCACACTGATATCCTAATCTTTCATTTTCATAATCGCCGCGTGCCCTTTTCTTTTTGATGTAAGTTGCCCATACACCACCTTCGTCCTTGATACCAACAGTTTCCGGATCAAAAATAGGATCAAGACCAAGATTGCGCTGCTTTTCATAATCTTTCACTATTTTTACAATTACCGGAGTCAGCAAGAGAATGCTGAAGGTATTTACCCAAAGCATGCATCCTACGCCAACGTCACCCATTGGCCAAATAAGTTTACCATCTATCAGAACTCCAAACATGCAGAATGCTAAAAAGATAATTCTTACAAGCATAATGATTTTTTTACTGCCACCAAAGAGAAACCTGCAGGTCGATTCCAATTGATAAGAATAGGACAACTGTGTTGTGTAAATAAAGATAAACAGCATAATTGCTAGGAGAACTGCGCCTGCTTTGCCAATGGTTGACGACATAGCTGCTTGCATAAAGGGAACGCCATACATAACACCGGGGACATTTTCTACTAGCAAAACATCGCCGACTCCATCAGCGGCAACATTATAAGTCCCTGCTAAAAGGATAGACAGACCGGTACATGTGCAGACCAAGAGCGTGTCAATATAAACGGAGAAACCTTGCACAAGTCCCTGCTTGACAGGGTGGGATGTATCCGTTGTGGCAGAAATAAGCGGACTCATGCCGTTTCCAGCGTCGTTGGAAAAGAAACCTCTTTTAATACCCCATGACATGCTTGCACCTACAATTCCGCCAAATACTGCATTTGCCCCAAAGGCGCTTGCAAAAATCGAACCAATGACTGAGGGAACTTTTGTGATGTTGGCTACCAAGATGATAATTGTGATGAGAAGATAGACCCCACACATGATGGGAGAAAGAAATTCTGCTACTTGACCAATTCTCTTAATGCCTCCCATAATCACGGC
Organism: bacterium UBA4883; assembly: GCA_002399225.1. GTDB lineage: Bacteria > Bacillota > Clostridia > Oscillospirales > Acutalibacteraceae > Caproicibacter. The sequence goes on from DHDF01000035.1 coordinate 38,129, forward strand.
TCCTACAAGAACTACCATTGCGGTGCCTGCAACGATAAATGGCAAACCAAACGCACCTTGAATTGCAGTGGCAGCAGTTTGCGTCTGCATAGCAGGAAGCAGAAATCCTGGCCCAATAAATACGGCAATACAGAACAAAATAGAAAGTACTTTTCCAAGTGTTTTATTTTTAATACCTCTTGTCATATAGTATGCTGGTCCACCAGTCAGTTCGCCCAGAGTTTTATCCTTGTATGCTTGACCAAGCATACATTCTACCATGCCTGTTGCTGCACCCATAAGCGCCGTTATCCACATCCAAAAAAGTGCGCCAGGGCCTCCCATAAATATTGCCGTTGCCACACCAGCAATATTTCCAGTGCCTACACGTCCCCCTACCGTTGTCGCAAATGCCTGAAAGGAAGAAAGACCACTATCTGTTTTGTTTTCTCCTTTTTCAAAGAGATATTTAAACATATCCCCGATCCTGGTAAACTGCATGCCCCTCAGCTTGATAGTAAACCAAATTGCGGCTCCCCCAAGAAATACCAGCATAACGGGGCTCCAAATGACATTATTAATAGCAGTAATAATACGGCTAAAAGTTTCCATGTATTTCCCTCCTACATTTTGTATTTTAGGGTATGTTCATAGAATGTCGCAAGATTATAATGCCTGCTTAAAATTTCCAAATAATGCCTTCAATGTTTTTCAAACCAACATCGAAAAAAAAATCCTCCTATAAAAAGATAGCAAAATGGTAAAATATGGATTGATGTAAAGAAAGCGTACATCTGATCGAGTGATAAAAATAGGAAGGAGGTGTGCAAAGTTGTAAAGAAATGCAGTGAAAAGTTTCAGTATGATGCATTGAAGTTGGCGTTTGAAATCGGAGTTTGGGAAGCAAGTGAAAAACTGAATATTTTCCTCAAGACGTTGTACCGTTGGCAGCGGCTTGACCGGCTGAATTGCCGCCATGTTCAAATATCCGCCCGAAATCCGGAAGCTGATTTACACAACTAACGCCATTGAAAATTTCAACTGACAGCTTCGCAAGGTGACAAAAACAAAAAGCGGAGTTTGTGTCCGATGATGCCCTCATGAAAATCCTTTATCTTGCCACGATGAATATCGTAGACAAATGGACGATGCCCATTCGGGATTGGGGCTTGATTCTCGACAATCTTAATGATTTATTTCGGAGACAGGATTAAAATATCTCTTTAACTAAAAGCTTTCCTATCCTGACTTCCCGACTTTACACAAATTCTTACGCGCTACCGCGGAAATCCCGAAGCGCCCGGCAAACCGCCACAATGGTTGCGGCGTCGGTTCCAACACGGATTTCTGCCTCGGCCCCCATTGCTCCGAATCCTGACCGCCGCGTTTTGGCCGACAGTTGCGGTATCAACCTGAATCTGCACAAATCAGTTGCTTCCCGGTTCACGGATGGACTTCCAGATATTCTGCGCTGCCAATAGTAATACGTCTTTTC
>DHDF01000035.1:39821-42306 GCA_002399225.1 bacterium UBA4883
CAATCTTGTCCAAAAGACTCTTTTAGAGCCTTTCAGTGATTAGATACATTGTCCCACTTTTTCCAGCCAACCTTTTTCGATACGCCGGCAGTTTTGACGATTACCAACAAAGTAATTTTGCTGGTTCTGATGTGTACAGCGAACATTTGAATTATGCATAATCTGATTCATCACACCTCACTCTCCATTGTAAATTGTAATCAAAAAAAGGAAACGTTTTCTCTTTCATTTCCATCATACTACCCAATAAATGTTTTGTAAAACAAATAGATTTTATAGATTCGATCAAAATTTATGATTGAACAATCTATAATAAAGGTAGTATAATGTAATAAAATTCCACAAGGAGGTGGCTCTGTGGAGATTCGGAATCTAAATACATTTTTGAAAGTTGCGTCCCTTCAAAACTTTACACAGGCCAGCCGGGAACTTGGCTACTCCCAATCCAATGTCAGTGCCCAAATTAAACAATTGGAACAGGAAGTAGGTGTACCGCTGTTCGACCGCATTGGGCGCAGCGTATTTCTTACTCCTTATGGAGAGAAATTGCTTCCTTATGCGCATCAGATTGTTTCCACCGCTCTGCAGATGGAAAATTGTTTTAAATGCGAGGAAGTTTTAAGTGGAACCATTCGAGTGGGTATGGTGGAATCTCTGTTTGAACTGTTGCTGGAAGATGTATTTCTCCAATATCACCGTCATTTTCCACGGGTACATCTAGAACTTATTGTAGATGCCACTGCTACATTGAAAGACCGCCTTCAGCACGGATTATTAGACACAGCCTGCCTTATTGATGATCCGTTGCCTTCAGCAGGATGGACAGTGTGGGACGCGATAGAAGTTCCAGTGGTGATAATCGCCAATCCAAATCATCCTCTATCACATCAAAAATTCGTTCGCTTAGAAGAATTAGTTGGACAAGATGTAATTCTCATGGAAGATGCTGCACCATATACTGTCCATTTTCAAAGCGCCTTAGCCAGCCGTAGAATTGAAATTTCTCCTTTTTTAAAATTACAAAGCGCGAATACGGCTTGTCGGTTGGTGGAACAAGAGCCATTCTTATCGGTGCTTCCCTTTTACACGGTTTATTCCTCGGTTCAAGCGGGACGCGTTTGTGTTCTTCCAGTTCCGGACTGGAATCAAATGCAGTCGGTCCAGTTGGTTTTGCATCGCAGTAAGGTTATGACCCCGCAGATTAAGGGCTTTTTGGAGGAATTAAAAAACGTGCTGGCAAAAAAACTATCCAGCGATAGAACTGAAAAATTGTGAACAAAGAATTTTAGGTATAGGGGGAAGACGAGGAACGCTATAGACGTAGATAACTATATTTAGAAAGGCAAAGCTCTGTCGCTATTTTCAGCACATTCGCTTGGGCGAAGAGCATAGGAATGCTGTTTGTTTCACGGCTCAGATTTAATCATTTTGAAGTTTTAATCGGCATAAGTTACTAAACCATGTATGGAATTACCGGCCCTGTTTCTCCGCTGGCTCAAAAATTCGCTTTTGCACTCCTCCAAGAAATTTACAAGCCTCCCTCCCGTTTAACTGAAATATAATAAACCGGGAAAAAGGCCTGCAAAGTGGTTTTGCAATGACCAGTACGATGGTTCCCTCAGATGAAACGAATGGTCGAAGCCGCCGCATTTCTGGCAAAATGTGTATGAGTTCCCCAAAACAGCCGCGTCCGGAACATCGGAGGCTTCCCAGTTCCCGGCGGGAGCCGAAGCCAGTGACTTGAAGTCCCGGGAGCGGAACGCCCCAGATACTTTTTGTGAAATGGCTGCCTCGGCCCCATTGGGTTTGTAGCAGCCCTACATGTTTCTGCGTGGTTCTGTTTTGAGGCTCTAGTGCCTTACAGATCTAGACAGCCTACAATCGTTTCCGATGCGCAGGTCAGCGCCGAAAGGCTGGCTGAGCCGCGCCAGATATTCCAGCGCGGCGGAGTCGTGCAAGAGAATGGAGACTTCCTTTTGAGAGCGCGGCTTTTGTATCCCCAGCGAGATGGGGTAAAGCCTAACCGGAGTAATTCTGCTGTCTTCCACCGTACAACCGGCCAGGACGGAACGCCAGATGTTTTCCAAAACGAGATATCCCGCGGTGCCATTTTTACTGCGTAGCTCCGAAGCACGCTACGGGGCCTTCCAGAAGGCGGCCGCGTTTATGGCAAAGTGCAGAGGATAATCCTCTGTGAACAGAGAGAACGAAACGGGTCCTATGAAATCATATCGGTTGTATGCGAAGAGGCAGAGTATTTTGCTCTGCCTCTTCTTTAAATTTCTATTCCCCCACTGGTCTTTCCAGGTTAGCGGGGAATGGTTTATCCGGCTTTACAAAACCAGGTTATTTAGCATTTTAGAATACGGATTTGTTGATCTTTAAGATAGAATTTCTAAATTTGCATTTATATCTTGTGTTTTTTCCAAATTTTGGTTATAATAATACACGCAAAGGGCCTTGGGCGGTTCTTCCATTTCTAGGC
>DHDF01000130.1:0-1228 GCA_002399225.1 bacterium UBA4883
TCCTCATCGCAGATTTTCATTTGCTGAATCAGCCTTTTCTCCAGAAAATAAGGAGAATGGGTAAATGTTTTCTCGCGGTTTCGGTAAGCATTCTGAAAATATTCCCGGCCCAGCCTGACTCTATGATCTGTCGAGCGATTTTGTTCCATCGCTTTCAGATTGCCGGAAGCAAACAGCAGAGACATCAGCTTCCCGCAGTAATAGTAAGTTTGGGGGCTGATGACTTTCAGGTCCCGGTAATACTGCTCAAATCTGGGTTTCATCTCAATCGGGATCTCCTTGTTTTGAAGGACGCTGGCCAGTGTTCCGCCGCGCATCGGCTCGATCAGAACAGGGCCCGCCGCCACCGTGCAGGTGTCGTCAAGCACTTCAATCAGGAACTTTTCCCCGTAATCGCTGGTGACGTACTGAACGGAGCTGTAGTCCTGTATCCTGTAGCCGACGCTGATACTGCTCCCCTCTTCGGCCATGTTTTCCGCAGTTTGAACGGATGCGGGACGGGAATTTACAACCCGCCCGTTCTTCAGCACGGCGATGGGAATACCGGTGGCAAAATAAAAAGTTTTAACATTTTCTGTAAAATCAATCTGGAACATATTACCTATCCTACTGCCTAAATTTTATATAATTTTTAAGCTTTTATTAAAATATTGACAAATATATGATGATTTTAAAATACAAACCTAGTGATTCCTCTTATAATCGATATGTTCCCATCACAAGAATCAGGTTCAATTTTTAAAGGAGGATTGTCAGTATGCAACGTACGCGAAAATTTTTAGCGGCATTCCTTGCGATCTCTCTCGCTGCCGGAATGGCGGCCTGCTCCGGAAACGACGGGGCGGCCTCTTCTTCTCAGGCTTCCTCTCAGGCGCAGGCCGCCAGCGTCCCGGTTACCATAAAGTTCGGCGCGCAGGCAGATTCCACTCCCGCAACCAAAGCGGCGGTTGACGCCTTTAACGCTTCCCAGAAAAAATACAAGGTCGAGTGGCAGCAGTTTACCAACGACTCTTCCCAGATGCACGACCAGCTTTTGACCTCTCTTTCTTCCGGCTCGTCGGATTATGACGTCATCTCGCTGGATGTTGTGTGGGCGGGAGAGTTCGCCGCCGCCGGGTATCTTGCTCCGCTGGATACCAGAATGAGCGCGGCCGGGTTCAAAAAGACCGACTTCAATCAGGGCTCCATGAACTCCGGCAACTATGAGGGCAAGCAGTACACCCTGCCG
>DHDF01000130.1:1342-2790 GCA_002399225.1 bacterium UBA4883
AGGGCAAGCAGTACACCCTGCCGTTCTTCCCGGATGTCGCCCTGCTGTACTATCGTTCGGATCTTGTTTCCAAAACGGACGGGGCAAAGCTCTCCAGCGGTAAATATACATATGACGACCTGTATCAGATGGCCGAAAAATACAAGGGCAAGGGCGGCACGACGGACGGGTTCGCATTCCAGGCAAAACAGTATGAGGGCCTGACCTGCAACGCAAACGAGTTTACCAAAAACTTCAAAGAGATTTCCGACGGCCTGAAGACCATGAAGGAGTTCACCTCCTCCAAGCTGGTCCCCGGGGATGTTCTGAATTATAACGAGGGTTCCACCGACGCCAACTTTGACAATGGAAAATCGGTTTTCGCACGCAACTGGCCCTATCAGTACGGCACGATCAAAGGCGGAAAAACTGCCGTCAAGACCAACCAGGTCGGCATTGCGCCGCTGCCAAACGGCGGCTGCGTGGGCGGCTGGCTTCTGGGCATTAACGCCAAATCCAAAAATTCGGACGGCGCCTGGGCATTTATTCAATACCTGGCGGGGCCCGACGGGCAGAAGATTATGTCGACTAAGGGCTCCTACCTGCCCGGCTATAACGCTTTGATCACGGATTCTGCGGTCGTTTCCGCCAATCCGCTGCTTGGAATGGACGGCTTTAAAAACGCCATGAAGACCACGATTGCACGGCCGGTCTCCGGTCAGTACTCCAAAGTGAGCGACACCCTCCAGATCAACATTCATAAATATCTGTCCGGAAGTCAGGATATTAACGCAACTGCCAAAGCTGTGCAGGACGCGCTTAAATAATCGAGAAGGATTTCCGAAGAAGGCATGCACCGGGCTCGATGCATGCCTTCTTTGCAACAGCAGACCCGCCAAGCCGATTGCGAGGGATTTGATGCAAAAAAGATTAACATTCCACCAGTTTTTATTTCTTGTTCCGCTTCTTATCATCATTGCCGTCTTTTCCATCTGGCCGATTCTGACTTCCTTTGCCTACTCTTTTTTTGACTACCGGCTAAACGACATCCAGAAATCTCAGCTGACCTTTTCCGGGACCTTTTCTCAAAAGCAATTTAAAGAGAACTGTGATTATGTAAAACTCTTTCTCAGCGACGACGCACAGGTCGCAGCCAGCGATGCGGAAGCCTCCGCCGCCTTTCGAGCAGTCATCGCCGAGACAGAAGCTTATGGCAAAGAGTTTTCCGATTACCCAAACGGAAAATTTCCGGCTTCCAAAAGCCGGAAATTTTCAGAGGCAACGGAACAGCTCCGGCAAAAGGTACAGCAGCTCTATCAAAAGTATCCCAACGCAAAATACGCCAACAAAGACGCTCTTCCCAAAATCTTTCATGAGTTGGACAAATCGATTTCTTCCTCCAACTTCATCGGGTTTGCAGGTTACGGCAAAATCTTCGGCGACAAACGGCTGTTCGCCGCGCTGGGGCA
>DHDF01000130.1:2948-3265 GCA_002399225.1 bacterium UBA4883
CTGTTCGCCGCGCTGGGGCACACGGTTTACTTCACGCTGTTCTCCGTTGTCATTGAGTTCTTTCTGGGACTTGGGCTCGCGCTGGTGATGAACCATGCGGTGCGGGGAATCGGTCTGATCCGCGCCGGCGCCCTGATCCCCTGGGCGATCCCGACTGCGGTCTCCGCTCTGATCTGGAGTTATTTATACGATGGGTCCAACGGGATTATTTCTCACATTTATGCCAAGCTCGGGCTGATTTCCTCGTCCGAGACCATGCTGCTGACGGGGCACGGCGCCATGTGGGCAGCCATTTTGACCGACGTCTGGAAAACCAC
>DHDF01000130.1:3501-3704 GCA_002399225.1 bacterium UBA4883
GACGGAGCAAACAAGGTGCAGACTTTTTTCAAAATCACCCTGCCGCTTTTGAAGCCTTCGATTCTGGTCGCCGTGCTGTTCCGCACACTGGACGCCTTCCGGGTGTACGACCTGATTGCGGTCCTGACCGGCGGGGGCCCCGGCGGTTCTACGGAAACGCTTTCCGTCTATGCCTACAAAACCATGTTTTCGCAGATGAACTT
>DHDF01000130.1:3926-4050 GCA_002399225.1 bacterium UBA4883
ATGTTTTCGCAGATGAACTTCGGTTACGGTTCCGTCATCGTCATGTTCATGTTCGTATGCGTGCTGATCATTGCGACCCTGTTTGTCAAAGTGCTGGGCACAAACGTGACGGCTTCGGAATAGG
>DHDF01000146.1:0-5294 GCA_002399225.1 bacterium UBA4883
GTGGACGGCCTGCCGAAAAACGTGACGATCTGCGCCGAAGAAGTGCGGGAAGCCCTGAGCGATCCGTTGGCCCTGATCATCGACGCAATCAAGAGTACGCTGGAAAAGACTCCGCCGGAGCTTTCGGCGGACATTATCGACCACGGCATCATGCTGACCGGCGGCGGCGCGCTGCTGCGCGGGCTGGACCGCCTGGTGGAGCAGGAGACCGGCATGCCGGTCCATGTTGCGGACGAGCCCCTGGACTGTGTCGTCAACGGGACCGGAAAACAGCTCGAGGTCGAGATGCCGTCCTCTTATTATAAACAGAATAAAAAGCACTAAAGCAGGATAAAAAAATTCCTCCGGTTTCATTCCGGAGGAATTTTTTTATGACTTCAGCCCAGCAATTCCCGCAGCATGCGGGGATACCGGTTTAAAAATTCTTTGGTCACCCTGAAATTATCCGTTTCCTCATAAGCACGGCGGTGAATTCCGCCGGCGGAAAGCTCATAGATCACACTGTTCGGGTAAGCGGTTAGAATCGGGGAGTGCGTCGCGATGATAAGCTGGGAGCTCTGCCTGACCAGCTCGTCGATGCGGCAGAGCATCGCAAGCTGCCGCCGGGGGGAAAGCGCGGCTTCCGGTTCGTCGAAAATATAAAGCCCATGCCCGCCAAGGCGGTTCATCAAGAGCGCGAAAAAGCTTTCTCCATGCGATTTTTCATGCAGAGAGCCGCCGTAGCTCCACTTGATCTGTGGAGCTACGGCAGACACCCGGTCCATCTCCTCGATATTGGTCGCCACGTTGTAAAAACTCTCGGCCCGCAGAAAATACCCGTCGCGCGGATGTCTCACGCCTTTGTACAGAGTCAGGTAGTCGCATAATTCCGAGTGGGAGCGGTAGGTCTCGAAGCTGAAATTCCGGCTGCCGCCTTCCGGGTTAAACCCGCAGCAGACGGCGATCGCCTCAGTCAGCGTCGATTTTCCGGCGCCGTTTTCCCCGACCAGGAACGTCACATTCTCGTGCAGCGGCAGTTGAGAAAGGCCGCGCACCGCCGGAATTGAAAACGGATACCGGTCAAAGTCCGGCACCTCTTCCCGCCGCAGCACGACTTTGCTTACATACTGCTCCTGCATTTCCGTTTTCCTCCCGCCGCTTTTGTCTTCATCATAACACAGCACGGCGCGCTTTGCAAAAGTGTCTTGACAAGCTCGATGTTTTTGGATAAGATAAAGACAGAAAAGACAGAAGGGAACTAAAAGGATGCGCAAAATTTCCCGCTGAAGAAAGTACGCCAATCGGTCAGGCAGCCACAGTCAGGCTGCCTTTGCTGCCGTGCGGCTGCGGGAATGTGCATTCAAAAGCGTCCCCTTTTTATTTTTAAAGGACCTTTTCCCCGGTTTCAGCCGGCATGGAAGAGGAATCCTTCCGTTTTGGGGCCGCGGGGCATCTTCCCGCGGCCTCGGTGCATGATACGGGAGGATGCCATGTCTCTGATTCAAGTTTCAAATCTGACCTTCGGGTATGAAGGCAGCCCGGAGCCCGTGTTTCAAAACACTTCGTTCAAATTCGACACAGACTGGAAACTCGGCCTGATCGGGCGGAATGGGAAAGGAAAGACCACCCTGCTCAGGCTGATGATGGGGCGGTACGAATATCGCGGAACGATCTCCTCCGAGGTTGGATTCGATTATTTTCCATTCCCGGTCCCGGATCAATCGCAAAACGCCATGCAGATCATCCGCCAAATTGTTCCCGGGTGTGAAAGCTGGCAAGCGGCACGGGAGCTTTCGCTGCTGGACGTTTCGCAAGAAGCCGCCCTGCGGCCCTTTTCCAGCCTGAGCCGGGGAGAACGGACCAAAGTGCTGCTGGCCGCGCTGTTTTTAAAGGAAAACCGTTTTCTGCTGATTGACGAGCCGACCAATCACCTCGATCAGCAGGCTCGAGAGCGAACGGCGTGTTACCTGCGCGGCAAGCGGGGATTCCTTCTGGTTTCGCACGACCGGGCCTTTCTGGATGGCTGCGTGGATCACATTCTGTCCATCAGCCGAAAAAGCATCGAGCTGGAACGGGGGAATTGCTCCTCTTTTCTGGAAAACAAACGCCGCCGCGACGAATTCGAACGGGCCGCACATGAAAAGCTGGAGCAGGAGGCAAAGCGCCTTTCGCAGGCCGCCGCGCAGGCTTCCGCCTGGTCGAACCAAACGGAAAAAGCCAAACGCGGCACCCGAAACTCCGGCCTGCGCCCGGACCGCGGCTACATCGGTCACAAATCCGCCAAAATGATGAAGCGCTCCAAAATCCATCCAGGCAAGGCGCGAAAGCGCGGTGCAGAAACAGGCCGGGCTGCTGCAAAACCAAGACGCCGCGGAGCCTTTAAAGCTTCATCCGCTGCCGGCGAAAGGCCTGCTGCTGGAGGCGCGGGAGCTGCGCCTGTTCTATGACGGCCGCAAAATCTGCGGCCCGGTCTCGTTCCGGCTCCGGGCAGGCGACCGGCTGTTTCTGCGCGGCCGCAACGGCTGCGGCAAATCCAGTCTGCTCAGGCTTGTCACCGGGCAGCCTGTCGAACACGACGGCAACCTTTGGATCGCCCCGCGGCTGACTGTCTCCCTCGTTCCGCAGGAAACGGATTCGCTGAACGGAAGTCTGCCGGAATTTGCCGAAACCCGGGGTATCGACAAATCCCTGCTGTTTTCCATTCTGCGCAAGCTGGATTTTTCACGCCCTCTGTTCGAGCGGGACATGGCCGGGTACAGCGATGGGCAGAAAAAGAAAGTCCTTCTCGCCGCCAGTCTGTGCGAACCGGCACACCTCTATGGATGGGATGAACCGCTCAACTACGTCGACCTTCTTTCCCGCTTACAGATTGAAGAACTGATCCGGTCGTTTTCGCCGACGATGCTGCTGGTGGAACACGATCGGGCGTTTCAGGACTCCGTTGCGACCGGTTTCGTGGAGCTATAAAGTCTTACAGGCACAAAGGCGGCGCCAACCCGGAAAAGCTTTCCGGGCGGCGCCGCCTTTTTTACATGCTAAGATTTTATTGGTTCTTCTTTACAAACTGCATATTCACCAGTTTGTCATAGGAATAGCTGCCGGTGTAAATGCCGGTTTTTAAAAGCATATCCATGTCGGTGGTGACGGCTTTTTTACTGATGGACCCGTCCGGGCTCCACAGATTGTCTGCATAGGCGCGGTCAAGTGAAGCTTTCACCTGCGCTTCGGTCAGGGTCGGGAATTCTTCCGTCAGGATCTTTTTGGCCAGGGCATGGTCGTTTTGCACGGCCTTGAGCGCTTTGAGGATCGCATTGACAAATTTCTGCACCGTTTCAGGATCTTTTTCAATTGTCGATTTCTTTACCCCGAAAACGGAATAGGAAAAGTCGCCGAGGTCGGTAAACTTGTAGAATGGCTCTTCCCAGACTTTCTTTTCAATCCCCTCGCAGATCTGTGGTTCCGCTCCGTTGCCGATGTCGCCGTTGCCGTTTTGCAGCATGGAAACCACGGTGGAGGCATCCGAATTCTCAATGAGGCGGACGTCTTTCTCCGGATTAAGCCCTAGGTTGAGCAACAGATACCGGGTCAGAAGGTTCGGGCTGCCGCCGTGGCGGCCCGCGACGATGGTTTTGCCTTTCAGAAATTCTTTGAGGTCCGCTTTGCTTTTGCTTTTTGGGGCCGTTCCTTCTTTTGAGAACAGATAGACGTTTGCGCGGTTGACGCAGTTGCACACGGCGGTGATGGGGTCGGAATTGTTCTTATTGCCAAGCGCAATGGAATCGATGCCGCCGATCACACCCCAGGCATCTCCGCTGACGACCGCCGTCACATGGGTCCCTCCGGTGGCCTGGATCACTTTGACCTCAAGCCCCTGCTCTTTAAAGTACCCCTCACGCTGGGCGACGTAGAGCGGCAGATAGCCGCTCAGGTGTACGGGCTCTGCGATGACCAGCTTTTTCAGATGCGGCGCAGACGCCTGCTGCCGGGCGGGGGAGGCGCAGCCGGGCAGCAGCACGGCTGCGAGGGCAATCGCTGCCGCAAGAATTCTTTTCCCCGCGGAATGAACCAGTCTGTTTTTCTTCATGATGTTCCCTCCAAAAAATTTATGAGGAAATGATTGCCAGACGTTTGGACAACCATTTTTCCAGAAGCAGAACTCCCCAGTACATCAGCATGGAGAGAATCGAAAGGACGAACACGCCCACCCAGACCAGATTGATATCGAGGATCGTGCCCGCATAGATAATCATGCGGCCCACGCCCTGTTCGGAGGAGATGAATTCGCCGACAATAGAGCCGGCCAGCGCCAGCGCGATGTTAATCCGCAGGCTTGAAATAATCCATGGCATTGACCACGGCACGACGACCTTGGAAAACACCTGCCGCCGTTTCGCCCCAAGGGAAACCATCAGCGTTTCCAATGCGGGGTCTACGCTTTTGACCCCGCCGTAGGCGGAAATCGCGCTGGTCACCACCGTCATTAGAAAGGCGAGAACGGCTTTTGAAAAGAATCCGATCCCAAAAAGGATTACCAGCACGGGGCCGAGCGCAAGCTTGGGCAGCGCGTTTAAAATGATGATGAACGGCTCGCTGATCCTCGCGTAGGTCTTCGACCACCAGAACGAAAGCCCCAGCAGCGCACCGGTCAGGGTCCCGGTGATGAAGCCGATGACCGTGGAGCCGGAGGTATAGGCAATATCCCGCAGAAGGGTCCCGCGGGTCAGCTGCACCCATGCGGTCGAGAGAATCCGGCTCGGGCAGCTCCAGTAGTACGAGTCCATCCAGCCGATGCGGGTAAAAAGCTCCCATCCGCCAAACAGAAACACGGCAACCAGAATTCTTCCCGTGAGAACATGCCGTTTGCGCCGTTTTTCCTGAAACTCTCCGTCGTAGGCTTCCAGACTGCGCGTCGTTTTTTCGTTTGCCTGCTCCGCCGGTTTTCGCTTTGCCGGGCGTGCGGCGCAGCAGGTTTCCTGATTGATTGCAGCCATTTTTTTCACTCCCGTTTTAACAAATTTCCTCCGCTGGTGCCTGCCCGGCAGAAAGCAATTCCAGCAGATGATGTTTCAGTTCCATAAACCGCGGGGTCGTCAGATCCTCCGATTGTCTCGGGCGCTCGATCGGCACATGGATTTTGGCCTGCACATGCCCCGGCCGCGGCGAAAAGACAAAGACGTCGTCGGAAAGGTAGACGGCTTCGTCAATGTCGTGCGTGACAAAAAGAATCGTTTTGCCAAAATCGCGCCAGATTTCCAAAAGCCAGTTCTGCATTGAGAGCCTGGTCTGGGCGTCCAGCGCGCCGAACGGTTCGTCCA
>DHDF01000146.1:5461-5826 GCA_002399225.1 bacterium UBA4883
AACGGTTCGTCCAGCAGCATGATATCGCGGTCGTACAGCAGGGTTCGCAGCAGCGCGGCCCGCTGCCGCATCCCGCCTGAAAGCTCGTTCGGGTAATGGCTGTCGAACCCTTTCAGTCCGTATTTTTCCATCAGCGGAAGGGCTCGTTCCACCGCCTGGCTACGCGGCACGCCGCGGATCTCAAGGCCGAGGATGATATTGTCTAGGATGGTGCGCCAGGGCAGCAGAAGGTCTTTTTGCAGCATATAGCCAACCGTGCCGGCCTTGCACACAATGCTTTTTCCATCGATGGTGACATCCCCCGTAGTGGGGGGAAGCAGTCCGGCGATAATATTGAACAGGGTTGATTTTCCGCAGCCGGAGGG
>DHDF01000044.1:0-288 GCA_002399225.1 bacterium UBA4883
GCTTGACTTTTAATAGTTAATCTCTCTGGTATTCTCAGCATACTCTCGTTTCAAACTCTTTTCTTTGATCAAGATCAAATTTCCGCTGCAGGCAGCACCTCAATTGTCGGGCGGCATGATATCATGATATATTGAAAAAGTTTAAGGGCTTGCCGCCTGCATTCCACAGACGGCAAGCCCTTTCGGCTGCTGAATTAAAATATTCGCGCATTTTTCCTGGTCATTTCACCGATCGGCTGGCTTCATAAATTTTCTTCAGTTCGCTGCGGTCCGTGACCAGAATCTTTC
>DHDF01000044.1:394-5617 GCA_002399225.1 bacterium UBA4883
GCGGTCCGTGACCAGAATCTTTCCCTGACCGAGCCTTTTGATGAGATGAGCTTTTTCGAATCTGCTCAGGATCCTACTGACAGTCTCCGGGCGCAGCCCAATGCTGGCGGCGATATCCTCCAGTTTCAGCTTGATCTCCGGCCCGATGCATCTGATATCCCTGTCCAGCAAAACCCCCGCCAGTCGCACCTGTGGGTCATGGATGGAAAGCAGCAGCGCCTTTTCATTGGAATCCTTTAGCCGGAGGGAGAGAAGTGAAATGAGATTCATCGCAATAACCGGGCGATCCGCCAGAAGCCGGATAAATTCACTCTTTCTGATCTCGCAAAGCTCCACCTTTGACAGGCATACCGCCGAATACGGGAAAACGGCGTTTTCGAGGAAAAGATTTTCCCATAGGGCGTCTCCGTCGTGAATGATATCAAGGATGTATTCGTTTCCGTCAGCATCGTATTTACAGAGTTTAATCCTTCCTTTTCGGATGATCAGAACAGAGTCGACTTTCTCGCCCACCCTGAACAGAAAGCTGCCCTTTGCTTTTGTCGTCTGTATCGCATGCTCCGTCAGACCTTTCTGTAGATCTTCCGGAAGTGCACGGAACAATGGGATCGCCGTCGTGCATAAAATGCCGTTTTTGCAGTTTGCGCATCCGGACGGTATTTTTTTTATCCTCTTTTTCCATAGCAATATCCTCTCAATAGATTTCAATTTTCAAAGTGTCTTCTCTCTATATTTTATCATACCCGGATCGCGCGCGAAAGAACAAAGAAGTCATTGCATACTGCCATTAAAGAGGAATCTTGTATGGCTTCAGCATTTGGCGTTTACGGGTAGCAAGGAACCGAAGGCACAAAAGAAGGCCGCTTTAGCGGCGGCCTGTTAGAGTAATTCAGTCGAATTCGATGCAGGGCCACCCGGGAACACCTTTCAGGCATGTTAATGGGTGGGTAGTCGGTATCATAATAACCCAGATGAAACGTTAGGCGCCGTGGGGCGAGTCTCTGACATTCTCAAACAGCCGGTGCCATTCAGAAGGTCCGCCACGATTTTTCCTCTCGCAATCGTCATCAGCAGATTGTAGTCTTTATCCAGAACAATCAGGTCGGCCTGTTTCCCTTTTGCGATGCTGCCGATCTCATCTTCCGCGCCGATCTGAATGGCGGGATTGATGGTTGCGGATTTTACTGCCTGCCTGATCGGAATCTCAAACCGGATCAGATTTTTCACTTCAGTCAGCAGGTTCGTGGTTGATCCCGCGATAGTCCCATCCGCGAGGCGGGCGCGTCCGTCGCTGACCTTCACCATCTGTCCACCCAGTTCATATTCCCCATCCGGCATACCGGCCGCCCGCATGGAATCGCTGACGACGACGGTGCGGTCCTCGCCAAGAATCCGAAACGCTCTCCGCAGAACGGCTGGATGAATGTGGAGCCCATCGCAGATCAGCTCCGCCTTGACATGGTCGTCGTCGAAAACCGCGCCGACGACCCCTGGCCCCCGGTGATTCAGTCCGCTCATTGCGTTGAACAGATGCGTTACATGGGTGATTCCCCACCGGAAAGACTCTTTTGCCTGATCATAATTCGCCTGCGAATGCGCCAGGGAAACACGGCAGATGCCGCTCGCGTTTTCAATGAACTCCCGCGCCCCTTCCTCCTCCGGGGCGATATCTACCAGACAAATGATACCGCCGCATCCGTCGTACAGGCGTCGGAACTCCGACCAGTCCGGCCGCCGGATGTATTTATCCTTCTGGGTGCCAAGCCGGTCCGGCGAAATATACGGGCCTTCCATATTCACTCCGCGGACGGAAGCTCCGCCGGAAGTCGGATGTTCCATGGAGTTGCGGACGGCGGCGAGAGACTGCTCGATTCGTCCCTGTGAAACCGTCATGGTGGTCGGGCAGAAGGAAGTAACGCCGTTTTTCACAAGGTGGAGCGCCATTTTTGAAATAGCCTCGCCGGTGGCATCGCACGTGTCAGCCTGATCGCATCCGTGAATATGGATATCCACAAGGCCCGGCGCGATCAGGCAGCCGGAAAGGTCGATTTCATCGCCGCCCCGGATCATCGGGGCGATCCTGTCGATTTTCTGGCCGGAGATGGAAAGGTCCGAACGGATTATGTCGAAACTGCGGTCGAACACCATCGCATTTTTTAAAATCACGCCATTTCCCTCTCTTTCTTCTTCTCCCGAGGACTTTCATTGCATCCCCGACAACTGCCGGCGACACACATCCGGAGGAAACCGCAGGATGGACGCCAGCATTCCCGGCATTTTCGCTCGTTTCAGGGCTTTTCCGGAAACTGGCAGACGGTTTCCTTTGTCACATCCACGGCCATCTGGGCGAGCTCTTCCACGGAAAGGTCTAGATTGTTCAGGACTTCCGCATAGGCGGACAGATTGATACCCGCGACCGTGCGGTATGCTCCGTTTTCCGCGCTTCTGATCGCCGCAGTTTTAAAAGGGCTGCCACCTTTGAGGTCACAGGCAAAAAGAATTTCGTTTTCCCCGCACTGCCGGATTGCCTCGTCAAATTTTTTTTACAGCGAATCGACGCCGTCGTCGGCGTCGAAATCGATGAAATGGAACCCCGTGGTTTTCCCCATGACCATGGACATGCTTTTTTCGACGGATGTGCCATAGTCCGCATGACCTGCAACGATTACTTCTGTCATTAAAATTCCCCCTTTCTGCGGCAACGGACAGCAGTGCGCCTCTATTTGGAGTCACTGTTGAAGGTTTCTGGAAGAAATGTTTTTGAGATGGTGTCAGTAAAGGCCTCGTAGTTGGAATTGATAAATGCGGTGAACAGGATGTCGAGCAGGTTGAGGGCCGAAATCCGGCTGTTCATTCCGCCAACGCGGAAGGCGGATTCGAAGGAATCCACAAAGAGGTTGACATCGCAGTATTCCACCAGAGGATTTTTCACCACGCTGGTAATTGAGACGGACGGCACTCCGGCTTTCCGGAGCTTTTTGGCGATCCGCAACGTGTCCGTCGTCTGCCCCGTGTAGGAAATTAGGAATGCCAGACGATCCCCCTGGGAAATGTTCGCGATCATTGCCATCTCCGAATAATAGGGGTGCGCCGTGGCCTGTATCCCAACGCGCAGCGCCTTAATCATGGCGTCCTGGGCAATCAGGTTGGAGACACCGGTCCCGTAAAAGTCTATTCCCTTCGCGGCGCACATCATATCGACCACCTTTCGGAAAACCGCGATGTCATTCAGAAATTTCGCATCGATCGCCGCACGGGCGTTGTTGGAGGAAACCTTGTCGATAATATCCTTCAACGAATCGCTTTTTTCAATGCCAACTTGGCCGGGATGCATCACCGCGTTTTTCAGGTATTCCTTGGTGTCGGCCGAAAGCTGAAGCCGAAAGTCGATAAAGCTGTTGAAATTGAGTTTTTTGATCAGACGCATCATGGTGCTTGTGCTCGTGTAGGTCTTCTGGGAAATTTCAACGATGCCCATGCCGGCTACTCCGTCGGGATTGTCCAGAATATAATTGACGATCTGCCGTTCGGAAGGCGACAGATCCTGAATTCTTTTCATTCTGAGCAGCAGGTTCATGATGCTATCCTCCCAAGGATTTCCAGGTACGCTCTTTAAATTTTCTCCGCCTATTCAAGGCTTTTGTCCAGGCGATCCTGGACAGAGGAGATCCGAAGGCTCTGAATTTTCGCCTTCAGCCCAAGTAGAGCGGGCGGCGAGACGGAAAGTTCATCCACTCTGAAATGAAGATAATATTCCGTAAGCTTCGGATCGGCCGCGCTTTCACCGCAGATTCCGACCCAGATGCCATGCCGGTGCGCCTGCTCGGTGATTCGGCGGATCAGGCGCATGACGGCCGTGCCGCCGCTGTCAAACAGATAGGAAACCTTTGAATTCATCCGGTCGGCGGCATAGGTGTACTGAGTCAGGTCGTTTGTCCCGATGCTGAAGAAATCCACTTCGGCGGCGAGCCTGTCCGCGAGGATCGCGGCGGCTGGCGTTTCCACCATGATGCCGAGTTCGACATTCGGATCGTAAGGCGTCCCCTCTTCCGAAAGCTTTTTCCGAACCGATTCCGCCAGCCTGCGGATCGTCTGTACCTCATAGACGGAAACGATCATCGGGAACATAATGGCCAGCTTTCCGTAGGCAGAAGCCCGGTAAAGCGCGCGGAGTTGCGCAGTCAGCAGGTCCACTCTGTCCAATTGGATGCGGATTGCCCGGTAGCCCAGCGCCGGATTGTTCTCCTTCGAGATGTTGAAGTAAGGAGCCTGCTTGTCGGCGCCTAGGTCAAGCGTGCGTATGACAACGCGTTTTTTCCCCATTGCCGTCAGGACGGAACGGTAAGCCTGGAACTGCTCTTCCTCGGCCGGAAAGGCCCTTTTCCCCAGAAACAGGAACTCGCTGCGAAAAAGTCCGATTCCCTCCGCATCGCTTTCAAGGGCCGCCTGCACCTCCTCCGGATTTCCGATGTTGCAGCAAAGCTGGATCCTTCTGCCGTCCAGGGTGACTGCGGGAGTTCCCCTGATCTTTTCCAGCCGGATCTTGTTCTCTCTCAGGCTTTTCTCTTTTTGGGTATACTGAATGCTGGTGATGACATCCGGGTCAAGGATCACGATGCCGCTCGTTCCGTCCACAATCGCATAGCCGCCGTCGCACAGCTTCCGGAATCCGTTGTTCAGGGCGACCACTGCCGGGATTCCCTTGCTTCTGGCAAGGATGGAGCTGTGGGAGATTTTTGAACCGCCGCGCGTAACAAAGGCAGCAATTTTTGTCTTGTCAAGCTTGATGGTCTGGCTCGGCATCAGTTCGTCGGCGGCAACGACCACCTTTTCCTTGACGTTCTTCAGGGGATCGTCGGTATTCCCTGCAAGAACGCGGATGAGCCTGCGCGAAACGTCGGTCACGTCGGCGGCGCGCTCCCTCATGTATTCATCTTCCATCTCGTTGAATCTTCCGGCAAAGTCCCAGCCGGTGATGTAAACAGCGTATTCTGCGTTTACGCCCTTCCGAATTGCGGACTCGATGGCGTCCTGATAGTCTGAATCCTCGAGCATCATGGTGTGTATCTCGAAAATGGAGGCGTCGTTTTCCCCGGCTTCTTTCACGGCCTTCCCGTAGAGCTCCTCAATCTGAAGCTTCGCCCTTTTGATCGCTCGGTGCAGCCTCTGCAGTTCCGTCCCGGCATCGGCGGTTGTGATTTTTTCCGGCGGATCGTTTTCGTT
>DHDF01000044.1:5825-13460 GCA_002399225.1 bacterium UBA4883
CCCGATTCCTTCCAGCGTCACCATTGCCCTTTCTCTCCTTTTCACAGGCACTAAAAATTCTGATCGAAAAAAGCCTTTGTCTTTTCGCAGGCGCTCTGCTCCTCTTCCCCGTCGAACGTCACCGTGACGATATCGCCGCACTTCACCGCCATTCCCATAACGGCAAACAACTTTTTTGCGTCCACGGAACGGTCCCCGCAGGAAATCACGACTTTGCAAGGGCACGATTTCAGCATCCGCACTATCTGACCGGCAGGTCTAGCGTGAAGGCCCATCGATTCCCTGATCTGATAATCGAAGCTCACCATAGAAACATCATCCCTTCCCGTCTCTCAATTAAAATATCAAAAGGCAAGTTTATGCAAAAGTCTCTTGCAAGACTACTCATTTATTATAAAACAATTTAGAACAGAGAAACAGAGGTTTATCTTTATTCGACAAATATTGTCGAATTTCTTGCGAAAACTTTACGCTTTGTCTTTACAGTCGGTACATTTAATCCGGAGTTCATACAGAAATTTAGTTAAAAATTTACGAATTACGATAATTCTTTGAATTTTCCCCGGGCTTATGCTATGCTTTTCACGAAATAACCTGCAGGTTATCGGATTCTTATCACACATGCTGGAATTTTGCATAATCCAGCCTCAAACGATGCATATTTTGGGAGGGTCTGCGTTCCAGCAATTAATGGGAGGGCGTTTAAAACGATGAGCAAATTGCAGTATACCGAAAAAGTCAGCGACGTGATCAGAAAGATTGACGAAACCCAAGCGGGGCAGATTCAAGCAGCGGCTGAACTCTGCGCCGAAGCGATCCATTCCGGAAAGTTTGTTCATCTTTTCGGTAGTGGACATTCCGTTCTGCCAACGCAGGACATGTTCCCGAGATACGGCGGCGTTGTAGGCTTTCACCCGTGCATGGACCCGCGGCTGATGTGGAACAACGTGATTGGCCCCGGCGGGGCGCGTGAGTTGCTTTGGATTGAGCGGCAGGAAGGCTACATCCGCAATTTCCTGCAGAGTTTCCACTTTCAGGCAGGTGAAGTGATGATCGTTTATTCCCACGGCGGCCTAAATGCCGCGCCGGTCGAATGCGCTTTGTACGCCAAAGAGCATGGCATGAAGGTCGTTGTCGTAACGTCCGGCGAAAACTACAGAAAAGCCAAGGCCACACACTCTAGTGGGAAAAAGCTCGGGGATGTTGCCGACATCATGATTGACAACTGCTGCCCGCTTGAAGATTCTCTCGTGCCGATTCCGGGCTACGCGCAGAAGGTCGGCGCTAGCTCAACGATAGCCGCCGTGACGATCACACAATCGATCGCAAGCGAGACGGCCCTGCTACTTGAAAAAATGGGCCATAAGCTTTCGATCTTTGTCTCACCGAATGTTGTGGAATGCCCGCAGACCAACAACGATGACGTCTACGCAGCCTATACCAAGCTGGTCAAGGACAACCGGGACTGAATGCGGGGCGCCGCGTTGCAACCATTATAACCATTATGATGGGAAAAACCCATTTAAATAAAAAGATCTAGTGTAATGGTGGAAATTATGCCGAGGATCGGAGAAAGGGAGGTGGAGCTGGTGCCTGTACTAGCGGTGGTAGGGGCACATGCCCTGGACGCCGAACTGATGGGGGCGAAGCAGCCCTGCTGATGAAGGCGCAACACTGGAAGGTTTACATGATTCACATGACCCGCGGAGAGCGCGGAAATCCGATGAAAAAGCCGGACGAATATAGCAGGCAGCTGGAGTCCGAAATGAAGCGGTGCGCAGAAGCGCTCGGTGCGGAATGTATCTGGATGGGGTATCTGGCGGGTCAGATACCCGAGGATAGGATTGCGGTGCGCGACCTGTGCGACTTGTTTCGGAAAATCAAGGCTGACGCCGTCATTACACACTGGCAGGGAAGTTATCACCCGCGGCACGTCCAGACCTGCCGCGCCGTGACACAGGCTGTGTTTCGGATGCCCGACGAGTCTTACCGAACTGGGGCCGGGCCCTACGCTTTACCAAACCTCTGGTTCGGCGAGAATATGGAGGATGAGGAAGGCTTCGTGCCGGAATTTTACCTAGACAGCACAGACGTCTATGAAAAATGGTTTGAGGCCCTGAAAGCATATCAGCTTTTCCGGGAGGGAGTGACGGGATTTCCATACCAGAGCTTTTACGCCGCCAACACCCGGCTAAGAGGCGTCGACATTGGCGTGAAATACGCCAAGGCTCTGATGCACAGGAAAGCATTGATCGGGGATTTGTCCATTCGTACATTTGAGGTCAGGTTATCAGAATATTGATAACGCCGTCTGAGGAGGAAATATTATGGGAATAGGCTTTGGAGTAGCAATTGCCCTCTCATTATGGGCTGCATTCTGTATTTTGGATCTGAAATGCTTTAAAACCGCACTTTTTTCAAGGCCGCTGCTCGCCGGCTTTGGTGCCGGAATCATCATGGGGAACATTCCGCTCGGCCTAAGTGTCGGCGGCACGCTCGAACTGATGTCGATGGGTGTCTGGAACTACGGCGGTGCCGTGATTCCGGACTACACCTGCGCAACTATTATCGGTGTGGCAATAGGCGCGGCAACCGGAAAAAACTTCTCCGCATCCATCGCTGTGGCCATTCCTGTGGCTCTTTTATTTACTTATTTCGACATTTTGGCGATGACGGTCAATACGTTTTATCAGCACAAGTCCGACCAGTTTGCGAAAGAAGGCAACATTAAGAAACTGGAAGCCATGCATCCGCTCGGCTACCTGACCTGGGCGCTCAGCAGAGCAATTCCGGTATTCCTTGCAGTTGCGTTCGGCACAACCGTCGTGAACAACATCTTTTCCGTATGCCCGCAGTGGGTGTTCACCGCGATTGGTACGGCTGGTAAACTCTTCCCGGCACTCGGCATCGCTCTTCTGCTAAAGATGCTCCCCGCCAGAAAATACGTTGTATATCTGATGCTCGGGTATTTTCTTGCCGCATATCTGAAATTTTCGTTTATCCCGATCACTATTGTCGGCATCATCGTAATTGGGATCGTGGAAATCGCCAAACGGGAATCCGCCGCCGCGAATGCTAAAAAAGCCAATTGATACGAAGGAGATGACGCGAAATGTCCGATCAGAAAAATGGAACAACTATGAGCCAAGAGCCCGCGAGAGATATCAAAAAGGTTGCGTGGCGTTTGATCCTTGCCTTTCAGTGTTGTGAAAACTTTGAAAGGGAGCAGGCATACGATTTTCTTTATTGCATCCTTCCCTTTTTAAAACGCAAGTACAAGGACAGATCGGAGGAGCTGAAGGAGCGGCTTACCGCAAACAACAACTTTTTCAACTGCAATCCTGTGTTCACCGGCCCGGTTCTCGGTATGACGTGTGCCATGGAAGAAAACGAGGTCGATGAGGAGACCATCCAGTCTGTCAAAGTTGGCCTCATGGGTCCTCTTGCCGGAATCGGAGACACTCTGGTCTACACGCTGTATATGTCTGTCCTGTTCGCTTTTGGCGCCGCTCTGGCGACAAGTGGCAGTATCGCCGGCCCGATCATGGTGATTCCGCTCGTGCTGATTCCGTTGTTCTTAGCCAGATACTACGGCACTATCTACACATTCAAAAAGGGAATGGAAGCCATGGATCAGATCATGACCATTATGGATTCCATAACCTCTGTTGCCTCGAAATTCGGCTGCGTGATGGCCGGCGCAATGGCCGTGCTTTTGGTCTCCGCCTCCACGCCCCTAACCATGCAGCTCGGGAAGGGCACCATAAAAATTCAAGACAGGCTGGATTCCATTTTACCGGGTCTGATTCCGCTTCTGGTCGTGGGCATCTGCTATCTTCTTCTGAAAAAAGCGAAACTCAAGCCGGTTTACGTTCTCTGGATCCTGCTGGTGGTCGGAATGCTAGCAAGCGTTGTGGGGGTACTGTAAATGATTCAGTTTTTCAGGATTGACGACCGTCTGATCCACGGACAAATCGCAACCACGTGGACGCGCCATATCTGTCCCTCGCGGATCGTGGTTGCAGATGATAAGACCGCGGCTAGCCCAATGTTGACGTCCCTGCAAAGGATGTCGGCACCGAAGGATTTCGAGCTCAGCGTTTTGCCGGTTCGCGACGCTATTACAAAGCTACAGGGCGATTTTCTGATGGAAAAAATCTTCCTTCTGACCGGTTCAGTCAAAGACGCTTATCAGATCGCTATGAACTGTGATGTTTCAGAGCTCAACGTGGGCAACGTCGGTTACAAGGAAGGCACCGTGAAGTTGATCAACCGGATTTACGTCTTTCCTGAGGATCTGGAACTGCTGGGCAAAATCGTGAAAAAAGGCGTCCGAGTTTATGCTCAGATGCTTCCCAACGAGTCCGTTGACCTCCTATCCGACGAAGTGCTGACAGCCGTAGAAAAAGCAGCGGGAAAGCAGTGATCCGGTCCTCTCTCCGATTCTCCGTTCGGCGGTCTGCGGCAGGCGCTGAGCAGTGGCGCAGTTTAATGTTTATACTGGCGGACAGCCTAAAAGGTGTCCTCTTTGGAATCCCAGACAACAAAACAGGCTGCATACTCTCTTTGTGGAAGTATGCAGCCGTTTGTTGTCAGCAACCCGTTTTACGATCTGCGTATAGTTCCTTGTAACCGATATGCGTTTTTTCTCCGGGCTGGCAAAATGGGATGATCCTGCTCAGGCTGTCAGAGGGATTCCCATACGACCTTCCCGTCGACAATCGTCAGGCACACGCGGGCCTCGCGCGCTTCCGCGGGCGGGATCTCGAACAGGTTCGTGTCCAGCACGGCGATGTCGGCCAGCTTGCCCGCTTCCAGGGTGCCCAGCTCATCGGAGCGGCCCAAGTTGTACTGTCCGCCGAAGGTCCACGCCCGGAGCAGTTCGCCGACGGTGAGCGCGTTTTGTTTGTTGAACGATTCGCCTCCCTCGGGGAACAGCGCCCCGACCGAATGGTAGACGGATTCGGGGATATTGTCGAACGTCAGCGGAAGATCCGTGCCGCAGGAGATCACCACGCCGCTGTCGGCCATCTTGCGGCGGTTCCAGAAATTGCGGCCCCGCTCCATGCCGATTTTTTCCTCGATCATGGCCAGCTTGCTCCTGCGGTCGGCGATCG
Organism: bacterium UBA4883; assembly: GCA_002399225.1. Classification (GTDB taxonomy): domain Bacteria; phylum Bacillota; class Clostridia; order Oscillospirales; family Acutalibacteraceae; genus Caproicibacter. The sequence goes on from DHDF01000044.1 coordinate 10,943, forward strand.
ACATGATCTGCGGATAGATTTCGGCCACCACGCCGAGCCTGCCCATGCGTTCGAGGTCGGCGGGGTCGCTACATTCGAGGTCCGTCATGGCCTGCCGGTTCACGACCTTCCCGTTGGGGCCATGCTGGCATTTTTCAAAAATGTCGAGCGTCTTGCAGATCGCCGCGTCACCCTGCGCGTGCAGCGAAAAGCGGAACCCCTGCGCGTCGGCGGCCAAGGTGTCTGCCTCGATGCCCGCCCAGTCGATATTTTTGGCGCAGTTCGTGTCCGCGCAGCGATAGGGCTGTTTCATATCGCCCTCCATCTGGCTGATGGAGCCGTCGGTCATCTGATTGTAGCCGGAAAAGCGGACGAAGGTGCCCCGGAAGCGGTCGCGCATCGCGCGCCCGTACGCGAGGTTCATCGGCGCGCCGACGGGCTGGCTCATGAAATGCACGCGCATGGTGAGGGCGTTTTCCCGCTCCATCCGAGCAAGCACGTCCGTGAAGCCGGAAAAATCATCGAAGCCCATTTCCTTGATCGAGGTGACGCCGCGCGCGTTCAGCATCGAGAGGTAGTCGCGGAAGGCGGGTGCCGATCCGGCCCGGTCCTGCAGCAGGAAACGCAGCAGCTTCCAGCAGCTTTCGGACCAGCAGGTCTGCGGCGTGAAATCAAAGGTCTTCCGTGCTGCCATGTTCATCCAGCACGTTTCGCCGCCCTCCACAAACAGGATGGTGGGCACATCTCCGAAGGCGTCGTCCATCTCCCGAAAAGAAGGCGCGGGGATCCCGGCGCGCACGCCGCGCCCGAGAAGTGCGCCCCCGGACGGACGGGCAGCTTTGGCTGCCCGAATTACTTCCCCGGCCGTTCGGGCGGATGACAGGTCCGAGCCCGACTGCGTGAGCAGATACCCGGTAAAAAAGCAGTGCACGTCCGAAAAACCGGGGCAGACGAGCCTGTTGCCCAGATCGTACACCCTTGTTCCGGGGGCAGCCCAGTCGTCGCCCCCGCCCCCTCCCGCGGCGAGGATGCGGTTGCCGGAAACAGCCACGAAGCCCGGGCCCGGCGCGGTTGAAACACCGGAGAACACGGCGTCCGAACGCAGCAGAAGATCAGCGCTTTTTGTCATGGAAAATCCCCCTTCAAATGTTGCTGCCGAACTCCCGGGCGGAGGCGTCCCGCCGCCCGGGACCGGAAAGCAGATCTCAATTATGGATAAGATAGGATATATTTCATACCAATTTACCGTCTTTACTATAACACACTCTGTGAAATGATGCAAGAAAAAGCTTTGGAATGAAAAAATTTTAGGCAATCGACCGCGAACAGGGCGAAAAGGCGGCTGCAGGTCGATTTCAAGCCGTTTCTATATCATAAAATACGCCATATCATTTTAGGAATCTACCGATATTTTTGAAAAGAAATGTGAACTTCTTGATTTCCGGAGCCTGTCGATGTTATACTTAAAAAAGAAAATTGGTATAAAATTATTAAAATCCTATATAGAGAATGCCCTCCGATCAGGGTCAAAACAAAAAATTAAATCAGATCAGATAGGGAAGTGAAGACTTATGCTTTGGACGAAAACCATGTTTGGTGTGAAAAAACCGATTCTTTCGATGCTGCACCTCGACCCGCTGCCGGGCGACCCGATGTACCGGCACGGGGACGGCATGAAGCGCGTGGTGGAGCTGGCCCGTAAGGACCTGCTGGCGTTGCAGGAGGGCGGCGTGGCCGGCATCCTCTTCAGCAACGAGTTCAGCCTGCCGTATCAGCGGCACATGGATTTCGTCATCCCCGCCGCCATGGCCCGCGTGATCGGCGAGCTGATGCCAGACCTCCGGGTCCCCTATGGCGTCGACTGCATCTCGGACGGGCTCGCCTCCATTGGGCTTGCGGCGGCCGTGGACGCAAAGTTCATCCGCGACACCTTCTGCGGGGTCTATGTGGGCGACGGCGGCCTTTATAACAACGACTTTTCCATGCTGATGCGCCGGAAGGCGGCGCTGCATCTCGACGACCTGAAGATGCTGTATTTCATCAACCCCGAGTCCGACCGCAACCTGGATACGCGTCCTCTGCAGGAGATCTCGAAGTCCGTCATTTTCAAGGCTTCGCCCGCGGGCCTGTGCATTTCCGCGTCCGCCGCGGGGCAGGAGGTGGACGACAGGCTAATGCGCTCGGTCAAGACGGCGGTGCCCGAGGTAGCGGTGCTGTGCAACATGGGCTGCCGCGTCGACAACATCGCCGCCAAGCTGAGTTGTTTGGATGCGGCCGTAGTGGGCACGACTTTCAAGGAAAACGGGGGCTTTCACCGGCATGTCGGCCTGGAGCGCGTCCGCTCGTTTATGGATGCGGTGAAAGCGTATCAGAAGGCCCTATGAGCGCCGGCCGGAAGCTGCTGGCGATCGACCTGGACGGAACCGCGGTGGACGATCGGGCGGCTGGGGGAAAAGACGAAACGGGCGCTGCTGCGCGCGCGGCGGGCGGGCCATCTCGCGTGTTTCGTGACGGGGCGCCGGGACGTCGACATGATTCC
>DHDF01000044.1:13567-14320 GCA_002399225.1 bacterium UBA4883
GAAGCGCACGCGGATTATATGGTGCTCAACAACGGCGGGAAGATCGTGCGGATGCGCGACGGCGCCGTGCTGCGGAACATCCGGGTAGGGGAGGCGGACGCAAAAAGGCTCATCGAATTCTGCCTTTCCCGGGACTATCCGCTTCATGTGCTGGACGGTATGTACTGGGGCGTCAACCGGCTGACGGCGGGAACGCGCGCGTATGCGGAGAAGTTGGGCGTATCCCCCGTGGTGTACCGTTTGCTTGAGCAGACGCCCTACCGCACGGTCGAAGGATTTACAGCCACCGTGGAAAACGGCCTGGTGACAGCCTTTATCGACGCCGAGCGCCTGACGCTCGAGCACGTACAGTCGGAGCCGGGCTGCGTCGATATCATGCACAAAGGGGTCACAAAATGGAGGGAGATCTGCGCGCTGTGCGATCTGATTGGGATCGCCTGCCGGGATGTGATCGCCGCGGGGAATTACACAAACGACATCGACTTTCTGCGCGGGGCGGGGGTCGGCGTCGCCGTGAGCAACGCGCTCGACGCGGTGAAAGAGCAGGCGGACTACATCACGCGGGCCGACAACAACCACGAAGCCGTGGCGGAGATCATCTGTTCTTGGGGCTGTGAGAGCCCGGGACGCGGTTCTGTCCCTTTTCTCGGGGGGCGGATACAGGCGATCAGCCGTAGCCGGTCCGCGTGGAATGCGGCCGAAAGACAAAGGAAGAGTGCGTTTCCGACTTCCTGCGGAAACGCACTCTCTTTC
>DHDF01000086.1:0-140 GCA_002399225.1 bacterium UBA4883
TAGTTGTGCCCCGCGTTGACGGATTCCACCTTTTTGGTCTGAACGTCGAAGCCGATCGTCTTGTAGCCCGCTTTGGCGAACTCCACGGCAAGCGGCAGCCCGACATAGCCAAGGCCCACAATGCCGACCACGGCTGTTTT
>DHDF01000086.1:290-537 GCA_002399225.1 bacterium UBA4883
ACAATGCCGACCACGGCTGTTTTTTTCGTGATTTTATCCAGTAGTTCTTTTTTGATATTCGACATTTTATTTCCCTCGCTCCATCTTATAAAAGATTATTAAGCGCCGCGCAGACCCAGTCGATTTCCTGATCGGTAATATACCCGTGCATCGGCAGACTGAAAACCGTATTGCTGAGGCGCTCCGCCACAGGCAGGTCGCCCGAGCGGTACCCAAGGGATTCATACACCTTCTGCAGATGGAGCGG
>DHDF01000086.1:711-959 GCA_002399225.1 bacterium UBA4883
AGCGGCTTCGGATAATAGACCATCGCCGGGATGCCAGCCGCTTTCAGGCCGTCCAGAATTTTCGTCCTCTCTTCCAGATTTCCCGCCTTCACGGTATAATATCCAAATCCGGAAGAAAATCCTTCCCTGACGACGGGCGTGCGGACCTTGTCCCCCAAAAGGCGCGCATACCGGGCCGCCGCATGTTTGCGGTGCTCATTTTCCTCGTCGAACGCATGCAGCTTTGGCAGAAGGATCGCCGCCTGGAG
>DHDF01000086.1:1090-3142 GCA_002399225.1 bacterium UBA4883
AGCAGAGAATCACTTTGGCGCCGCCTGGAGGGTGTCGAGGCGGGCATTGAGGCCTAGGCGCACATTATCGTATTTAAAGTTTCCCTTCCCGTGGACCCGCAGGGATTGAAGAATTCGGAAAGCTCCGTCGTCGTCGGTAAAAACCGCGCCGCCGTCGCCGTAGCATCCCAGCGCCTTGGCCGGGAAAAAGCTGGTGCCCGAATATTTTCCGAACGAGCAGGCCTTCCGGCCGCCGACCGCGCCACCGAACCCCTGCGCCGCGTCTTCTATCAAAGTCAGATCATACTGGCTGCAGATCTTCTCAATTGCCGGGAAATCCGCCGGCAGACCAAACAGATCGACCGCGATGACCGCCCTGGGCTTCAGCTTTCCGGCGTCCAAAATCTTTCGGATCTGCTGTTTCAAAGACACCGGATCCATGTTGAACGTATCCGGATCGGAATCGCAGAAGACGGGTGTCGCGCCGCAGAGGCTAACCACCTCCGCAGTGGCGAAAAATGTGAATGCCGGGACAAACACCGCATCGCCCGGACCGACTTTTTCCGCCATCAGCGGCATCAAAAGCGCATCCGTGCCGCTGCCAACTGAAACACAGTGCTTCCGGCCGACATAGGCCGCAAGTTCCCGCTCAAACTGTTCGACCTGCGGGCCGGAGATAAAGCGGGCACTCTCAATCACTTCGGCAATGCCAGCGTCAATTTCTTTCTTTAAATGGCGGTATTGAGCGCCAAGGTCGTTAAATGCAAGTTTCTGCATTATTTTTGCGCCTCCTTCAGGCCGTTTTTCTCCTTTATATAGCGTCTGCCGCATTTGGGGCAGACAAGATTCTCGTCCAGCTTTTCCCCGCACTCACAGACCCATCCTGCCTGGCGGGCCGGAACCCCCATCATCACCGCGTGATCCGGCACATCCTTTGTCACGACGCTGCCAGCCGCGATAAAGGCATTCCGGCCAATGCGGTGCCCACAGACAATGGTCGCGTTTGCGCCGATGCTTGCGCCGTCCCCCACGGGGGTATGAACGTAATACTGCGAACCACGCTGCGGATAGCGACAGCGCGGCCGTGGCACATTGGTGAAGACCATGGAAGGACCGCAGAAAACATAGTCCCCAAGCTCCACTCCCTCATAGACGGACACGTTGTTCTGAATTTTGCAATGGTTGCCGATTTTCACGCCGGGCGCGACAAACACGTTCTGTCCAACGGAGCAGTCGCTGCCGACGGAACAGCCAGCGCTGATGTGGCAGAAGTGCCAGATCTTCGTCCCCGGGCCAATTTGGGCGCCCCCATCCACGCATGCGCTCGGGTGAACAAAATAGTCATTCGAATTTTTCACAGACAAACCACCGTTTCTATTATACTATACAAAATCATTCCACTTGAAAAGTCTGATTTTTCAGTGCGGGCAGACGCACTGCCGGCGGGAATTTCTCCCGCCTTAACCCGTATATTATATCTCCAAGACGCCGCATAGTCAATCTCCGCCGGCCTGAATCTGCCGCTGATTGACTTTATTGGCAAATGGTACTAATATTATTTATATTTAAAAATCTTTCCTGACTCTTCCGGGCACAATCAGCGGATTTGCAGGAAAATAAGCAACAAATACGAAAGGACGAAAATATGAGCAATTTTCGAAAACGAGATAATTTTATCCCATATAATCTTCCGGACCTGACCCAGGCGGAAAGGGACGCGGTAGATGAGACACTGAAATCCCTCTGGGTTGCAAAAGGTCCGCGCACCGTCAAATTTGAGCAGGAATTCGCAAAGCATCTGGGTGCTAAACATGCGGTCGCCATGAACTCCTGCACGGCGGCGCTTCATGTGGCTCTGCTCTCGGCCGGCATCGGCCCGGGCGACGAGGTCATCACGTCGCCGATGACCTTTGCTTCCACCGCAAGCACGATTCTTCACTGCGGAGCAACGCCGGTCTTCGCGGATATCGATTACCGCACCGGCTGCATCGATCCGGATGAAATTGAAAAGAAGATCACCTCAAAGACCAAGGCCGTCGTACCGATCCATTACAGCGGGCAGGTCTGCGACCT
>DHDF01000086.1:3476-3652 GCA_002399225.1 bacterium UBA4883
AACGCATGGAACCGCTATGCAAAAGGCGGCACCTGGCGGTATGATATCTGCGAACCCGGCTATAAATACAATATGTTTGATATCCAGGCGGCGATGGGACTGGTTCAGCTTTCCCGCATTGATGAGATGCAGAAAAAGCGCATTGCCATCGCAGAAAAATACCAGCGTGAATTTGC
>DHDF01000086.1:3937-4501 GCA_002399225.1 bacterium UBA4883
CGCGACCGCTTCATCACCGAGCTCAACGAGCGCAACGTGGGCACCAGCGTCCATTTTATCCCGGTCACGGACATGAGCGCGTACACCAGCCGGTTCGGCTTTCACAAAGGGGACTTTCCAAACACGGAGAAACATTTCGAGCGAATCATCTCCCTGCCGCTTTATCCGACTTTGACGGACGAGCAGTCGGACTATGTGGTGAACGCCGTGCGCGATATTGTCGAAAAGTATCACAAATAAAGCTGCTCCCGGCGATTCCGCTGTCATAAATGATCTGAAACAAGTCCGGGCCCGGCAAAAGCCGGGCCCTTTTTCTGCATCAATCGGTGAAATTTTCGGCTTTGGCGGCGAGTTTGCAACTGTTTTTTCCAGTTACCCCATCCTTTTCTGCATCTCGGCAAAATATATGAAATTTTTTTGATATTTCTCATCTAATTATTAATTATTTTAAGTATTTTTCAATAAATCAAAAATAAAGCTTGACAATCTTTTCATTCTGGTATATTGTAAGGGGCAAAGGGAGGAACAATATACTCCCGCAATATGCCCCAGTAGCTTAACGCA
>DHDF01000086.1:4747-8158 GCA_002399225.1 bacterium UBA4883
AAGGAGTTTGTTTGGACTGCCGGCGAGCAGGAATTTTACGCTACAAAAGGATTTACCAACGAGCCGAAGCGGTGCCCGGAGTGCCGCAGAGCCCGCAGAATGAGCCAAAAGCCGCAGAGAGAAATGTATGACGCCGTATGCGCCGCCTGCGGTGCTCCGTGCAAAGTTCCGTTCCAGCCAACGGAAGGTCGCCCGGTTTATTGCAGCGAGTGCTTCGCAAAGATGAAAGAGGGAGGCGGCTGACTTTCGCCGCTGAAACACAAATTTACATGATTTTGGAATAAAAATAATGAATAAATAAGCCACTCTCTTTCCTCTCGGGAAAAGAGTGGCTTTTTCTAGTTTCTCAAATTCATATTCGGCTGCGCGGTGAGCATCTGCCGCGCAAAACCATCCACCTGTTCCTGGGTCCAAGGAATCGCATCGACCCGCTGCTCATCGCACGGCTTGTATTGTTCCGGCCTTCGGTAGCGATTGAGCGTCCAGCGCGGAACGACTGGCAGTTCCGAAGCCATTTGCAGCAAATCCGATTCCTGAAGCTGCGGGAGCACAGTCGTGCGCACTTCAAACGGGACGCCTCCGTTTTGCAGTAACCCGATGGTTTTTTGGACTTTCCCCGCATCGGCTGCCGGCCCGCAAATTTCCGTGTACCGGGCCGCCGGCGCCTTGTAATCGACCGCAAAATAGCTGCATTCGCCGCTTTGCAGCGCCTTTCGGACCGCATCGGGATTGGAGCCGTTCGTGTCGAGTTTGACCCGATAGCCCATCGCATGAATTCCGCGCAGCGTATCAACCAGGTCCGGCTGAAGCGTCGGCTCCCCGCCGGTCACCACAACGGCGTCAAGAAGGCCTATGCGCTTTTTCAAAAAGGCACGGATTTTTTCAAGGTTTAGAAGTTCGTGCGGGCCGTCGAACAGGGTGCGGTTATGGCAGAAAAAGCAATCGTAATTGCAGCCCGGCACGAATAGAACACAGGAAACAAGACCAGGGTAGTCAACCAGCGAGCTTTTCTGAATCCCGGCAAAAATCATACGGCCTGTTCCTTGATGACGAATTTCTTACGCTGCCTATATTCTTCCTGCTTCCCTCGGTTGAAATTCTGAACCGGGCGCAGATATCCGACGACGCGGCTCCAAACTTCCGCGGGCTTGCCGCAGTAAGGGCAGGTAAAATGCTCCCCGGCCAGGTAGCCGTGGTCACTGCAGATGGAAAAAGTCGGCGTCAGGGAAATATAGGGCAGTTTGTAATTCGTAAAAATCTTGCGGATCAGGCGCTTTGCCGCCTCGGTGTCATGAATTTCCTCACCGAGATAAAAGTGAAGTACGGTTCCGCCCGTGTAAAGAGACTGAAGTTCATCCTGCAGATCCAGCGTTTCAAAAATATCGTCCGTATACCCGACCGGCAGCTGGGTTGAATTCGTATAATACGGTTCTTTCTCCCCGGCCGTGATAATGTCCGGGTAACGCTTTTTGTCCAACCGGGCCAGGCTGTAGCTGGCCCCTTCGGCCGGCGTCGCTTCCAGATTGTAATAGTGCCCGGTTTCCTCCTGGATTTCGCGGATGTAGTCACGCATGTAGTTGAGCGTTCCAATTGCAAACTTCTGACCCTTTTCAGTCGTCAGGTCGCAGTCCGGCCCAAACAGGTTCTGGCAGGCTTCATTCATTCCGATCAGTCCGATGGTATTGAAATGATTATACCAGTACGCGCCGGTCTTGGCCTTGACATCTTTGAGGTAGTTGCGGGAATACGGATACAGCCCGCGCTCCGTCTGCTCTTCAATGACTTTCCGTTTAATCTCTAGGCTCTCTTTCGCAAGGTTCATTTCCCGCCAGAGCCTCAGGCGGAATTCGGATTCGGTCTTCGAAACATAGCCGATGCGGGGCAAGTTAATCGTGACCACCCCGATCGAGCCGGTCAGCGGATTCGAGCCGAACAGCCCGCCGCCGCGCTTGCGCAGCACACTTTTGTCGATCCGCAGGCGGCAGCACATCGAGAGGGCATCTTCCGGCGAGAGATCGGAATTGATATAATTTGAAAAATACGGAATTCCATATTTGCAAGTAATTTCCATAAACCTGTTGACCACGGGGCTCTCCCACTGAAAGTCTTTGGTCACATTGATGGTCGGGATTGGGAACGTAAACACGCGGCCCTTGCTGTCGCCCTCCATCATCACGTCGCAGAAAGCAAGGTTGATCAAATCCATCTCTTTTTGGAACTCTCCGTATTTCTCCGGCTTGATTTCTCCGCCGACGATCACGTTCTGGTCATGGAGCGTACGGGGAACGACGATGTCGAACGTCAGGTTCGAAAACGGGCACTGGAATCCGACGCGGGTTGGAACGTTCAGGTTAAAGATAAATTCCTGAAGGGCCTGCTTGACCGATTTATAATCCAGATGATCATAGCGGACAAACGGCGCGCAGTAGGTGTCGAACGAAGACCAGGCCTGGGCCCCGGCGGTTTCTCCCTGGGTGGTGAAAGTGGAATTGACGATCTGCCCAAGGAACGTGCGCAGATGCTTCGGCGGGTTTGATTCCACCTTGCCCGGCACTCCGCCGAAGCCTCCCTGCAAAATCTGACGCAGGTCCCATCCGGCGCAGTAAGGGCCGAAAAAGCCGAGGTCGTGGATATGAAGATCTCCCGAAAGATGCGCGTCCCGGATTTCCTGCGGGTAGATCTCATGCAGCCAGTAGTTTTTCGTAAACGCTTCGCGAACATAATTATTCAGGCCGTTGATGGATTTCTGCGTATTCGCGTTTTCATTGATCTTCCAGTCTTTATCGTTCAGATATTCGCCGAACATGTTGATTGTCGCCCCGATCAGCGCGTTGGATTCGCGCGCGGAACGCCTTTTTTCACGGTAAAGGATAAATGCTTTCGCTGTCTTCGCGTGACCCTCTTCAATCAGGACTTTTTCCACGATATCCTGAATTCCCTCTACTTCTGCGACACCGTCCGGATATTTTTTCTCGGCCATTTTCACCACCTGATCCGCCAAGCGCTCCGACGTAGCGAAATCATTCCCGCCGACTGCAGTTGCGGCCTTGAAAATTGCCCAAATGATTTTTTCCTTTTTAAACGACACTTTGGACCGGTCTCTTTTTATGATAGATGTCAGCATATGACACTCTCCCCCTTACCCTACCGACAGGGCGATATGTAGTCTACAATTTAATGTTGAATACCATATATGTTAACCGCTGTCCCAGAGAATGTCAAGGGTAAAGAGAGACAGAACTTTAAAATCCAGCCGGAAAAAGAGAAGCGCAACGCTTTAAAAATCGGAGGGAGCAGGCATAAAAAATGAAACTTATTTTATTTTAAAATCACATGGGAATAAAATGCGGCCCAGAGGAAAAAATATCGCCTGAAAGGGGTAAATGTTATGCTTGATAAAATTGCTTTGAT
>DHDF01000086.1:8280-8734 GCA_002399225.1 bacterium UBA4883
GGGCTGAACTGGGGTTCCATCGGGCTTTTTGGATTTGATCTTGTCTCTTGGATTTTCGGCGGCCAGCTTACGGCCGGCAGCCGCATCGTTTTCGTGGTGGTGGCCGTCTCCGCACTGTGGTGTCTAAGATTCTTATTCCGTAACGACGAGGAAGCCGTTCACCACGCTTAGGTATCAATCTAATTTTACAATTCCGGCAAAATCCAGTAAAAGGCCGCCGTTTCCCGAAAAAAATCGGAACGGCGGCCTTTTGCTGAAAAAACGAAGTCGGCGTTTTATGTCTTGTTCTTTTCATAAATAATGCGCAGGCCCTCTAACAGAAGAGTGTCACAGTAGGTGATACTGCGCTCGCACTGCCGAATAATCTCTTTGGAAAGGCCGCCCGTTGCCACTATGCTGCATTTTTTGCCCAATTCTTTTTCCATATGGCTGCACATGCCGTCAATCATGCAGG
>DHDF01000086.1:8892-9173 GCA_002399225.1 bacterium UBA4883
CACATGCCGTCAATCATGCAGGCCGTTCCATTGATTAAACCGGAACGCATGCATTCAGTGGTTCCTTTGCCGATAAAGCGTTTCGGCGCTTCCAGGCTGACAGAGGGAAGCTGCGCCGTGCGGTTCGTCAGGGCATCGAGCGAAATGCCAACCCCCGGTGCAATGGCGCCGCCTAGCATCCAGCGGTTTTCATCCAGCACGACAAAGGTTGTGGCGGTCCCCATATCAATAATAATACAGGGCCCAGTAAACATTTCTGCCGCAGCGACGCAGCCGACGAT
>DHDF01000086.1:9360-9632 GCA_002399225.1 bacterium UBA4883
GCCGCAGCGACGCAGCCGACGATTAGATCCGCACCGACTACGTCGGAGTGAATCCCGATGTGAATCCCGGTTTTCGTCTTCGACCCCACACAGATCGGTGTTTTCCCGGTCAGGCGGCAGATGGCTCCTTTCAGATACAGATTGACGGTCGGGACAACCGAGCTGATAACCGTTTCCTCGATCTGCTGACAGGAAACGCCATGAATATCCAAAATTTCTTTCAGTTCAATGGCATACTGATCCTCCATCCGCATGCGGTCCGTCGCCATGCG
>DHDF01000086.1:9756-16492 GCA_002399225.1 bacterium UBA4883
ATGCGGTCCGTCGCCATGCGCGAGTCAAAAAGAAGCTTTTTTCCATTATATACGCCTAAAGTGATGTTGGTATTGCCGATATCCAGAACAAGAATCATGGAAATCTCTCCCACTGCGGAACCGGAAAAATCAAGGCCTGCTTACTCTTCCGGAGCCAACGTTAATTATTTCACAAGTATTATAGCAAAGACTGTTCCGAATTGCAATGCAAAATCGGCGCATCTTTGTTTTTTCAACCGCGGACTGCAGATCGGCTCCTTTTTCAGAAGACCGTGTGCAGGGACCAACGCGCGCAGAGGGGACAAGTTCAGGGTCGCAGTTTTAGAATCAGCATTGCGACCTGGTAAAACAGTGCTGAGGTGTACCAGGCCGTGGCGAACTGATAGACCGCGCTAAACAAAGCAAACCGCAGGCCGGTTTCCCGGCGGATCGCCGCGAGCGCAGCGACGCAGGGAGTGTAAAAAAGGATAAAAATCAGATAGGAACAGGCGCTGACCGGGGTAAACAGAGCTTTCAGCCCTTCTGCGGTATTTCCCGCACAGAGTACGCCGTAAGCGCCCACAATGGATTCTTTGGCAATCAGGCCCGTTAAGAGAGCCACCGTTTGCTTCCAGCCGCCGAAGCCGCAGAGGGTGAATATTGGAGCAACAGCGCGCCCCGCTGCCGCAAGGAGGCTTTGGGAGCTGTCGGAGATCATCTGAAAATTAGTCGAGACGGATTGCAGCAACCAGATCAGCACCGTTGCGAGGAAGACGGTCGTTCCCGCGCGCTGAAGAAAATCTTTTACCCGTCGGCCGACATGTTTTCGGATATTTTCCAGCGTCGGCAGCCGGTAATCCGGCAGTTCCATCAGAAACGGGGCGGGTTCCCCGCGCAGCACGGTGTTTTTCAGAAATGCGGCGGAAAGCAGCCCCATCAGCACACCGAGCAAATAAATCAACAGCATGGCCGTGGGCTGGTGGCCGGCGAAAAAGGTTCCGAGGAACAAGGAGTAAACGGGCAGCTTTGCGCTGCAGGACATAAACGGCGTAATCAGCACGGTCAGGCGCCGGTCTTTTTCATTTTCTAAGATCCGCGTCCCCATCACCGCCGGAACCGTACAGCCGAACCCCATCAGCAGCGGGACGAACGAACGACCGGAAAGTCCGATCTTTCTCATCGGCGCGTCCATGATGAACGCGGCGCGCGCCATGTACCCGCTGTCCTCCAGAAAAGACAGCAGAAAAAACAAAACGGCGATCTGGGGCAAAAACTTCAGAACCGCACCAACCCCTGCAAGGACTCCGTTCAAAAGCAGATCCCGTACCCAGAAGGAGGCACCGCCGGCCTCTAGAAGCGCCTCCAGCAAACGGGCCGCGCCGTCGATCAGAAGCCCCATGCCATACACCAGCGCCCTGCCGGCGATGCCGAAGGTCAGGACAAAAACAGAGAGAAGGATCAAAAGAAAAAGCGGAATAGACAAATACCGGCTGGTGGCCACCCGGTCGATCCGCTCCGTAGCTGTATGAGCTTTCTGACCGCCGGACAGAGTCTTTGAAACAACGGCATGAATTTTCCGGTAGCGGGACTGTGCCTCTGCCAAGTCTGGGTCCTGGCAATCCTTGGGAACCCATGTGGGCAGGATCGGCCGCGCGGGCCTGCCCAGTGCCCGTGAAGCCGTTTCCAGCAAGGTTCCAATCCCCGTTCCGCGGGTTGCGCAGACCGGAACGACCGGAACTCCTAGCAGGACGGAAAGCAACCGGCAATTGACGGTTCCGCCGCGCCGCTTCAGCGCGTCCGTCATGCTCAGTGCCGCAACGACTGGAATTCCAAGCTCCATCAGCTGTGTGGTCAGATACAGGCTTCTTTCCAGGCAGGTGGCGTCGATGACATTCAAGATCAAGTCCGGTTTTTCCCGGCGCAGAAAATTTCTCGCCAAGGCCTCTTCCGGCGTATAGGGCACCAGGGAGTAAACGCCGGGCAGATCCACAATCTGCGCCCTGCCGCCGGCCCAGCGGGCAATCCCAGTTTTCTTTTCCACCGTGACGCCGGGCCAGTTGCCGACGGTCGCGCTGGAACCGGTTAGCCGGTTGAACAGTGTCGTTTTCCCGCAGTTCGGATTCCCCGCCAGGGCATAAACCGGCTCAGGCCGACGCATCTCGCGCGCCATATCAAGAAAAAAGCAGCCGGACCGTCAGAGCCGATACAATACAGACGGTCAGGTCTGCGGTTAAAGCGGCGGGAATGGTGTGGCGGGTCTTATGGATGCTGACGGCCCCGAAATAAACGGCGACGGCATAAAAAGTTGTTTCCGTCGAACCGGACATCACCGAGGCAACGCGCCCAATCAGGCTGTCCGGTCCATAATCCTTGTAGATCTGCGCAAGAACGGCAGTGGAACCGCTGCCGGAAATCGGGCGGATCAGCGCAAGCGGCATCACCTGCTTCGGCAGGCCGATCAGCCGCGCCGCCGGGGCCAGAAAGGACGAAAGGAGGTCGAGCGCGCCGGAGGCGCTGAGCATGGTGACCGCCATAATCAGTCCAATCAGCGACGGAAGAATCGAAACGGTGGAGCGCAGCCCCTCTTTGGCTCCGGAAACAAAAGTGTCAAAGACCGGCACTTTTCGAAAGAAACCAAACAGAACGATGCACAGGACCACGACCGGCATCGCAATAAGTCCAAGTTTATCCACCGGAAAAGCCTTCCATCATCTTTGCCACCGTCAGACCGACAGCCACCGAGCAAAAGGAGGTAACCCAAACCGCCGGCAAAATACTGAACGGGGCGGCGGAACCGTACTGTGCCCTCAGGGTGCCCAAAAAAGTTGGGATCACCTGAATGGACGCCGTGTTTAAAACCACAAACGTCACCATGGAGTTATCCGCGGTTTGCGTCGGATTGTCTTTTTTCAGTTCCTGCATGGCGGCGATGCCGAGGGGGGTCGCGGCATTGCCCAGCCCGAGCAGATTCGCCGTGATGTTCATGCACATGGCCTTTACGGCCGGGCCGCCCGGCTTGCAGTCCGGGAACAGCCGGCGCATCAGGGGATTCAGCGCCCTGGCAAGCAAAAGGGTCAGCCCGCCTTCATCTGCGATTTTCATCAGACCGGTCCACGCGCACATCATGCCCGTCATCGAAAACACCAGCGTGACCGCATCGGAGGCTCCGTTTAAGATCGCGTCGGAAAGCGGCCCCATCCTGCCGGTGACGACGGCGCAAAAAATACTGAATAAAATCATTCCAGCCCAGATGTAATTTAACAGTTTGTTCATCCCCTTCCCAGAAATTGACTGTATAATTACTATTCGTAACTCAAGTTTAATATTATGGATCAGGGAAAAGTTTTTGCTTTTTCAGTGTAACCAATTGACAAATTTGGAAAATTATATTATAGTAATTTTGGTCGGGCAAAATTTGCTCATGATTGGTGAAAGGAAGTACTTTTATTGAAATCAACAGGCATCGTAAGAAAAGTTGATGAATTAGGCCGCATTGTGCTGCCGAAAGAATTGAGGGTTACTCTAAATATTCATGAAAAGGATCCTCTTGAAATTTTTGTCGACGAAGACAACCGGATTGTTCTGCAAAAATATGAGCCCGCTTGTATTTTTTGCAACGGAATGAACGGCATTATCAACTTCGGCGGTCATAATATCTGCCGGGACTGTCTTCAGAAGCTTGCAAAAGTAGCGAATGAAGAAGTGGAAAAAGACAACTTTTAATTTTTTGGCGCATCGGCCGCCTGTTTCGTCTGGAGGGAATTTTTCATCCTTTGCCGAAGGGAAAAACTTGCATGTATCTATCAAAAGAAGAAAAAACATATTTTAACAGTTGTGTCGCCGAGCTGCTTCGATCAGAACAGGTGCGCCGGATGGATTCGTTTCCCCAGCACGCCGACGTTACCTGTCTGAACCATTGTCTGTTTGTCGCCTATACCAGTTTCTGGCTGAGTAAACGGCTCGGCTTGTCTTTTGACCGCAGAAGCCTGATCCGCGGAGCTGTGCTGCATGACTTCTTTCTGTATGACTGGCATGAGAAAAGCGGCAGAAAGGGCTTGCACGGGTTTACGCATCCCCGCACGGCGCTGGAAAACGCGCAGGAACAGTTTCAACTGAACAAGCGGGAAAAGGACATCATTCTGCGGCACATGTGGCCGCTGACTCCGATCCCGCCGAAATACAGGGAAAGTTATTTGGTCAGCTTTGCAGATAAGCTTTGTTCCGTTCTGGAAACACTCCAGCTTTGCCGGCCGGCATGGAAAAGTCAGGCAACGACAAAGGGAGTTCCGTAAAGAGAATTCGTTCCAACGACAAAAGCCCGTCTTTCGCGAAAATGTGCGTGAAAGACGGGCTTTGTATGGATTTTTTGAATTTTCCAGCGTTCTGCCGGAAAATTCACGAATAAAAACTCACCGTATTTTTTTGAAACAGTCCGGGCAAATTCCCCGAAGGAGCAGGTCGGCCGAATCAATCCGCATATGGTATTCCTTTTCTATCTGCGCCATCCGATCCGGGTTAATAAACTCTTCTGGGACGTCCAGAACACAGCCGCATTCCGAGCAGACAAAATGCGTATGCGGCTTGACGTTTCCGTCAAATCGTTCCTGCCCATTGACCACACCAATGCTGATGATGGTGCCATCCTCCTTGAACTGGGCCAGGTTCCGGTAAACCGTACCCAAGCTTAAATCCGGATACTCCGGCTTTAGTTTCTCATAGATCCAGTCCGCCGTCGGATGCGAAGTAGTGGAACGAACCGCATTTAAAATGGCTTCCCGCTTCCGGCTGTAATTTCTTCTCTTTTCCATGACTCACCTCTTGGCAATGATTTAATAATGAGAATCTTTCTTGAATTAGAATAGCATATTTTTTTTCATTTGTAAAGAACGCCTTACAACTGGAAACCATCTGAAAGGAGAATGAAGCATCTTGACAAAAGCACCTAAAGATGGAGAAGAGCCCGGCATGAAAAGTGGTATTTTTAAAGAGTATGCCATCATTTCAGTGAGCACATTCATCCTAGCGGTCGGCATTTACTTTTTCAAATTCCCGAACGATTTCACATTTGGCGGAGTTTCTGGTCTGTCGGTGGTGCTGGGGCGTGTCACTCCCTTTTCTCCGGCGGGCGCAAACTTTCTGCTCAATCTTCTATTAGACCTCGGCGGCTTTCTGTTCCTCGGGAAGGATTTTGGCATGAAAACGGTTTACTCCAGCCTTCTGCTTTCCAGTATGGTCTGGGGATTGGAGCGGCTGATGCCGCTGGCGCGCCCGCTGACCGATGAGCCGATGCTGGAGCTTGTGTTCGCGGTGCTGCTGCCCGCCTTCGGCTCCGCCCTTCTGTTTCACGAGGGCGCTTCCTCCGGCGGAACCGATATCATCGCGATGATCCTGAAAAAATACACGAGCGTGGACATCGGCAAGGCGCTTTTCCTCAGCGACCTGCTCATCACGCTTTCTTCCTTTTTTGTATTTAACATCAAAACGGCTCTGTTTTCTTTTCTCGGCCTGCTGTCAAAATCGCTGATCGTCGACAGCGTGATTGAAGGCATCAACCTGAATAAATACTTCACCGTCATCTGCACGGAGCCAAAGCCGATCCTGGACTATATTACGAACCAGCTTGACCGCAGCGCGACGGTGTGCGACGGTCTCGGGGCTTATTCGCACCGCCGGAAATACATCATTTTTACCGTGATGAGCCGCTCCCAGGCGGCGCAGCTGCGCCGCTACATTCGCCGAACCGAACCGGACGCCTTCCTGCTGATCTGCAACACCAGCGAGATTATCGGCAAGGGATTTCACAGCGAATAATAAGCTGGCAGCCGGGCGGTTTTTGCCGCCCGGCTGCTTGGATCAAAACACTGGTTTATCTGTGAAAGGTCTTTGCAATCATCGCGATTTCTTCCCGGCTCGGGAGAAGCAGAAGGTAAAATGGCGTATGGGAAAAGCGGCAAAAAATCGTGATGCAGGTAACGGCCTGCGCCGTCATGGAAATCGATGTCGCCAGCGCGATGCCATTCGTCCCCATCAGCGGAAGCAGCACGATGCTGGCGGCGATGTTCAGGGCGATCCCGACGGCGGTTGGAATAATGTTCAGCTCCGGCCGTCCGTAGCCGGCAATCGAATTGCCGAGCACCTTTGCATAGGAAATGAAAACGGAGCCGATCATCAGGTAAGGCAGCGGCCCAAGCGCGTCGGCATACATTGGGAACAGAAACGGCACGAGGAGTTTTGCGGCCCAGTAGAGCGCGATGGCACCGATCGTTGTGATATAGGTCACAACCTTAGAGGAAAGAACCGTCAGGCGGACTTTGTCTTTTGCCTCCGTCATTCCGGAAATCCGGCTCAGGACAACCTGGCTGACGGCGTCCGGCAAGATCCAGACCTGCTGCATCATGGTGACCGCCAGGTTGTAAACGCCGTAATCCGCAAGGGAAGAAACCCACTGCACAATGTAGCTGCCCAGGTAAGAGTTCAGATAGGTCAGTACGTTGCTGACATGGGATTTCAGGCTGTAGCGGATCATGTCGCCAGACCCGACCGGCATATCATTTTCCGGCGCGGGCACAGGTTTTGGACCGTTCCATCGGACAATCCCGTAAAGGGCAAACAGGATCATCAAAAACGAAATGGCAATGGTAGCCCAGATCCAGAACGCGGCGTTCGGCCGGAAAAAGACCATAACCGCCAGCGCCGTTACCAAAATTCGCTGGACCAGATTCACCAGATTATAGGATTTGAATTTATTTTCGCCGCG
>DHDF01000086.1:16611-17038 GCA_002399225.1 bacterium UBA4883
GATTTGAATTTATTTTCGCCGCGCAGAATCATCAGGAAAATATTGGACAGAAATGATAATATCCCATAAATGACTATCGCGGCGAGAAATGGCCGGGGAGTATGCACAAAAAAGGAACTGTCCCGCAAGCAGAACAGTCCTACCGAGCTGACCAGCACCATACCGACGACAATGCCAGCACTCAGCCTCCAGATGGCATGTTTTGCATTCTGAATCGAGTTGCGGGCCACATAATAGACCACCGCGGAAGCGACGCTGAGGCCGAGGATCGTAAAAATCCCCTGCCCCCACTGCTGCATTTGGTTGAAAAGTCCTTTCGTTACCCGGTCGACGCGCCGCAGCACAATAAAGGAAGAAATCAATCCCAAAAAGGCCCCAAACAGATTGGTGCCAAACGTGCTGATCGAGTCGCGCACGACCGCGCTGC
>DHDF01000086.1:17176-17595 GCA_002399225.1 bacterium UBA4883
CGAGTCGCGCACGACCGCGCTGCGGACTTTTTTCGTCTTCTCTTTTTTCATTCCGGTTTCAGGCTCCACTCTTCATTTCTTTTCAGATGGAGCCATTATAGCATTATCCGGGGCAAAGCACAACCGGATTTTCAGCCGTTGCCCCGGAGACGTGGAAAGCTGCGCGCCAGCGCACGGCGCAGGGCAAAGTACAGCGGAATTGCGATCACGTCGGCAATCACGGCATTCGTCAGAGTCGCCCCGAGCTTGGTCAGCAGGATGATTTGCACCGCCTTCGCCGCGGAGCCTAACAGGATCTCTTTCAGCGCAGAGTACGAAAGATACAGCACACAGTAAGACAGTGACCCCGTGACGGCCCCGATGATCACGCGGGAAAGCTTTCTGCCGCTTTTATCCCCGCCCCAGGCAATCAGCCCGCA
>DHDF01000086.1:17722-20943 GCA_002399225.1 bacterium UBA4883
GCCCCAGGCAATCAGCCCGCAGATCCATGCCATCGCAAATTTTGTCACCAGTGTCACCGGCGCGCTGGAGGCCCAGCCGCCGACCAGATCGAACAGCGCGGAGCCGAGGCCTGCCGCCAGGCCTCCATACACCGGGCCAAGCAGCAGCCCGGACAGGATGCAAAACACATTGGCAAAGCCGACCATTGTCCGGTCGCCCGCAACAGGAATTTCCACTTTAAAAAACTGAGTGGCCACAAAGACCAGCGCACCCATCAGACCGGCCAGCGCAAGGTTGACCGTCTTATTCTCGCTTCTCATGACGATTTCTCCTTTTTCCCTTCTCAGCGCTGACCAACCAGCGCTGCCAGATGCTCTTTCACTTTCAGCCGGTCGAACGAACGTCCCAGCAGAATGTAAATTGCAGCACTTGCCGCTGCCTGGATCAAATTTCCCGGGATCTCTGCCACCGGGGCTGCAAAACTATGGAGCAGAACGACTTCCGTCAGGTAATATCCCGCGATGCAGACGGCCCCCGCCGCCGCGCAGGCAGCCAAGTTGCGCCGCACGATCACCTTTTTTGCCGAGGAGGTGAAGAACAGAACCATAACCGATTTAACGAGGAACGTGGGCAGCGCATAGACGGCGCTGCCGGTCAGACCGTCGGAAAGGGCTTCTCCGATGCCACCCGCCGCCACTGCATAAGGAACCGGCAGAATACTGGCCGCAAGATACAAAAACGCATCCCCCAGGTGAATATAACCGCCGGTCGCCGGGGTTGGGATATGGAATAGATAGGCCGTCACGACAAAAATCAGCGCGGCAAACAGCGCTGTCAGCACGGGCAGGCCCGCAGATCCTGTTTTTTTCATATTTTTCACCCTCTTGGATTGATTCAGAGACCCAACATTGCTATAATAATAGCCAATCACTGTTGTTATTAAAACATACAGTTTAAAAAAAAATAATAAGTACAGTTGAGGAAATCAATATGATCTACGACTTTTTACAAGTAAATCCCTGCGGGCCCGTCCCGTTGTACCAGCAGCTCTACTCTTCGATCCGCCGGGCAGTGGAATCCGGCCATCTGAAG
Organism: bacterium UBA4883; assembly: GCA_002399225.1. Lineage (GTDB taxonomy): Bacteria > Bacillota > Clostridia > Oscillospirales > Acutalibacteraceae > Caproicibacter. Next base: position 18,795 of record DHDF01000086.1, read on the forward strand.
GCCGGGGAGCGCCTCCCCTCCATCCGCGCGCTGGCGGAAGGCTTAAAAATCAGCTGCACCACGGTGGAAAGCGCTTACCAGCAGCTTTGCGTGGAAGGGTACATCCGCGCAAAGCCTCAGCGCGGCTATTTTGTGCTGGATGTGCGCCGTCCGCCGGAAACCCGGCGGCCCGCCATGCCGGCTGGCTGGGCTCGGCCAGCCGGGCCGCCGGTGACCTATAACCTCGGCAGCGACTGTGTAGACAGCAGAAGCATGGATCTAAAGCTCTGGCGGCGCCAGATCCGCGATGTGCTGAACCGGCAGGAGGTCATCGCCTCCTATGGGGAACCGCAGGGAGAATATGCGCTGCGGGAAGCTCTTTCCTCCTACAGTTACGGCGTGCGCGGGGTGGTTGCCTCCCCAGAGCAAATTGTCATCGGCGCCGGAACGCAGCCGCTTCTCTCTATCCTGTGCGGCATGCTGGGCCGGGAAAACAAAAATATCGCAATGGAAGAGCCCGGGTTTCGTCAGGCGGAACAGATCTTTTCAGACTGCGGCTTTTCCGTGCTGAAACTGCCCGGGGACGCGGACGGAATCGACATGAACGAACTGCGGGCGAGCGGCGCGAAACTCGCGTATATCAGTCCGTCGAACCGCATCCGCACAGGAACGAGTCTGCCAATGAGCCGGAGGATGGAGCTGCTGCGGTGGACTGACGAATGCGGCGGCGACATTATCGAAGACGACCACAACGGGGAACTGCGCTACCGTGCGAGGCCGATCCCGGCCCTGCAAAGCATGGACGGCGGACGAAAAGTTGTATATATCGGGTCGTTTTCCAAGCTGCTGCTCCCATCGGTGCGCATCGGCTACATGGCCCTGCCGCCGGAGCTTTTGGGGCTTTACCGGCAAAGGGCCGGCAACTACAACCAAACGGCCTCCAAAATTGAGCAGCTCGCGCTGGCCAACTATATCAAAAGCGGGCAGATGGAACGCCATCTGCGCCACCTGAGAAAACTGTACGGGCTGAAATGCGAAAAGCTGACCCGGGCGCTGAAAGCGTCGTTCGGCAAGCGAGTGGAAATCTTGCTGCAGGAAACCCCGCTGAGCATGATTCTGACCGTCCACACGGACGCGGACGCCGAAACCCTCCGCGCACTGGCCCTGCGGGAAGGGGTTCGCATCGGGATCGCCTCGGGCGGAGAAAAAATTCTGCTTGGCTTTGCCGGAATTCCGGCGGAAAAGATTGAGGACGCGGTCCGGCACCTGAAAACGGCTTGGAAAGAGATTCTGGAATAAAAAGGAGACAAACTTTTAGAATGAAAGCTTATGAAAGACTGCTGCACTATGTATCATTCGACACCACATCTCATGAGGACAGCACAAGCTGCCCCAGCACGCCGAGCCAGCTTATACTGGCGGATGCGCTGGCGGAAGAGATGAAAAAGCTCGGCTTTGCACAGGTGCGCCAGGATAAAAGCGGCTATGTTTACGGGATGCTTCCCGCCAGCCGCGGCGTGCAGGCGCCGGTGATCGGTCTGATTTCCCATATGGATACCTCCGAGGACGCACCGGGCACCGGGGTAAAGCCGCGGATCGTCAAAGCGTACGACGGCGGCACTCTCGTCCTCAACGAGGAAAAGAAAATCGTTCTGCGGCCCGAAGATTCTCCGAATCTTGCAGCCTGCGTCGGCAGCGATCTGATCGTAACCGACGGAACCACCCTGCTCGGTGCGGACGACAAGGCAGGCATTGCAGAAATTTTGACGGCGGCGGAGGAACTGAACCGGCGCGGCATTCCGCACGGAGCAGTCGCCGTGGCATTTACCCCAGACGAAGAAATCGGGCGCGGCACAGAGAAGTTTGACGTAAAAGGCTTCGGCGCCGATTTTGCTTATACGGTGGACGGCGGGGCCGTAGGAAATCTGGAATATGAAAACTTCAACGCGGCCGGGGCCGTCGTTTCCATCCGCGGCCGGGGCGTTCACCCGGGCGACGCAAAAAATAAAATGATAAACGCCGCGCAGTGCGCCGTGGAATTCCATTCGATGCTGCCGGCGGCAGAGACGCCGGAACACACCGAGGGCTACGAGGGATTTTACCACCTGATCCGAATGGCCGGCAGCGTGGAAAACGCCGAGCTGCGGTATATCATCCGCGACCACGACCG
>DHDF01000086.1:21151-21281 GCA_002399225.1 bacterium UBA4883
CACGACCGCGCAAAATTCGAGGCCCGTAAAGAAACCGTCCGCCGGATCGCGGACTATCTGAATCAAAAATACGGCGCCGGCACTTTTGAATTAAAAATCAAAGATTCTTATTACAATATGAAGGAAAAGA
>DHDF01000064.1:0-426 GCA_002399225.1 bacterium UBA4883
AACCACTCGGACACCTCTCCATATTTTGGGTGAGTATCCCTCGCAAGTGCGAATATAATCATATCATAGGATGAGGTATCCTGTCAATGAAAAAATAAAAAAGGCAGAAAAAATCAATGTAAAAATTCCCCTGCCGTCCTGACGCAGCCATTCGGCAGAGGAATCATTTTTTTCAGAACAGAAGATCGTTTTATTCTCGCATGGCGCGGGATAACTCTGGCTCTTTCCTGAACCGTGCGGATACTTTACTGGACAGAAAATCGTAGAACCTGCCCAGCTGCATGGCCGGTATGGTCAAAAGGCTCCACAAAAGGGAAAAGGGGACGCAGATCTGTCCCATGAAATTCATGGGAAGCTGTGAATAGTCCCAGACATTCAGTTTCAAAACCAGATTAACGAAGATCCCTGTTGCAAATTCCACCGATG
>DHDF01000064.1:601-9576 GCA_002399225.1 bacterium UBA4883
AATGATGACGGAACCCGCTGCGCATCTGACTGCCAGCGGCTGAAATTTCATACGGCAGTTACAAATTCGGTCAATCAGGCACAGACAGACACCGCCGGCTACCGCCATGGAAAAGTCGCTGTGGCCGCGGCAGATAATTTCCAGAAGAGGATAAAGAACGCCTCCTGCTGTAAATAGGGAAACTCTTTTTTTCATGTTTCCGCCTCCTGCGAAAATTGTTTGCAGAAGGCGAACTTTTATTCTTTGCATCTGTAAAGAAATCCTGCTTTTTTCTTTTGCTCTCTGTGATATAATAAGAAATAAATCATTGAGGAGGTTCGATTTTAGTGGCATTCGGAACCGAAATTTTAAAATATCGGGAAGCAATTTTAAAGGATTTGGCCAGCCTGGTTGCCGTTCCTTCCGTGCGGGGAGATGCGCAGGCGGGGAAACCGTTCGGGCCGGAACCCGCCAGAGCGCTTGGCATGATGCTCGGTCGAGCGGAAGAGATGGGGCTGACCGCAAAAAATGTAGACAACTATGCGGGGCATGCGGAGTATGGCTCCGGCGATGAAATCGCCGCCGTGGTCGCGCATATCGACGTCGTTCCGGCGGGAGAGGGCTGGGACAGCGATCCGTTTACCCTGACGAAAAAGGGAAATCTTTATTTTGGGCGCGGAGCGGCAGATGACAAAGGAGCCGCCGTCGTTGCCCTGTATTGTCTCAAAGCCCTGAAAGACGCTGGGGTCCGGGGTAACCGCCGTCTGCGCGTCATCTTCGGCGCGGGGGAAGAGACCGGCATGGAGGATCTGAAATATTATTTTCAAAAGGAAGAAATGCCGACGATGGGGTTTACCCCGGACTCCGATTACGGGATTTGCAACCGGGAAAAGGGGATCCTTCGTCTGGATCTTCATTTTGACAAAGCAGATTCCGGCGTCGTAAAAGAATTCCAGGCGGGGATAGTCTATAATGCCGTGCCGGATCAGGCGCAGGCCGTGCTGAACTGTTCCGGCAGAAAAACGGAGGAACTGAAAAAGGCTGCCGAGACAGCCGAAGGCAGTTTTTCCTTTGAACCGGTCCCGGGCGGAGTGCGGGTCCGGTCGAAAGGGAAAGCCTCCCACGCCATGCAGCCTCAGGAGGGATTTAATGCTGCAGCGGCATTGATCCGCTTCCTGTCGGGTGTGTTTTCCCCTGAGGAACTCGGTGCTTTTCTCTCCTTTCTAGACCGTGCCGTCGGATTTCACTATGATGGTTCCGGATTCGGCATCAATCAGAGCGACCGGGAATCCGGTCCGCTGACCCTGAATCTGGGGATTGTCCGCGTCGGCGCAGACTGTGCCAGAGCGGGGCTCGATATCCGCTATCCTGTCACGTCGGACGGAGAGAATATTTTTGGAGAAATCAAGCGCCGGGCGGAAAAGGCCGGCGGTTCCGCAGAACTTCTCGAGAATTCGGCTCCCCTTTATCTACCGGGAGACAGCCGCCTGATCTCTCTGCTTCAGGAAGCTTATCAGTCCATTACCGGAGAGCCGGCGAAGCTGTATGCCACGGGCGGAGGGACCTATGCGCGCGCTATGAAGGGCAGGGCGGTTGCGTTTGGACCGTTTTTCCCGGACGAGCCGGATCGCCACCTGCACAATACCAACGAGAATATTGATATCAATCGGTTTATGGTTCATGCTCAGATTTGCCTGGAGGCCATGTACCGTATCTTTACGGCTTGACGGAGGAAATGAATGCAAAAATACAATCACGTTACTTATGAGGAAATCTTAAAGAACGAAGAAATCAAAGCATATATCGAGACCGGCAATCATAACCTGGGAGAAATCGGGTTTACCGAACATGGGTTTCCCCATGCAAAGCGATCGGCGAATTATGCGGGAAATATTCTTCAGCAGCTCGGTTATGACGACCGCACCTGCGAGCTCGCGCGGATTGCGGGCTATATGCACGATATTGGAAATGTGGTCAACCGTTACAACCATGCGCACAGCGGCGCGCTGATGGCCTTTGATGTTTTGAACCGGCTGAATATGCCGCCGTCGGAAGTCGCGCTGATCGTAGCCGCAATTGGAAATCACGACGAGGGCACGGCCGCAGCGGTCAGCCCGATTGCCGCCGCGCTGATCCTTTCCGACAAGGGCGACGTCCGCAGAACCCGCGTCCGCGACCGAGAAACCGTCAAGGCGGATATTCATGACCGCGTCAATTATGCGGTGGAACATGCTTCAACGGTCATCGATCCGGAGCGGAAAACCGCAACGCTGGATATTACAATTGACACCAGCATTTGCCCCGTGATGGAATACTTTGAAATTTTTATGACGCGCATGGTCCTCTGCCGGCAGGCGGCGCGTTACCTAGGTCTGCAGTTTGAATTGATCATCAATGAAACCAGGCTGCTGTGACCCCTTTCATTCCACGACGATCGCCTGGCAGGAAAGCTGGCGGTACCGCTTTTCAAACAGCGAAAAATCGTAACGGACCGTGCCCTGCGGATCGAGCGGATCGCTGAAAACCGCATCGCTCCCCGCATATCCGATCAAAACAAGGCAGTGTTCCCGCGCGGGCCAGCGGAAGTATTCGCCCGTGTCCTCCAGAAACCAGCTGTCTCCCAGGTATGGTTCCTTCATTGAAATTGTGGCCCAGATGATCACGGGGCTCCCCGCGTCAATGAAATCCGTTAAATCAGAGGCTTTCGTTCCGCTCAGGTTGGCGGCGTGAAGAGGAGAACCTGCCAAAGCGAAATAGCGGTTCAGTGCCTGGGTCACCACCGGCGCAAAACAGCCGTACCCTTGGCCGGTCGGGCTGCCTGCAAACACTTTCCATGGGTTCGGCCCGATGAAGATGGCACCGGAGCGGTGAGGATTGCCGCCGATCGGAAAGCAGTCCGCAAGTTCCGTTTTGCTGACCTTGCAGCCCAGATAATTCAGAACGATTGTCGCCGAGGTGATTTCACACCCCGACGGCTGTTCCGGCAGCTGCTGGATATTTTCGACCGGCAAAATTTTTTTCCCTTTTTTAAGCGCTACGGCGGTAACGGTATCTTCATCTTCTGTTATGACCAGCGCGTTTTGCCGGCATCCTGCTGCCGGAAGCAGGACCAAAACCGGAACCAGCAGGCAGATGAAAAGAGAGTTCCAGAAGCTGCGCCGATCTTTGCGGACCCGTTTTCCGCCGTCTTCCATAGAAAATCGCCCCCTGCAAAACAATATTGGAAAAAGGCGCTCATTATGATTGATTCCTGTGACTCAAAAAAGCCCTCCGCAAAAGCGGAAGGCTTTTTTTGTGCCAGTTACATTCTGCGCCGGCGGGGGCGGCACGGTTCAGACGACCAGCGGAAGCGTTTTCCGCCGCAGCCATTTCCTGGCTTCGCCGGAAAGCAGCGGCGACAAGGCCCGGTACACGCGGCTGTGGTATTCGTTCAGCCAGGCAATTTCTTCCCGGGTCAGCAGTTCCGGCAGAAGCGGCGCGGTGTCAATCGGGAAGCAGGTCAGAATTTCAAAACGCAGGAAATGCCCGTATTCGTTTTCCATCGCGTCGGTGACCAGCAGCAGATTTTCCGTGCGGATGCCATGTTTTCCCTCTTCGTAAATGCCGGGCTCGTCGGTGACGGTCATGCCGCTGCGCAAGATGACGTGATTCTTTGGACGGATGCTCTGCGGCCCTTCGTGAACACCGCCGAACATGCCGACGCCATGCCCGGTTCCGCAGCGGTAATCGAGGCCGTGCTTCTGAATTTTGCCGCGGCAGACCATGTCAAGGTTCCCGTCGGTCGTTCCTTCAAGAAAGACGGCTGTTGCCAGAGCAATGTGGGCTTTCAGGACCCAAGTGTAGTGTTTCTTTTCTTCTTCCGTCACCGGGCCCAGGGCGAAAGTGCGCGTAATGTCGGTGGTGCCTTCCGGATACTGGCCGCCGCTGTCAATTAAAAGCAGGCCGCTCTTTTCCAACTTTTTGCAGGACCCAGGTTTCGGGGAATAGTGCATCATGGCGGCGTTTTCGCGGTAGGCGGCGATGGTGGCGAAGCTTTCACCGAAGTTGTGCTTCTGCCGGGCTCTGGATTCCCGAAGAAGGTCGCAGACCGTGCATTCCGTCACGGATTCGCCCCGGTCCAGGCGCTGTTCCAAATCCGCGCAGAATTCCGCCATCGCGCAGCCGTCGCGCAGGTGGGCAAGACGGAAATTTTTAATTTCCGTCTTGTTCTTTACGGCTTTCATCCAGAGGACAAGGTCGGGGCCCTTTTGAATTGTGTAAAGCGGGTTTTTCTTCAGGATCCGATACAGCCCATAATTTATGCCTTCCGGATCGACCAGAATCGTTTTCTGCTTACTTTGATTTTTCAGAAAGGGGCCGATTCCTTCATATCTGCGCAGCGTGACGCCGTTTTGCTGCAAATACTCCGCCACCCCGGGTTCCAGCCGGGAAGAGTCGATGAACAGCACGGCGGAATCCTGAAAGACCGCCGCGTAAGATACCGCCACAGGGTTATAGGCAATATCGGAAGCGCGGATGTTGCACAGCCATGCGACACATCCCAGCCTTGAGTAGATCTGGCCGTCCGCCCCGCGCCGTTTTAACTCCGCACGAACCTGCCCGAGCTTTTGTGCGCAGGAAAGGCCGGCGTATTCTTCCCCGTGCAGAAAGACTCTGGTTGCCGGCGGGAGAGGGCGCTCTTTCCAGAGAGGGGAGATCAGGTCTGCGGAGCGGATCCGGATCCCCTTCTTCTCAAATTTCTTTTTCATCGTTTCCACATCCGCTGCCGAAAGCATCCGCCCGTCAAAACCAACCGTGTCGCCCTTCTGCATGGTTTCCGCCAGAAATTCCGGCCAGGCCGGTACGCCTTTTATCCCCATCCGGAACAGTTCGATTCCGCTTCCGGCAAGCTGCCGCTCCGCCTGAATGAAATACCGCCCGTCCGTCCAAAGTCCGCACCGGCCGCGCAGGGCCACAAGAGTCCCGGCCGAGCCCGTAAAACCCGAAAAATATTTTCTCGCCTGCCAGAACTCCGGCACGTATTCCCCCATGTGTGGATCCGAAGAGGGGATCACATAGGCCGCGAGGCCGTTTTCTTCCATTCCTGCCCGCAGGGCGGAAATCCTTTCTTTGATTCCCTGCATTGTTCATCGCTTCCCATTCCTAAATTTTAAAATAGAGTATAGGCTTTGCGCGTGTCTCTGTCAAGAAATCCGTCCTGTCCTTGTACTCCGTTTTCCGCGATGTTATAATGAAAAAGCGGAGCTTAGCCAGGAGAAAGAGCGTGGCTCCGGTTCACGCACAGGAAAAGCCCTGACCGGGTTGTTCCTTAAGGCGGGTGACCTTCAACAGCGGAGGAAAGGCAGGATGGAACGGACAATTTTGCACTGCGACTGCAACGGATTTTTCGCGTCTGTAGAGTGTTTGCTGCACCCCGAGCTTCGCCTCGTCCCGATGGCGGTCTGCGGCGATCCGGACAGCAGACACGGCATTATTCTGGCAAAAAACGAGCCTGCCAAAGCCTATGGGATTCGCACTGCTGAAACCATCTGGCAGGCGAAGCGGAAATGCCCGCAACTGGTGCTGGCCGCTCCCCGCTTTCAGGAATATCGGCGCATTTCCCGGCAGATTAACGGGATTTACCGGCGGGTTACAGATCAGGTGGAACCGTTCAGCATTGACGAAAGCTGGCTGGACGTGACCGGAAGCCGGGCCCTGTTTGGAGACGGAAAACAGATTGCCGACAGGCTGCGCGAAACGGTCCGCCGCGAGGTCGGGATCACGATTTCGGTCGGCGTATCGTTTAACAAGATCTTTGCAAAACTCGGCAGCGACTATAAAAAACCGGATGCGACGACGGTTATCGGCCGCGGGAACTACAAAGAAATCGTCTGGCCGCTGCCGGTCGGAGATTTGATGTTCTGCGGGAAAAAGGCGGTGCAGACTTTATCCGGGCTGGGAATTCATACCATAGGGGATCTGGCTCAGTGCTGCCCGGAGCTTTTATCGTCCCGCCTGGGAAAGGCCGGAACTCAGCTTTACGGCTATGCGAACGGCAGGGATGAAAGCCCTGTTGCGAACGATGCAGCGGTGCGCGCCGTTAAAAGCATCGGCAACAACGTCACGTTCCGGCGCGATCTGAGCGGGCAGGAAGACCTCCGCAAAGCCGTGCAGGCCCTTGCCGACAGCGTCGCTTCCCGTCTGCGCCGGCAGGACTTGAAATGCTGGGTGGTTCAGGTCGGCGTCAAGGACCCGTCGTTCCGTTACAGAACCCGGCAGAAAACCCTTACCGCCCCGACTCATCTGTCAAAGCGGCTGGCCGCAGCGGGCTGGGAACTGGTGGAAAGCTGCTGGAATCCGGGCACGCCGATTCGGATGCTTTCCCTTTCCGGAACAGGCCTGGTTTCGAATGACGCGCCGGGCGGCCAACTCAGCTTTTTCGGCGGAGAAGAAGCGTCGGACCCGGAAAGGGAAGAGCGCCTGGAGACGGCGGTGGATCGCATCCGCGGCCGGTTCGGCAGCGGCGCGGTGACAAGCGGCGGACTGCTGAAGGAAGATATCGGGCTGGACGGCCTGCATCGAAAATGAACCTCGAGAAGGAGAACTTTTATGAAGTGTAAAAGATTTGGAGATACTTTGGTTGTGCGCCCTGATCGCGGGGAAGAACTGGTGACGGAGATCAAAGACGCCTGTGAACAGGAAAAAGTAAAACTTGGTTCCATCGTGGGCATCGGCGCCGTCAGCCATGCCGTAATCGGCCTTTACAAGGTGGCGGAACAGAAATACTGTTCGAACACATTCGACGGGGAGATGGAACTCACCTCACTGACCGGGAATGTAACGGAAGTGGATGGAAAAGTTTATCTGCATTTGCATGCTAATTTTGCCATGTCGGACGGACGCGTGGTCGGCGGTCACTTGAATGAGGCCGTTATCAGCGGAACCGGTGAGATCTTTATTCATATTCTGAATGGCTCCATGGGAAGGTACCGTGATGCTGAAACAGGGCTGAACGTATTCGACCTGTAAAAGAAACCGCGCAGCCGGACCGCTTCCCGCCGGATTTTGGGAAGCGGTCCGGCTATGTTTTTTCTTAAGAGAATCCTAAAAACGGCTTATGCCGAAAGAAATCGTGGGGAGAAACCGAGTCTGAATGGAAAACTGACGGCAGCGGAAGAAGATTCCAACCCAAAATTTAACATATTTTCAGCATAAATCTGCATAATATGGCAATTGACTCCCTTTTTCGCGGATGCTATATTATAGGTAATTATTAATTAATTATTAATATGTCTATAATAGTATTAAGGGAGCGAAAAAAGGGCATGAAGGGTACGGCGGCAGAGAAAAAACATGTCAAATTCCGGCTGAGGAAGAAATTGATTCTGGCGGTGGGATGCCTGATCTTGGTTATGGTTCTGGTGCAGTCGGTAATTTCTTATATCAGTCTGACCCGGGCGTACAGCACGACCATAAATGCGGCGGCAAGTAGCTCGGATCAGATGATCAAATCCGAGGTGGAGAGTATTGTGTCGCAGCTGGGGATTCTCCACAAGCGCTTTGCGGATGGGAAAATCTCAAAACAGCAGGAGATGGATCTTGCAAAGACCTTGGTCCGGGACACGCGGTACGACAATGGGGATGGCTATTTCTGGGCAGACCAAAGCAACGGGATCTGTGCGGTCCATATGAATTCCCAGTATGAGGGAAAACAGCGGTACAGCGAAAAGGACTTAAAGGGAAATTATTACATTCAAATGCTGATCGCCGCGGGAGCAAAAAGCGGCGGGGGTTTCAGCAATTTCTACTTTACCAAGCCGGGAGCGCAGGGCGTTTACGAAAAACGAACCTATACGGAAAAATTTGCTCCCTACGACTGGAATATCAGCACGGGAGTTTATCAGGTTGACCTCAATGCCATGGACAGACAGTATATGCAGGACAGGCTCTTTGCACTGGGGGTTATGGCCGGCTCCAGCTTGCTGCTGCTGCTTCTCGGCATGTTCCTGATGGTCAAAATTGCAAAATCCGTAACCGAACCGATTGAAAAGGTCACGCGGCGGATGGAGCAGCTTTCCGGCGGCGATCTTCATACGCCGGTTCCACAGATCAGCAATGCGGATGAAACGGGCGCCCTGGCCGCGGCGACCGGAAAGACGATTGAGGTTTTGCACGGCGTCATCAAGGACATCACCCTGCAGCTTGGCAGGATGGCGGAAGGAGACTTCACGCACTGGATCAAAGTCGACTATTGCGGCGACCTGCAGCCAATTAAAGATTCCATCCATAAGATTTCGGCCGATCTGAGCCGGGCGCTGAATCAGATCAGTCAATCTGCCAGCCAGGTGGCCTCCGGCTCTTCAGAGCTTGCAAACGGCGCACAGATCCTGGCGCAGGGCTCCACGGAACAGGCCAGCTCGGTTGAGCTGCTTTCCGGTTCCATTCGGGAAATTTCGGAAGAGGCGAAAGAAAATGCAGAGCATGCGACCGCCGTCAGCCAGACTTCAAACCGGGCAGTCAAGGAAGTGGCGAGCGGCGAGGCCCAGATGAAACAGCTTGTGGGGGCGATGGCTGAAATTGAGAGTTCTTCCCAGAAGATTGGAAAGATTATTTATACCATTGACGATATTGCTTTTCAGACCAATCTTTTGGCGCTGAACGCCGCAGTGGAAGCAGCCCGGGCCGGAGAAGCGGGAAGAGGTTTTTCCGTTGTTGCGGATGAGGTGAGAAGCCTGGCAACCAAGTGCGCGCAGGCGGCGAAAGACACCGCTCAGCTGATTGAACAGTCGAATCGGAAAGTGGAGTCCGGAAACCGGATCGCCGCAGCCACTGCCGAGACCCTTGAAGCCGTCATCGGGAGCACCCAGCAGACTTCGGAACTGCTTCGGTTGATTTCACAGTCTTCCAATCAGCAGGCGGATTCCGTGGAACAAGTGATGCAGAATGTCGGTCAGATTTCGTCGGTGATTCAAACCAATTCCGCAACGGCGGAACAGAGCGCCGCGGCCAGCGAGGAA
>DHDF01000064.1:9699-12820 GCA_002399225.1 bacterium UBA4883
AGAGCGCCGCGGCCAGCGAGGAACTCAGCAGCAACACGCAGATGATGAACAGCTTGCTTCAGCAGTTTCAACTGAAGTCCGACTGAAAAAAACGCCGCAGACAAAGCGGCTGCAGTTTCTTTGAAAAGACAGCCCGCAGCCCTTTAAAAGGGGGCTGCGGGCTTGTACTGTTTTATGAGTTCAGGCATTTTGCGGGAGCTGGATGAAAAATGGCTGAAAAGGTTGCTAACTGCCATATTATAGTTTATAATCAAGAAAGAATTTGCCATAAATTGAAGAGATCTGTAAAACTTTTTACATCGAATATCGCAGGCAACGTTGGAGTGAATGAAATGAAAAAAATTGATTCTTTGAAAAGAACGGTTTCTGCTTTCTGTGCCGGGTGCTGTATTTTACTCTCCTTTCCGGCAGTTGCGGGTTCGGCAGCGGCGGTAGCGGCCAGAACCGTCGATTACTTAAACCTGAGGCAGGGGGCCGGGACCAACACGAAAGTGATTCTGACCCTTGCCAAAAACGCACCGGTGACCATCCTTGACAATTCGGATGCGCAGTGGGCGAAGGTCAAAACCTCCGACGGCAAGACGGGCTACTGCTTTAAGCAGTACCTCAGCTTTTCTTCCGCTTCCGGGCAAAGCGCTTCCTCTTCCGCTGTGACCGCCAAGACGACGGATAACTTAAATCTTCGTCAGGCGTCCTCAATGAGCGGAAAAATTCTGTCGGTTCTCGCTAGGGGAACTTGCGTCAAGGTCTTGGATAATTCCAATTCCGGCTGGGTCAAGGTTCAGACGCAAAGCGGTATGCAAGGCTGGTGTAGCCGCAAATATGTAACGGTTTCAGGCGCTGTGTCTCAGCCGCCTTCTTCCTCTTCGGGGTCTGGCTCTTCCGTCTCTTCCGCAACGGCAAAGACCGTCGACTACTTAAATCTGCGCACGGGAGCCGGGATGAGCAACAAGGTCCTTCTTACCATGAGCAAGGGAGTCACCGTGACGGTGCTGGACAATTCCAACGCCGACTGGGTCAAGGTCCGCACGCAAAGCGGCGTGCAGGGTTGGTGCAGCCGCAAATATGTCACTGTCAGCGGAGGAACCGGACAGAGTCAGGGAACGGGTTCTTCTTCCGCTCCATCTTCCTCTTCTTCCAGTCCTTCTTCGGGGACCTCCTCTTCCTACAAAAAAAATGACGCCGAAAGCGGTTCAACTTCCGGCACTTCCGGTATTACGGGTGCAACCGTGACCGCCGATGTTCTCCATTTGCGGGAGCAGCCGAATACAACGAGCAAGATTCTGGCAAACCTTGTCAGAGGCGCAAACCTTCAGGTGCAGAGCGCGCCGGCCTCCGGATGGGTCAAAGTGCAGACGGCTGACGGCAAGACGGGCTATGTCAGCACCGACTATGTGACGATCCATTATTCGAACGGGACTTCGTCGGGCGGAAGCACCGGTTCCGGGAATTCAACGTCCGCTTCGGCGCTTTCCATCTCTTCCGGGGCCCAGACCGTACCGGCCGGGAAAACGCTGTACCTGAAAGCCACGACCAACCCGAGCGGTGCGAATGTCACTTGGACGAGCAGCAATCCTTCCGCTGTGACGGTCGTAAACGGATATGTGAGCGCCGTTACCAAGGGGAGCGCAGTCATCACCGCAAAATCCGGCTCCGCGACGGCGTCGTGCAGCGTGACGGTCTCAGATGCGGAACCGGTGCGCACGGCATATGCCTCGCCGAATATCGCGGGGCCGGGGGAAACGGTGACGCTGACCGCGGTGACGAATACCGACCGCGACGGGGTCCGCTTTCTCGTAACCCAGCCGGACGGAACGAAAGTTACGGTTACGGCAAGCGGCTGCACGCAGGAAACCGCGAACGGAGTGACGACGAAAAAGTGGGCGGGCGCTACGTCCTTTACTCAGGCAGGCAATTATACCGTGCTGGCGCAGTCGCGCTCCGGGGGCACCTATAGCACTGCGGGGTTTACCACGAGTGCTTACATCACAAAGCAGAACGACAAATCCGCGACGACTTCCGAAGACCGCAGGGTCAGTGACGATATGATCCGTCTGATTTCCAAATGGGAAGGATACCGGGCCTGCGTTTATGCGGATACGATGTCTTCCAGTCAGGTCCCGACCATCGGCTATGGCTGCACACTGGGAGCCAATGCCGAATTTTACAACGGGATGAGCCAGACGGAGGCCTGGTCGATGATGGTGAATAAGATCAACAGCTCTTCCTATACTTCGGAACTGAATAAAATGATCCGGAACGACAAATTTCTGATGAACCAATACCAGGCTGACTGCCTGATCAGTTTTGCCTACAATGTCGGTGCCGGGTATTTTAACAGTTCGACGGAAAAGGACTTTATCAAGATTATGAAGAATGCGGTCCGCCCGCCTGATTTTTCCTCAGGAGCAACCTATGCCGCAACGGTCACCAATGACACGCAGGTGCGAAGTGCAAAGGGCGCCATGTCGAGTCAGGTCGCTTCGGTCACGGCAGGGACTTCTATTACCGTAACGGGCGGGGATTTTTCCGACAAGAAAAACGGGTGGTATCAGGTGAGCTTGGCAAACGGCACATCTGGCTGGGTTAACTCCGGCTATGTCGGCCTGACAAATTCCGCTTCTTTGGTCCATGATCTTGCCTATACGAACGCCTATGCATTTGGCACGGAACTGATCCTCTGGAATCAAGCGGGCGGAAAGTTCTACACAGGTCTGTTCTATCGCCGCCTCGGAGAGGCTAACGTATATAATTACGGTGATTACAGCGCGGTGCGCTACAATAAATACGGTTATGGCTATCCGAATTCGGCTTTGTCACTGCCGTGATTTCCACGGGCAGATTTTAATTCGTACTTTTAAACATTCAGAAAGGGTGTCTGCAAAACTTAGTTTTGCAGACACCCTTTTCCTAATGGTCTTTCTTTGTCCTTAGATTGCCTTCCCTAAAGCTCTTTCAGCCAGTATTTGCGGTCCAGCGTACGGTACTGTACCGCCTCCGCAACATGGGCCGACTCGATGGTTTCACTTCCGTCCAGATCGGCGATGGTGCGGCATACTTTCAGAATCCTGTCATAGGCACGCGCGGAAAGTCCCAGCCGGTCGAACGCTTTTTTCAGAAG
>DHDF01000064.1:12959-13468 GCA_002399225.1 bacterium UBA4883
CGGTCGAACGCTTTTTTCAGAAGGTTGCGGCCTGAGTCGCTCAACCGGCAGAAATCATGCAGGCGTTCCGGACCGATTCTGGCGTTGCAGGAAATGCCCGTGCCGCGAAAGCGCTCGTTCTGGATCCGGCGCGCCGCGTTGACCCTGCGGCGGATGGATTCGGAACTCTCTTCCTTCCCAATCGAATCCAGTTGCTCAAAATCGACCGGCGGGACCTCAATGTGCAGATCAAGGCGGTCGAGCAGCGGACCGGAAACCCGCGCCAAATAGCGCGAGACCGCCTGAGGCGTGCAGGTGCAGCGCCGTGTCGGATGCCCAAAGTAACCGCATGGGCAAGGATTCATCGCGGCGATGAACATAACGGAACAGGGATAGCTGACCGTACCGCTGACCCGGGAGATCGTCACGGTACCGTTTTCAATCGGCTGGCGAAGCACTTCCATCGCACTGCGCGAAAATTCGGGAAGTTCATCGAGAAAGAGCACGCCGTTGTGGGCAAGCGAAATTTC
>DHDF01000064.1:13676-14785 GCA_002399225.1 bacterium UBA4883
GGCGCGCGGAACGGCCGGGTGCGCACCAGTGAGGTACCGGGGGGAAGAATCCCGGCGATGGAGTGGATCTTCGTAGTTTCAATGGTTTCCTCAAACGTCATTTCCGGGAGGATGGAGGGAAGGCGGCGGGCCAGCATGCTCTTGCCGGAACCCGGCGGACCGATCAGCAGGGCATTGTGGCCGCCGGCAGCGGCAATCTCAAGGGCGCGCTTGGCTTCTTGCTGGCCGCGGACATCGGCGAAATCCGGGCCGCCCGGCGCGGATTCTGTTTCTGCTTCGCTTGGCTCTGCCGGGGCGATCTGCGCACCGCCGTTCAGGTGCTGCAGCAATTCCGGTAAATCCGTTACCGGATAAACCGTGATGCCGCGGACCACCGATCCTTCCGCGGCATTTTGCCTCGGGACAAAAAAGCGGCTGAGTCCGGCCTTGCGCACTTGGATTGCCATTGGCAGTACCCCGCGGACCGGCCGCACCTGCCCAGTCAGAGAGATCTCGCCGACGAAAACGCTTCCGTCCAGGTCTGCGTCCAGCTGCCCGCTGGCTTTCAGCAGGGCGATTAGCAGCGGCAGGTCGTAAAGGGGACCTTCCTTGCGCTTGTCGGCTGGGGCCAGGTTTACGGTAATCTTGCTGACAGGGAAGTCGAATCCACAGTTTTTCATGGCGGCCCTGACCCGGTCGCGGGATTCTTTAACCGCTGTACCGGGAAGCCCGACCACTTCAAAGGATGGGAGCCCGGAGGAAAGATCCGCTTCTACCTCTACGGGAAAAGCCTCCATGCCATACAGGCCCATGCTGTAGATATGGGAAACCATCCCCAATTCCCCCTCTCCAGGATGTTTTGGAACATTATATTTTTATTATACCTTTTTCGACTTAACTCTGCAATGGAATTCTTTTATGGAACGGGAAACCCACAAAACTCCATTGACAGATTGACCGGTGTAAGGTATGATGAGATCATAGGATCGTATAACATCATGAGGTGTTTTGTCTTGGCAGTTTCAAACTGTACCCAACTTACCAATTTTACAGACAGCCAGTTGGCCGCACTTGTAAGAAAAGGCGATTCGGATGCTTTTGCTGAACTGACGGCGCGGTACATGTCGCTG
>DHDF01000064.1:14921-16979 GCA_002399225.1 bacterium UBA4883
TGACGGCGCGGTACATGTCGCTGATCCGCTATAAGGCGGCACCGTTCCATTCCGCCCGGCTGGAGACAGACGACTTGTGCCAGGAAGGGCTGGTCGGGCTTTTCCATGCGGCGTGTGCATACAGCGCTTCCAATGGGGCTGCCTTTAAGACTTATGCGGGGATCTGCATTGCCAACCGTATCATTATGGCTTATCGCTCTGCGCTGAGCCGGAAAAATGAGCCGCTGAGCAACTCTGTTTCCCTGAACGACGGTGGGCATCCCGGGCTGGAAGCGCAGTCCGGCGGGTGGGATCCGGAAGCCCTGCTGACAAACAGTGAGAGGATCGGGCAGATGTGGGACAAGATCCGGTCCGTCCTTTCGGAGCGGGAACTGCGCGTTTTGCGGCTGTATCTGGGCGGGTACAGCTATGCCGAAATCGCGGAAAGACTGGCCATTACGCCGAAGGCGACCGACAATGCGCTTCAGCGTGCCAGAATGAAACTTCGGGGATGTATCAACTGACAGATCGTCTCCGTGCCTTTTCGGGCAGATCAAAAAACGCTCCGGCGCTCCGGGGCGTTTTTTCAAAAGGATTCCCGTTTGCGCTGGTCCCGCAGGGCGCGCCGCTTGCGGCCGGCTTCCCACTCTGCTTTCTCTGCCGGGGTGTCGCAGATCAGCTCAGGTACACGGGTCGGCTTTCCGTTTTCGTCCAGTGCCACCAGAACCAGGTAGGCGGTATTCACCAGCTTGCGCTCGTCGGAGAGTTCCTCCACATAGCTGTCTACGCGCACTTCCATGGAGGTGTGGCCGACATAGGTCAGCTTTCCATGAAGGACCACAACGCTGTTTGCGAACACCGGAAGTTTAAACTGAAGGTTGTCAATTTCTGCCGTGGTAACATTGTGCGCGGAATGCCTGCGGGCGACGGTGCCCGCCACTACGTCGATCCAGGAGACAAGCTCCCCGCCGAACAGGCGCTTCTGCGCATTCAGCTGGGAATAAAAAACAGGTTGAATCTGCTCTGTCTCGGAATCAGAAACATGCTTTGCCTTTAATTCACGCATACCTTTTCACCATTTCCGTTTTTTACTATCATACCTTTTTTAATAGCAATTTTCAACCGCTTTTGTATTCCGATGAGAACCTTGCGGAAACGGGCATCATCACTTATAATTGGGGAAAGATTTTGTTGGGAGGAAGACTCGGATGAAATTTGATACGGCTGGCAAATGCCGCGCGGTCATTGTTGCCGCCGGCCGGTCCTCCCGGATGGGCGGCGGGATCTCCAAACAGTTTTTGCCGCTCTTGGGCATCCCGGCCATCATTTGGACTCTGCGGGCGTTTGACGACGCGCGGTCGATTGAGCAGGTTGTGTTGGTCTGCCGCGCGGAAGAATCGGAAAAGATGCGGGACTGCGTCGGCCGCTATGAAATCCGGAAAGTGGCTGCGGTTGTTCCAGGGGGAAATTCCAGGCAGGAGTCTGTCTTTGCGGGAGTGAGGGCGCTTCCTCCCGGAACCGGCTATGTCGCCGTCCATGACGGCGCGCGGCCGCTTGTGATGCCGGAAGAAATCGACGCCTGTGTGCGGGACGCTTTCCGCACCGGAGCCTCCGCGCTGGCGGTGCCGCTGAAAAACACCGTAAAAAGGGCAGATTCCCTTGGATGGGTCTGCTCCACCCCGTCCCGCGACGGGCTGTGGACTGTGCAGACGCCGCAGACGTTTGAACTGTCTCTTTACCGAAAAGCGCTTGCGGCGGCACAGGCGGAGGAAAAAGATTACACGGATGACTGCCAGCTGATCGAGCGGCTGGGGGCCCCGGTTCATCTGTGCCGGGGCAACTATGAAAATCTCAAGCTTACGACCTCCGAAGACCTGGCGCTTGCGGAGGCAATTCTGCAAAAAAGGAATGGAAATCCATGAGGGTTGGGCAGGGCTACGACGTTCACCGCTTGGTGCCGGGGCGCCGGCTGGTTTTAGGCGGCGTTGAGATTCCGTGTGAGAAGGGACTTCTCGGTCACTCCGACGCGGATGTGCTAGTTCATGCCATTATGGATGCGCTGCTCGGCGCGGCGGCGCT
>DHDF01000064.1:17095-17925 GCA_002399225.1 bacterium UBA4883
CTGCTCGGCGCGGCGGCGCTGGGAGACATCGGCGCGCAGTTTCCGGACAGCGATCCCGCTTTTCTGGACGCGGACAGCATCGGCCTTTTAAAACGGGTTTGCAGTCTTCTGCAGGAACAGAATTTCAAAATTCTCAACATCGATTCCACAATTGTAGCACAGGCGCCGAAGCTGAACCCATACCTGCCGCGGATGCGGCAGCGCATCGCGGCGGCCTGTTCCGTCCCGGCGGAATGTGTCAGCGTGAAAGCAACCACCGAAGAACGCCTTGGCTTTACCGGGGAGGGAAAGGGCATCGCAGCCCAGGCGGTGTGCCTGATCGATTCCATTTTCTAGAAAGAGTTACGGAAAAGTGAAATAGTCAAATGGCTGCCCACAGCATATCCTGTTAGTAAAAACAGAGGGGTGATTCTTGTGGGCAAGCCGCTGATTCTTGTGGGTTCCATCACAAATGCCATAAAAAGCCGCAATATTCTGCTGCAGGCGGGAATCCGTTCCGAGGTGGAGCGGGCTCCCGGCAGTTACCAAAACGGAGGATGCGGGTACTGTGTCTATGTTCCAGACCATTCCGATGAGGCGGAGCAGATTTTGCTTCAGTACGGGGTCCGTGTAAACGGACGCGAGGAAAGAGGGAACATCGTATGATTTATCTGGATAACGCAGCTACCACATACCCGAAACCGGATTCAGTCCGCAATGCGATGGCGCTGGCTCTTCGCAGGTACGGCGCAAACCCGGGCAGAGCAGGGCATGATATGTCGATTGCCGCCGCAGAGGAAGTTTACCGCTGTCGGACGGCAGCGGCGAATTTTTTTCATGCGCCCGGCCCG
>DHDF01000064.1:18042-22277 GCA_002399225.1 bacterium UBA4883
ATTTTTTTCATGCGCCCGGCCCGGAATGTGTTGCCTTTACGCTGAATTGTACCCATGCAGTCAACTATGTCTTAAAAGGAGTGCTGAAGCCCGGCGACCATGTGGTGATTTCCTGTCTGGAACACAATGCGGTGGTCCGTCCGCTTCATACGCTCGCTGCGGCCGGAGTTGAAGTCACGGAAGCGAAAGTGGTTCCATGCGACAATGATGCCACGGTGGACGCTTTCCGCCAGGCCATCCGTGACAATACCCGGCTGATCGTTTGCACCCATGCCTCCAATGTGTGGGGAATCCGGCTTCCGGTGGAACGGATAGCCGCGCTTGCGCATGAATATCGAATTCCGATCGCGGTGGACTGCGCGCAGTCCGCGGGAGTGCTTCCCATCAATCTGGCAGACAGCGGAATCGACTATCTTTGTGTCGCCGGTCATAAGGGGCTTTACGGTCCTATGGGCACCGGCATGCTGGTGACAACCAGGGGGAGCGAGCTTGCCACGGTGATTGAAGGAGGGACCGGGACCAACTCTGCCCAGGCGGAGCAGCCGGAGGCCATGCCGGAACGCCTGGAAAGCGGAACCCAGAACATGCCCGGGATCGCCGGGCTGCGGGCCGGGATCGAATTTGTCCGAAAACGCGGGACGGATCGGATCTTTCAGCATGAAATCGAGCTGACTCGGTATTTGTATCGGCGTCTGTCCGGGATGAAGCAAATCCGGCTTTACACCGCGGAACCGAATCCGAGGTACTTTGCACCGGTGCTGTCTTTTAACGTGGGCGACCAGCCCAGCGAGGTGGTCGGCAGAAAGCTGAATGAGCGCGGTATTGCGGTTCGGGCGGGTCTGCACTGCGCACCCACTGCCCACCGGTTTTGCGGCACGCTGGAACAGGGCGCCGTGCGCGTTTGTCCCTCCGTTTTCACAGTCAGAGGAGAAATGGATCAGCTGGTGCGTGCCCTGGCTTCCATGCACTGAATATGAAAAAGAAAAAGATTGATTCTGCCCTCATATATTGGTAAAATAGATTGGTAAAATGGAAACAGACCGGAAAATCGAATTCCGGCCCCGGAGGTTTCCACCGATAAGCAATTGCTGTCGGCGTTTTGCTGTCAGGGCGCTCCGGTTTACACAGGAAAGGGAAAAAGAATGGAATTTATCATCGGCTTATGGAATACTTTTCTTCAGTTGATCCATAGTTTCCGAATTGCCGATGCGCTGGATATTATCCTTGTCACCTTTATCATTTATAACGCCATTAAACTGGTGCGTGAGACAAGGGCGGGACAGCTGGTGCGCGGAATTTTGGTGCTGCTGGCCATGTGGATCCTCTCCTATTGGCTGAAGCTGTCCCTGATGCTGAGCATTCTCAATTACCTGTTTCAATTTGCTTTTATTGCCCTGCTGATCGTTTTTCAGCCGGAAATCAGACGGGCGCTGGAACAGATCGGCCGCAGCGGAATCGGAACGGGAAGAAACTGGAACCTAGGGTTCAGTTTTATTTCAGATGAAGAGACGGCAAAGCTGCAAAAAGACCGCAAAGCGGTCAATGCCGTTGTCGATGCAGCCGCGCAGATGTCGCGGCAGAAAACCGGAGCGCTGATTGTATTTGAGCGTAAGACCAAGCTCGGCGATATCATTGACACGGGCACGATTGTCGAGGCGGTGCCCTCCGTTCAGATGATCTGCAATATTTTTTTCAACAAAGCCCCGCTGCACGACGGAGCGATGGTGATCCGCGACGGCATGATCTACGCTGCCGGATGTATTCTTCCTCTGACCAAAAATAACAACGATGTCAGCATTGAGCTGGGGACGCGGCACCGCGCGGCGATTGGCATGAGTGAAAATTCCGATGCGGTGATTGTGGTGGTCTCGGAAGAAACCGGCCAGATTTCCGTTGTCATCAACGGTTCCATTACAAGAAATTATTCTAGGGAAACACTGAACAGTGCGCTGGAAAGTTTGATACTTTCCAAAAGCACGGAACCTGAAGAAAAGAAGCAAAGCTGGATTTCTTCTTTCCGGAGGGCAAAAAAACAATGAAAAAAACAAAATTTTCGTTTAACCGTCTTTTTTACAATAATAAATTTGTCTTTTTCTTCTCGCTGGTTCTTACGATCTTTTTATGGCTTTTTGTCACTTCGGCAGACACGGAAGATCATCCTCGGGCCATTACGCAGGTCCCGGTGGAGATCACGCTTTCCGACACCGCCCAGGCGAGCGGTCTTAAGGTGTTCAGCCCCGTCGACGAAACGGCGACGGTTTACATCAAGGGGAATAGCCTGGTGGTCAATCAGATTAACGCGGACGATTTGAAAGTGATTGCACCGTCAGCCGGTTCCATCTCCTCTCCCAATACTTACACGCTTCCGCTGACCGCTCAGAAAACGGAAAAAAGAAATCTGACGGATTTCGATGTGTCTTCCATTTCTCCAGAGCAGGCCATTGTTGTGGTTGACCGTTACAAAGAAAAAACCTTTGACATTCAAAGCACGATTACCTATCCGAAAAACTATAAATCAGACTCTTCTTTCTTTGTTGGGGCGCCGACCCTCAGCAGTGACACAGTTACGGTATCCGGACCGGAAAAACAGGTTCAGCAGGTTAACCGGGTCGCCTTTGGCTATAATGTGACCGACACGCTCAAAGAAACCAAGAATTTCACAGCGGATCTTGTCCTGTATGATGTTAACGGGAACAAAATTACGGACAGTAGCCTGACACTCAGTGTAAAGCAGGTTGAGGTGACCATTCCGGTCCTGCCGAGAAGTGTTCTTCCGCTGTCAGCAACCTTTACCAACAAACCGGCCGGCTTGTCCCTGAGCGGCGGAAAGGTTTCCATTAATCCGAAGACCATCGAAGTGGCGGGTCCGGCGGATGTGATGGCGAATCTGTCTCAAGTCAGCCTGGCCCCGATCGACTTTGCTAAGATCAGTCCCAGCACCAATTCGTTTGACGCCGATGTCAGCTTGCCCTCAACGTGCAGAAACCTGAGTAATATCCCGACCGCGGAGGTCACTTTGAATCTGAGCGGCCTTTCCAGCCGGAGAATTGCCGTTACAAATTTTAATGTGAAGAATCTGGGTACAGGGAAGAAGGCTCAGATCTATACCAAAGAGCTGGATGTCACCGTGGTTGGTCCGAAAGAAGAAATCGCAAAGCTGACGGGGAATAACCTGGTGGCGGAGATCGACCTCTCCGGAAACGAAAATTTCACAGGGCACACGGAAATGCCCGCGACGTTTAGCATCAGCAGCGCACCCAGTTCCTGGGTTTACGGCAGCTATATGATAAACATCAGCGTCAGCGGATAAGACCCTGGCAAAAAAGAGGCTCTGCGGAGAAAAAAGGGCTGTTGCAAATTTTTTGCAACAGCCCTTTTGAATAATTCACAAACGACGGGGAAAGATCCAGTCGTTCCCATTTTAGAAATTAGTTGTGCTGGTATCGCTTTTCATACGGTGCCAGCATGTTTTCATTTGGGTCCAATCGTTCAACATTACCAAACAAAGTGTGATAATGTTGAAATATTTCTCGAATCATCTTGACAATAGAATCGAAGTCCATTATGATTTTTACAGTCGGTTTAGACAAATTGTATGCCTTCATCCATTAGAAATGGATGAAAACTGCCAACCCACACGTAGCCATTCGACGATTCATGTAAAGGAGTAAAATTATGAAGATTTTAAATGTGCCGTTTGAAGCGGCAGAGGACAGGAATGTCTCAATTCCACTTTCAGTGCCAGAAACCTGTATTCTCAAGGAGTACGCCAGGCCGGAGCAACCAGCTGTTGCTGATGTGGGAAAAGCTGTTTTACAGGCAGTCGAAAATCCAATTCACAGTGCAAAGTTTTCTGAACTGATCCGGGGAAAGAAAACGGTATTATTTATGATAGAGAATCAGTTTCGGCAGGCCCCGGCCTATCAATTATTACCCCCTCTGGTTGAAATGGTGCGCAAAGCGGGTGCAGAACCGAAAATTATCATAGGCAGCGGTAAAGTAGGGTCACTGGACGATGATGAAATCAAAGAGAAGATCGGTTCCGAACTCTTTCAGAGCGGGATTGCAGTGACATGCAATGATGTGGCTCAAGCAGACAACTATGCGTTTGAAGGCGTAACAGAACGTGGTATTCCAATTTGGGTACACCGCTGGGTCGCTGAAGCAGACGTCAAGGTTACGATTGGAACCACTCAAGCTACGCTGTGGGGATACGGCGGGTCTGGAATGGTGAT
>DHDF01000064.1:22418-42397 GCA_002399225.1 bacterium UBA4883
CTGGAATGGGGATTCCTGGAACAGCCAATAATGAAACGATTGAAATGAATCATATTATGTCTTTGGCTCCTACCTGTGTGCCGGGAAATAATGAGACCCCGATGCAGCTGGATAAATACGAAGCTTTGCATATGTGCGGGATCAATATGGGCATTAATGTCATCGTCAACAATCGCTTTGAGGTAACGGCTGTCAATGCCGGGGAACCGGAAGAGTCGCATCGCCTGTCTGTGAAAGAGTATGAAAAGATCTATCAATATCAAATTGCCCCGGAGGATAAAGCCGACATTGTAATCTGCGGATCAACTTCTCCGACAGACCATCTGTTTTTCCACACAAGCTGGGCGGTTGTCAACGTAGATCCAGTTACCAAAGACGATGGAACGATCATTTTTGCCAGTCCCTGCCCAGGGTATCATGCCTGGGAAGGTTTTGCCCTGATGGATTTAATGAAAGCCTACATGCCCCCTACCGAAAAAAATATGGAGGCGGCGCTGAAAGATTTTTATTCGCATAAAAAGGAACTTTGGGCGGGCTGTATCTGGTATAAAGTCTATGAGCTTATGGTGAGGAAACAAACGAAATATATTACTCTGGAACAGAATCTGAACTTGGCCCATGACGTTGGTTTGGATGCAAGTGCTCCCAACGAAACGCAGCATGTTTTTGACGAGTTATTAAAGAAGTATGGACCTTCTGCCAAAGTGGCCTTTGTACCTTATGGGCGCTACACAGTTTTCTCTGAGAAAAAATAGAAGTCCAGTTTCATATGGCCCGCGGGGGATTTTCCTTCGGTTTCTAATTGACTTTTTGCCATGCGGAATGCGGACTTGTGGCACCTGTTCGGCACGGTGACAATCGCTTTTTCTAAATCACAAAAGCACTCATCCAACGCGTGAAGCGAAAGATGAGTGCTTTTCCTTATATTAAGGCGAAACGAAGATCACTCCAGCGAAAGCACCGGAGGGCAGGATTATGACTGCTTTTTTACCGGCTCAACATTCCCGGCTGCCAGCCGCGCGGTCAAAGCCTTAATTTTAAGCCCTTGCTGTAAAAAGATTTTCTCATATTCCGTCTGTACATTGTCCGCAGGCAAATCGGCATAAAGATCTTCTGTTTTAGTCAGAATTTCGAATCCGCAAGTTTTCAGGTATCCCAGGGTATCCGTGTAAAGTCCGCTGTCGTCCGTTTTGAAGTGCAGCGTTCCTCCCGGGGAGAGAATCTGCCGGTAATGCTCCAGCTGCCGGGGATGGGTCAGGCGGCGCTTCTGGTGCTTTTTCCGCGGCCATGGATTGCAGAAATTGATATAAATCCTGTCCACCGCATCCTGCGGCCCCATCGCATATTGAATCTGTTCGATGTTAAGCGCAGTCAGGATCACGTTATCCACTGGGCGTCCGGCTTCTCGAAATGCCTGCTCGATATTTCGCCGGGCGGGCCCGAGGACGGCGTCTTTCAGGTCAATCCCGAGAAAATTGATCTGCGGGTGAGAGGGTGCGGCTCCCGCAAGGAACAGACCTTTGCCGCATCCCAGTTCCAGGCAGATCGGCTGATCCCGCACAAAAAGGTTGTGCCACCGGCCGAGGTACTGCTCCGGTTTTCGGTAAAAATACGGACAGGCGTTCAGCTCCGGGGCTGCCCAATGCTTTGCGCGCATTCTCATGACGTTCAGGCACCCTCCCAGTTTTTGCAGACATCCACCCAGCACTCGCTATGAGACAAGCGGGACAGTTCCTCACAGGAAAGAGCGACGCAGGAGTTTGCGCTGCCGCCCGCGGGGAAAATAGTCTCAAACCGCTTTAAAGAACAGTCACAGTAGACCTTTGCCCCGGGAGGATTGTCAAACGGGCACACGCCCCCGATCCGGTAACCGGTCAGCGGCTCAACTTCCTCTGCGCTCAGCATTTTCGCCTTGAAGCCAAATTCGGCTTTAAACTTTGTGTTGTCTATTTTTGCATCTCCGGAAGTGACGATCAGGATACATCCTTCTTTGTCCCGAAAGGAGATGGTTTTGGCAATCCGGGCCGGCTCCGTTTCCAATGCATTTGCTGCGAGTTCCACCGTTGCACTGGAAACCGGAAATTCCCGCAGCCGGTCCTGCATGGAAAACTGCGCTAAATACTGTTTGACTTTCTCTACTGACATGCTTTTATCCTCCTGTATAAAAATACCCATTTTATAATTTTATTATATCATATAAGAGGATGAATCATGGATATTTTTCAGATTTTTAAGCTTTTTTAATCCTTTAAACTCTCCACGTAAAATCAAAAATTTCTAGATTTAAAATAGTATGGAAAAAAGAATAAATCCGTTATACTTTGCTTATTCTACTGGACTTTCAGTGAAAAAGTGGTATAATTCAACATAGATTTGCTGTTTAGGAGGAGGCCGATGCACAATAAAAAAAAGATCATTCCAGTACTGATTCTTTTGCTCTGCGCAGCTGCTGTTCTGACCGGTTACCGCTGGCATCAGGTAAAGCAGGAGTCCACTCCGTATGAAAGCACGGACTTTGCGATGGGGACTTATATCCAGCAGACCGTGTATGGGAAAAAAGGGGAGGCTGCGGCAAAATCTGCACTGAGTAAAATCACAGGGCTGGAAGACCGGATCTCGTGGAGGATGGACAGCTCCGATGTGGCTCGCCTCAATGAGGCTGCTGGAACTGACTGGATTTCCATTTCTCCTGAAACCGCCTCCATTCTTGCGATGAGCCTGGATGTCGCTCAGAAATCGGACGGGGCATATGATCCAACAATCTTACCGGTTTCGTCGCTCTGGGATTTTGGCGGGCAGAATCAGCACCTTCCTCCCAAAGCGGAGATCGAGAAATTTGATGCCTATGTAAACTACCAGAATTTGCGTGTTGATGTTAAAAATTTCACAGCCTCTCTGAAAATGCATTACATGGGAATCGATCTTGGCGGAATTGGGAAAGGCGCTGCCTGTGACGACGCGATTACGGCTTACCGCAACGCCGGTGCGGGCTATGGAATTATCGCCGTGGGCGGAAGTGTCGGGGTTTATGGCTCCAAGCCCGACGGGTCCCTTTGGCACATTTCCATTCGAGATCCTGCAACGAAAGACAGCAGCGCGGGTTCGATGGGGCAGATCAACCTGACATCCGGGTTCGTGTCCACATCGGGCACCTATGAGCAGAAATTTACGAAAGACGGCGTTACCTATCACCATTTGCTGAATCCCAAAACGGGTTACCCGGAAAACAATAGCCTTGTTTCCGTCACAGTGAAGGCGGACAACGGAGCTCTCACGGACGCCCTATCAACAGCCTGCTTCGTCCTTGGCACAGAAAAAGGCGAAAAGCTGCTTTCCGCATACCACGCGGAAGGGGTCTTTATTAATACCAAAAATCAAGTGACCGTAACCAAAGGGCTCAAAAGCAGCTTTCAGATTACCAACAGCAAGTATTCGTTTGCCGGATAATTTTTGCTTTCAGCTTGATTCTCATCGGTGCTGTAGGGAGATTTTCCCGGACAAGTGCCGTGATTGAATAAAATGTTATTCCATATTAGTTTAGTATGTATTGGAGGATTTAACCATGGAATTGACTTTTCCAACAAAGCCATTCAAAACGCATGGCGGAGCGGCAGTTCCACACAGGAAAAATACCGCACAGCTGGAATCTGTCATGCTGCCGCCGCCCGAGCAGGTTGTCCTGCCCATGCAGCAGCATGTAGGCCCCCCCTGCACTCCGACGGTAAAAGTCGGGGATTCCGTTTTGATTGGGCAAAAAATTGCCGACAGCACCGCTTTTGTCAGCGCGCCGATTCATGCGACAATTTCCGGTACGGTCAGCGCCATCAAAAAAGTGTCGCTTTCCGGCGGTCAGTTTGTGGATGCGGTTGTCATTGATTCCGATGGCAAGATGGAAGTTTCACCGGAGGTCAAGCCGCCGGTGATCAACAGCCTTCCGGATTTTCTGAACGCAGTTCATGCTTCTGGCCTGGTCGGTTTGGGCGGCGCGGGATTCCCGACGCATGTCAAGCTGAAGGTGCCGGATGATAAAAAGGTGGATACCCTGATTATCAATGTAGCGGAGTGTGAACCGTATTTAACCTCGGACAACCGGTGCGCCCTCGAGGAAACCGACCATATTATGAACGGGATCCGCACCGTGAAGCATTGGCTGGGGATTCACCGTGTGGTGATTGCGGTGGAAGGAAATAAACCGGATGTCATTGCAAAATTCAGATCGGTCCTCAAAGAGAGCAAAGAGGAGGGCGACAAGGAGATCGGCGTGCTGGAGTTGCACGCCAGCTACCCGCAAGGCGCTGAAAAAGTGCTGATTCAGTCCTGCACAAACCGTTGCGTTCCCATGGGCAAGCTGCCGGCGGATGCCGGCTGCATTGTGATGAACGTCACCTCCTGTGCGCATCTGGGCGAATACATAGAAACGGGCATGCCTCTGGTCAGTAAGCGACTGACGGTTGATGGTTCCGCCATTCAAGATCCTAAAAATGTCATTGTGCCGATCGGAACGAATATCCGCACCATTATCGATTTCTGCGGGGGTTACAAGACAGCCCCGAAAAAGATCCTGATGGGCGGTCCGATGATGGGCGTTTCAATTGCGAGCGACAACCTTCCGGTCATTAAGCAGAATAACGGGCTTGTCTGCCTGGATGAAAAGGAAGCGCATAAGCTGGAGCCTTCTGCCTGTATTCGGTGCGGGCGTTGCGTCGCCGGCTGCCCGATGCATTTAATGCCAACGCTCCTTGAGAAAAATGCGATGGCCAAGCGTGTGGACGAACTCAAAAAGCTGGATGTCATGGACTGCATGGAATGTGGCTGCTGTGCGTTTAACTGCCCGGCGGGCCGTCCGCTGGTCCAGGCGATCCGCTTTGGCAAATCACTGGTTAGAGCGGAGGGGAAGAAATAATGGAAGAAAAATTAGTTGTATCGTCCTCGCCTCATATTCGGAGCGGGGCAACCACCCGGAAGATCATGCTGGATGTGATTCTGGCACTTGTGCCGGCCGCGATTGCGTCGGTTATCATCTTTGGCCCGCGTGCGCTGATGCTGATCTTGGTCACGGTTGCCGCCTGTGTTCTGAGTGAATATGTATGCCGCAGGGTTATGAAGCGGGAAAACACCATCGGGGATCTGAGTGCGGTTGTCACAGGAATCCTTCTTGCGTTCAACCTGCCGGTCACCGTCAATCCGCTGATCGCGGCATTTGGCGGTATGGTTGCCATTGTGGTGATCAAGCAGATGTTCGGCGGCATCGGTCAGAACTTTGTCAACCCGGCTCTGACAGCCCGTATTATTCTGCTGAACTCTTTCCCTACGCCGATGACGACCTGGGCCAAACCGTTCTTTTACATGCATCCTTCCGATGCAGTGACCACTGCTTCACCCCTAAATCTTTTGAAGCAGGGCGCGTCGATTGACCAGCTGCCAAGCTACCTCAATATGTTTATCGGTGACCGGGCCGGCTGCCTCGGTGAGACCTGTGCTCTTGCTTTGATCCTGGGCGGCATTTACCTCGTGGTCCGCAAAGTGATTTCTCCGGTCATTCCGCTGTGCTACATTGGCACCGCGGCGGTCCTGTCGCTCTGCATGGGCAGAAATGTTCTGATGGATGTGCTTTCCGGCGGCCTGCTGCTCGGCGCGATCTTTATGGCGACCGATTACACGACCTCTCCGATAACGATCAAAGGCCAGGTCATTTTTGCCATTGGGTGCGGCGTTGTCACGATGCTGATCCGCAACTTTGGTAGTCTGCCGGAGGGCGTTTCGTACTCGATCGTTCTGATGAATATTCTTGTGCCGCTGATTGATTCTGCAACTCGCCCGGTGGCCTTTGGAAAGGAGCCTGTGAAAGATGAAGCTCAACGCTAAAGATGTTTTGAAGCCGACTCTTATCCTCGTTGTCATTTGTTTGGTCGTTACGGCATGTCTGGCCGAGACCAATGTGATGACAAGAGGCGCGATCGCGGCGCAGAATGCGAAAGATGCGGAAGAGTCCCGCAAAGTGGCGCTTCCGGTTGCCTCTTCCTTTGAGCAGTCCAGCAAAGGCAAAGACTGCTATGTCGGTAAAAAGGGAAGCGATGTCGCCGGTTATGTTTTTACCACGGAAGCGAGCAGCTATGGCGGCAAAATTAAAGTGATGACCGGCATCGACAAGGGCGGCAAAGTCACGGGAGTGATTCTGCTGGAAACAAGTGATACCCCGGGCCTTGGCCTGAATGCCCAAAAAGCCTCGTTCCGGGATCAGTACAAACAAAAAGTTCCTGCGAAAGGTTTTGAGGTCGTTAAGGGCGGCGGCGCCAAGGAGGGCCAGATCAACGCAATGACTGGCGCGACCATTTCAAGTAAAGCCGTAACCAAGGCCGTCAATGAGGCTATTCAGGAATATGAAGAAGTAAAGGGTGGTGATTGAAATGGCTAAAAAAAATAGTTTGGCGCAAGAATTTACAAAGGGCATTATTAAGGAAAACCCGGTTCTGCGGCTTGTCTTAGGCTGCTGCTCGACTCTGGCCATCACAACCGCTGCCACCAATGCAATCGGGATGGGGATTGCCACAACTTTTGTGCTGGTTTGTTCCAATGCCGTTATTTCTCTTCTTCGCAAAGTGATTCCGGATAAGGTCAGAATTCCCTGCTACATTGTGGTCATCGCAGGGTTCGTCACCATTGTTCAGATGCTGGTGGAAGCTTTTTCACCGGCGTTGAAAGCAGCGCTCGGCATTTATCTGCCTCTGATCGTTGTGAACTGCATCATCTTCGGCCGTGCGGAAATGTTCGCCAGCAAGAACAAAGTCCTTCCCTCTATTCTGGATGGACTCGGCATGGGCATCGGATTTACCGCAACCCTGCTTGCAATGGGAATTATCCGCGAACTGTTCGGTAGCGGCACGGTGTTTGGACTGCCGATCCTTTCCGGTTTTATGCCTCCGGTCATTATTTTCCTGCTGCCTCCGGGAGGATTCTTTGTCTTTGGCATCCTGGTCGCCATTGCCAATCGGCTTTCCGGTGAAGGGAAGGCGCCTGAGGAAATCGGCTGCTCCGGGTTCACCGGCTGTGCCGAATGTGCGCTTTCCAAAAACTGCTCCCTTATCACAGAGAAAGACAAGGAGGCTGAAACGAAATGATAAAATCCCTTTTTGCGATTTTTCTGACCGCTATTTTAACAGAAAACTATATCCTGGATAAATTCCTCGGCATCTGCCCGTTCCTCGGTGTTTCCAAGAAGCGCAGCAGTGCAACCGGCATGAGTGTTGCCGTTACGGTGGTCATGGTTCTTGCCACAGCCGTTACCTGGCCGATTTACTACGGAATTCTGGTTCCGAAAGATCTTGCTTACCTGGAAACAATCGTATTTATTCTGGTCATTGCGGTTTTGGTTCAGTTTATTGAAACCGTCTTGAAAAAATATGTTCCATCTTTGTACAATGCGCTGGGTGTTTATCTGCCTTTGATCACCACAAACTGCGCTGTGCTAGGCGTAACGATGCTGGTCCTTGATAAACACACTGCAGATCCGACCGGTTACGGATATCTGCAGGCGCTGGTTAATTCATTTGGCGCCGGTATCGGTTTTATGGTTGCTCTGATTATGTTCTCGGGCGTAAGAGAAAGAATGGAACTGAACGATGTGCCGAAATTTATGAAAGGTCTGCCGATCACTCTGGTTGCCGCATCTCTGGTTTCCCTGTCGTTCCTCGGATTCTCGGGCCTTGTCAACGGCATGCTGGGTTAAGGAGATGAAGTGAAATGAATGATATCTTAATTCCAATTTTGATTGTTGTCGTCATCGGGCTTCTGTCGGGCTTAATCTTGGCAATTGCATCGATTGTGATGGCTGTCCCGAAAGATCAGAAAACCGAAGATATCCGTGCCATGCTGCCGGGCGCAAACTGCGGCGCCTGTGGGTTTTCCGGATGTGACGGGTACGCAAAGGCTCTGGCAACAGGAGAGGCAAAGCCGGGGCTGTGCACGGTCGGCGGAAAAGATGTTGCCGACCAGATTTCATCCTATCTGGGCGTTGCGGCCGCTTCCATGGAGCCGCATATGTCGGTCGTCCGCTGCCTTGGCAGCAATGATAATACGGGAAACCGTGTAAACTATGAGGGAATTACCAGCTGTGCAGCAGCCGCCGCGGTTGCAGGCGGGCCGACGAACTGCACCTATGGCTGCATTGGTTTGGGCGATTGCATGAAAGCCTGTAACTATAACGCGCTGAGTGTGCGCAACGGTGTGGCTATGGTGGAGCCAAAGAACTGCGTTGCCTGCGGCATGTGCCTGAAAGCATGCCCGCGGCACCTTCTGACACTGGTTCCGGTTAAAAAGCAGGCTGTGGTTCTGTGCAGTAACTGCGACAAGGGGAACATCACCAATAAAGTCTGTAAAGTCGGCTGCATTGGCTGTATGAAGTGCGTGAAGACCTGTCAGCACGATGCAGTCCATGTCAAGAATTTCTTGGCTGCCGTGGATCCTGAAAAATGCGTGGGATGCGGAGAATGTGTTGATGCGTGCCCAAGACATATCATTGGTCTTTTCAACGTTTAACAGGCCAAACAAAAGCGGCCGGATATCCACAAGGATATCCGGCCGCTTTTTGTGTACCACTAATTTAAAAGATCAAGAAATACTTTTTCTTCCGCCGCTGTCACGCTTCCTACTGAAACCAAGACGTAACGTCCCTTCCGTGTAATCAGAACATTTTTCAGGGCATTGTACTGGGCCGGGTTCAAACTTTTGAATCCGGCCGCCTTAGCATTGATGTGGGCATTGATGGCTTGCTGCAGCCGACTGTACTGAGAAGGATATGTCAAAAGGAAGCAGGCCAATTCGGAGGCGCTTTCACTGGATTTGCTCATGTATAGGGAACTGGCTTCCACTACACCGTCAGGAATATCGTAGTGCTTTGAAATTTGTCCGGGCTCGACTTTTACCAAATCTTTTGGCTCGAGTTCCGTCATAATGCGTTGTGTAATCTGATCCGGAGTGTACCGCGCGTAATTCTCGCGAACATCATGAATCACCAGAAAAGCACCAAGCAAAACGGCAATGGTGCAGATCAAAGTAATCACCGTAAACATAATCCACTTTTTTCTGCTGCGTTCCGAATTCATCCGGGTGTCTCCTTTCGATTCGATGATATAAATCACTATTTTATTCTACGTTATTTTCCGAATTGAATAATTGCAGTTAGGAAAATAATGGATACCTCTAACGAAAGGTAATTATTCCGGAGGAACTTTTTTGGTTTCTTTTATTTTACATAAAATCGAATAAAAGTCCTTAAGAAAAATAAAACGGTGAATTATTCCACACTTTCCACATAGTTTTCCACATGGACATCCGCAAAATCGCGCTGAAATAGGCACTTTTCCACCGAGAAAAAGAATTTGTTGAAAGGGCAGAGTGGAAATCTGGGCGGAAAAGAAGTTGACATAATGCTAAATTACGAAAATCCGCACCGGACCCGCAGACTGAATTTAAGACTTAAAAAAATGCACCGAATGTTATTGCACCAGAAAGATTTTTAATGATGATGCTATTTCCCGGGAATTATTTTCCTTAAGTGGCATTTACTGCGGTGCAAATTTCGTTCTAGCAGGGGATCAGTACGGCAATTCTGTCTCTTTCATTCATTCAATACAGGAATGCTTACTGATTCATTAGGGTACCCGGCGTAAATGACTGGAAAGCACGAGCCTTTTCGAATGGCTGGAAAGAAAGAGGAAAGACTAAAGAAGTAAAAGGGAACCGCAAATTCCTTTTTAATCTTTTCTACAGTAAGAAGGATGGATGAATCATGGCGGACAAGAAAAGCCCTTATTGGAACCCAACCGCGGCGATGCCGACGGATTTTCCGGCACAATGTCAGGGAAAGCAACCCGGTATTCAGCTGCAGATGAACCCACAACCTGTAACCGGCGCTCCGGCGGAGCCCAGCGGCGGAAAGTTACAGAACCGCGTGGCTATTGTCACGGGCGGTGACAGTGGAATCGGACAGGCAGTGGCGGCGGCTTTTGCCAAAGAGGGCGCCAACCTTGTGATCGCATATTTGGAAGAGCAGGAGGATGCGAACAAGACGGTTCAAATGGTAAACGCCGCCGGCCGGCAGTGTGTTGCGGTCCGCTGCGACCTGCGCAGGGAGTCCGATGCAAAGAAGATTGTGGAAACAGCCATATCCGCCTTTGGGCAGGCTGATCTCCTGGTTAATAATATTGCCGTTCAGTTTCCGCAGAACACCATTGAGCAGATTTCAGGCGAACAGCTGAAAAACACCTTTGAAACAAATGTTTTTAGCTATTTTTATATGGCGAAGGCGGTACTGCCTCACTTCCATCAGGGGTGCGGCATCATCAACACCACCTCGGTTACAGCTTATGAGGGCAGTCCGACCTTGCTTGACTATTCTGCGACGAAAGGAGCCATTGTGTCGTTTACAAGGTCGTTGTCCCAGGCGCTCGCGCCGCAGGGCATCCGAGTGAATGCAGTGGCACCGGGGCCTGTCTGGACCCCGCTGATTCCCGCCAGCTTCGA
Source organism: bacterium UBA4883 (assembly GCA_002399225.1). Lineage (GTDB taxonomy): Bacteria > Bacillota > Clostridia > Oscillospirales > Acutalibacteraceae > Caproicibacter. The sequence continues at coordinate 32,940 of DHDF01000064.1, forward strand.
CGCGCAGAAAGTTTCGAATTTCGGCAAAAGCGTGCCCCTCGGCCGTGCCGCCCAGCCTTTTGAAATCGCTCCGGCTTATGTTTACCTGGCTTCCGATAATTCGGCCTGTATGACCGGTCAGGTGTTGCATGTAAATGGCGGCGTGATTACGGAAAGCTGAGCTTTGGCCGCCTTGCAGCACCAGAATTCCGCCGAGGCATACAAAAAGAAAAAGAAAAGCCGCCCACAATGGGCGGCTTTTCCGGTTAGGTCAATTATTTCATGCGCTTTTCAGATACAAGATGCGCCGACTTATTCGATAACGGTTACATTAGCCGCGCGAAGCTTGCCATTGCGCGAATCTGTCTCGGTATCATAAGTGACTTTCTGACCTTCGGAAAGGGTTTTGTATCCATCCGCCTGAATAGCAGAGAAATGGACGAACACGTCGTCGCCGCCATCATCGTTGGAAATAAATCCATAGCCTTTTTCCGCGTTGAACCATTTTACTGTGCCTTTATTCATTAACAAAGCACCTCCGATAGTAGTATGTCCTAATGTGAAACGAAAAACTCACATCTCTCGCAAATCATTAAACGTTCAATGACTTACATAAAGATGTGAGTTCCATTGGCACATTTAGAAGACAATTATTAATATATCACAAACCCTGTTTTTTGTCAAATCAAATCGTAAAAATCTGCTGTTTAAACCGCTGAAATTCGGGGAAACTAGCTGAAAGGGAGGGGTATTTCATGGAACAGAATCAAAATGCAGATGAAAAAGAAGAGCCGAAACTGAAGCTGAAAGATGATGTTTCCTTTATGGAAGAACAGCCTGTTGCATCCACCATGGAATGTACGGGGCTGATGCCGTCGCTTCCCAATACGGAAGATGAGGCGGAGTCTTATGCCGACCTTTATTCGGTTCCCGCTCCAAGACAGAAAAAAGATGTTGAAATCAAAAAGAAAGCGCTTCGGCATCATCCGACCAGCAACAAAAATGCCTGAACATCGTTCCGCTTTCGCATGATAAAAATCAGCGTCGGGTCTATTTTCTTAGGGCCCGGCGCTCCTTTTTTTTTACATGATGCCTTGCCGGGACTTTACCGCCTTCGATGAAAAAAGAACCGCCTCGCCATAACTTTATCAGTTATTTTGAGACGGTCCCTTCATCTACACGTCATTCCCAAAACGGGTGACGTTTCAACATGAGAAACATGCCTGAAAGATTATTTCATGCTTTCCTCATATTTCTTAATCATGTTCTTCACCATTTGGCCGCCGATCGAACCGGCTTCCTTAGAGGAAAGATCTCCATTGTAACCCTGTTTCAGGTTTACGCCGACTTCAGACGCAGCTTCCATCTTGAAACGATCCAGAGCTTCACGAGCTTCTGGCACAACATGTTTGCTTGCCATAAATCATACACTCCTTATTTCAAACTTTAAAATCATTTCCCTTGCGTTTGCTTTACTAGTTTGTGTTTGGACTCTTCGATTATGAATGTTAATTTTTACAATTAAATCTGAAATCCTTTTGAGGAATCTTCCCCTGAAATCAGCAGTGTGGCACAGACGGTTAAAAGCTGATGAGGGCTGCGCGGCTCTGAAAATTTCACGGTGAAATCGTGAGGTTCCAGAATCTTCCCATTCAATGTCTTCAGGGTTCTTTGCAGACTGAGCGCCGCAGTGCCTTCTTCCAGTCCTGCAATACTGAGCGTTTCACGGGAACTGGTTCCGCAGGTGACGGCCGCTGCGTCTGAACCTTTCAGAAAAGCGGCCGCGCGGGTGTTCTTTGCCTCTAAAACATATAAAAACCCTGGAGGAAACGGAACTGGTTCCTGCGGCAGAACACTGTTTTTAAACAAAATAATTCCGCTGCTCAGGCTGATTTCGGGAAGCGTTTCATATTCGTAAAGAAGATATGCCGGACTGGGAGCGGATTCGAAAACACGGGCCGGCCCGGAATATCTCACTCCGCCATACCTTGGCAGGGCAGAAAGCAGCGCCCGTGTTACGGAAGTGTCGTTCAGGTCCCCACACAGAAAAATGTTTCTCATGATTGTATGCCCCTGTTTTTAAGAATCTTGAAAACAGTATTTGCCGCAGGGATTTATTTATGTAAGGGAATCAATGCCGTAGCCTGCTATTTTGCGGTTGGTTTCTATTTTTTGGCTGCGGAATTTGGGATCTGCATCCCTGCTGCGTCGATGGTATAGTGATCTTTCAGGATCAGCTGAGAAACAGGAACAATGGAATATCCTTCCGCCTGAAGAGTTTTTAAAATGGCCGGAAGTGCGGTGGGCGTGTTTTTGGCGCCGTTATGGAACAGCACGATGGAGCCGGGTTTCACGTTCTTGAGGACACGGCAGGCAATCTGCTGCGGAGTCGGATTTTTCCAGTCTAAAGAATCATCGATAAATATAAAAATAATATCAACTGTTAACACGAGAACTTTAAGTCCTGTGGCCTTTTTGGAATGTAGAGGTCTTCATTGACTTTTTATTTATCAGGAGATAGAATAATAAAAACTGTAGAATATTGGGTGTGAAATTTATGAACCAGACTATGCGGGTTTTATCATCTTTTGAAGTTAGAAATCAAGGGGATTCTTTAAAATATGCTTATGCTTTTATGTTGTGTAAAAAGCTGTACATAAAAGAATGTTCCTTTTTAAATCCTAATCCAAAGCAAACTGATTTTAAGCACATCTATTCCAGAGATATTTTTTCCGCATCCTACTCAGAAAGCAATTTGCCGACCTGGGAGGACTTCAGAAGTAATCCATTACATCTTTCATCCCCGTCTTTCGATTGTGTCGGCTGTTTGGATAAATCCGATCAGGAACGAATGACATGTATCTCGTTTGAGTCCAAAGTGCTATTTTGCTGTTATGGAAACTATGAAGCAAAGGCTCGAAAGATGATTAGCGAAATTCTTGCAATTCAAAAGAACTTGAAATAGAATAAGGACGCTTCTATGGGCCGATAAAGGCTTGTGGAAGCATCCTTACATGAATTATATTGGCCTAAACCGCATCCGGTTCCGTAGTGCCGTTTCCCTTTATCGTTCCTCGTAGATTTCACGGCGATGTCCAACGGTAAGAATAAGTATTATTACTTTTTCATCCTGTATTTCAGCAATAAGGCGATAATCGCCAATACGATATCGCCATTGGCCACTACGATTGGCCGTAAGTCCCTTTCCAAACCGGCGCGGGTCCGAACACCCTTCTAGGTTTTTTCGCACCCAGGCCATAATTAAAAGTACTATATGCTTATCCAACTTCTTTAGTTCTTTTAGTGCGTAATTGGAAAAAACAACATGGTATTTCATTTCAATCCCAACTCCTGTTCCACTTCATCAAGAGTGTAAGTGACAGGATTGGCACGGAACGAAACCATAGCCTTTTCATAGGCTTTCAGGTCATATTCGTCCTCAATGCGTTCAAGAACAGACTGCCGCACAAGCTCTGACACGCTCATGCCTTTCAGTTCAGCATACTTCTGAATAAGCGCTGTATCTTCATCATTTAGCCGTACAGATATAGTCATGTCCTCATCTCCCTTCATGTAATACATTGTATTACATATTATATGCTTTGTCAATAGTGTTTCCGTACATTTACAATTTAGTCAGTTTGTCTTTGTCACTTTTTCTACCCTTCAGCATGACTAATTTGCTTGAAGAACAAGGCACGCATCGTTCAGATGCCGCGTAGCAAGCAGTAACAACAATGCCCCTCGTAAGCTTCAGAATAGCTTGCAAGGGGCATTGCTTATGTTAAGTTTTTAAATATGCCTGCACAGCTTTGACGGGCGTGAAGCCACTACGGCGGCACTGTTCCCATATTTGTGGTACATCTTCAGAGAAGACAAGCAACGGACTGAATAACGCCAATCATTCACTCAGAATCAGATCGTCTTCCGGAATGGTTGTCTCCTGGTAGCTCAAATCTTTTTCTTCTTTATCTTTCCTTTCTCTGTCAAGTTTTCTTTGCCGGAAGTTTGCGATGCGGTCTTTTTCAATCTGCCGCGCTTTGATAAGCTGGGGAGTCTCTTCCGTAATCAGCGTGCTAAGAGGCTGATAGCCGAGCATGGTGTTCAGCAGCATGATAATAATGTCGCTGTTCCGGTCGGCGTTGTTTGCGCCGAGCCGAATCCGTGTCAGCACGTCTGACAGTTCTCCGGCGACCTGCTTTGCGATTTCTTTGATCACGATTCCCGTCGTATCGATGTCATTCCTGTGCCTGTGTTCATCGACAATTTCCGTAAGCGCTTCCGTCATGGTCCGCAAATGGCGCTCGTCCTGATACTGTTTCAGAATGTTAATCGTCGATTCGTTCAGCAGAAACTCTTTTCTCTTTTTCATTGCCGGTCCTCCATAATGGTAACTGCCTGTTTCAAGATTTCGCTGTTGCGCTGGATGACATTCAGAGTCTGATCCAGTACATCCTGATAGCGCTGCTCAAAGCTTTTGAATTCTTCGAGCGCGGCGTAATTATTGATAAGATTGACAAGATAAACGTTGCGGGAAACGCCCTGTTTCTTTGCCCGTTCGTCGATCTTCTTGACTGCGGCAGGGTCAATTCCTCGAATCAGAATTTCCATTTTTGGTTCACTCCATTTCACTTTTTTTGTTAAGAGGGATGTCGGGATTTCACCCCAAAAGGGGAACGCTCCTGAGCGTGCCTCTTAGGGGTGAAGAGCATAAGGGGATTTTGCTATCACATGGGGTGATAGGTTAGGCAAAGCCTAACAAATCGGTGATATCACAGAATTAGGAAAATGTGCATATTTTAGTGCATGTTTTTCGGCTTTCGGTGCATATTTAGTTCATATTTTTAAAAGCCTATTTTAATCGACCGTTACCTTTTCCGAGCTGCTTCGGGAACTTTTTGAGGACGATGCAGGAGCAATTAAAGAGGAGGAAGCCGAACTGTCCACGTCCGTTTCCTTGAATTTGCCGTCTCGGACATCGCTCCATTTCTGCTTCAGCTTTTTCAGTTTCTGCCGGCCGTTTTTGATGTCTATTTGATACTGAGCAATGTTATTTTTTAAATTGCTGATTTGAGAAGTCTTATTTTGAATGGCTGCGTTTGACTGGCTGACTTCGTCCGAAGTCTGGTACTTCTGATTGGATTTCAGGGATGAAATATCGAAGTTCAGTTGACTGATCTCTAAATTTTCATCGTCAATTTTTTTCTGTGTCAGTGCAATTTGTTTTTTGTCTGCTGAGATTTCATTGTCAACAGACCGCAGAGAATAGTACAGCTTTGTCTGAGACTTTAAGGATTGGTTTTTGGATACTTTCCGAACATCACAGAAGAAATTTGCGCCCTGCTGGCCAGCATCCGTTTCGGAGCTTTCACTGCCGGATGTGGAAGCAATGCCGGAGTCTGTATCCGGCGTCAGATCGGATACCTGGTTCTCTGTGCTGTCAAGCCAGAGGGAAACCACATGCCAGTTCTGCGGCGTGTTACGAAACTGGATCACGAGGAAACCGTTGCTGCTGTACGGAATGGAAACGTCCATTTTTACCGTCTTATCTGTATCGGTATGTGCGACCGGCGTAAACTGAATATCCTGCGTATCGTCGGAGTCTTGATAAGTGAATGTTGCTTCCATAAAACGGCTGTCCGGATTGTACTGCCAGCTTTTTAAGGTGAGTTCTGTTCCCGCAGTTGTCGTTCGGGTCGTCCCCATATCGCTGTTTTGAATCTTCACGTCGCTCGGCAGCCATACTTTGCTGGTCAGGAATACGACCATGCAGGAAAAGAAAAGGATCAGAAAAATGCGATAGGTCCGGTTAACGTTTTCTGCAATCCGCTTTTTGATTTTGCCGGTTCTGATCATATCAGGCACCGCCTTTGAACAGTTCTTTTTCTTCTTGCGTGATCTGGATATAGGTGTGAAGAATATCGTTGCCGGTCGACAAGAAACATTCACCGGTTCCGAATTTTGGAATCTGCTTCAGCTGAGTTTGGGTCAGCTGGTCACCAAAGATGGAGCGGAGAATTTCCTTGCAGTTCGGTTCCTGCTGCATGATAAATTTGTACTGCGTCAGCTCAAACAGCGTCTTTAATTTTTCAACTGCTTCACTGTCGTTATTCTGCGGCGCGAAGTCGCGGATGGACTGGCTTGCCATGGTCAGAGCCGTGAAATATTTTCGGCCTTCCCGAACAATTCCGATCATGTAATCGAGGGCAAGCGGATTCTTGGTGTTAATGAATTTATGAGCTTCATCGACCATCAGAAGAAGCTTTGGAATTTTATAAATCGGTTTTCCGGACTCATACATCTGCTTTGACGGAACACCGATTCGAATCATGTCGTCGAACATCCTGGACATAACATTGAACAGCAATGCGTTAAAGATTTCCGATTTCAGCGTGCTGACGTTCTGCACGTTGTAGACAATAATCTGCTTGCCTGAAAGGTCGGGAATCGAAGTTTTTCCGTTGAACATTTTGCCATAGCTGTTCACAAGATTGCTAAGCGTCAGTTCAATGTTTTCGAGCCTGCGCCATCTGGATGGGGACAGGCTGCGTCTTACTTTTCTTTCCTCAAAATTTTCATAGAGATCGCTGCGAATCAGGGTAAGAAGATCATTAAAAGTCGGATAAACTTCCGGAGGCAGGCCGGTGATCTGCTGATGTTCCGAGGTGTTGCTCTGCCATAAGTCTTTGACCTCGTACAGCTTTCTGACATATTCCTCAAACTCGTTTCGTTCCGGCTCGTCGGCGGAAGGACTGAGATATTTGTACAGAGAATTCATTTTAGAAAGATGGTTTGCAAAGCTGATCGACTCATCCTCGGCAGTCTTAAAGACTTCCAGGTAGTTGATGATTCCGGAGCTGCCGTCAAGAGTAATGATGATTCCGCCGAGCGCGCGGGCAAGGTCGCTGAATTCGCCGGTGACGTCTATGACGCGGATGTCGTTGCCGATGATCGCATTGTTTTCCATCATCAGCTTCATCAGGGTTGATTTGCCGCTCCCTTTTTTTCCGACGATCAGCGCGTCGTAGGACAGACGGGTCAATGTTTTCATAAATTGGTCGAAGATGATATTGCCGTTTGTAGAAGAAACGCCGATAGGAAAGCCGTAAGGGTCATACAGCTGCTCAAAGTTGAAGGAGTATCCGCCTGCGAGTGAAAGTGCGGGAAGCGGGTTGCCTACCCGGTTATTGCGTTCCCTGATCTGTTCATGATACGGCTGGAACAGTGCCTTGTACATAAATTCCGTTTCGTTGAGGAAGACAGCGCAGCGAAAATCATCGCTTTCCAAATCGTCGATAATTTCGCCGACGCGGGTGTCAATTTCCGCTTTTGTCCTTCCCGCTACATAGAGGCGGCACTGAATCAGCTTAATCACTTCACCCTGGGTTTTTACGGCGGTCAGCATATCATGCAGCAGGTTGTAGTTCTGTTCCGCTTCAATTTTGGTGCCCTGATCCTGGGCGTGTTCATAGCGGACTTCCAACTCCGAAAGCGATCTGATAATGTCGTCCTGGGCGTCGCTGCTCTGCTCCGTTGCCACGTCGAGGACGGAATAGACCCCGTCGATATTCATGAGCCTGGTCAGCCAGAAGTTTCCAGCCTGAGCCGGGTACGCATATACCATGATGCAGGAAACGTATCCGTCACCGGTCTTTATGTATCGCTCGTTGTCCAGTTTCAGGTTTCCCTGAGGCTGGATTTTCGAGACGATGACCGGATTGTACAATTCCTGAACCGCCTGTTTTTCCTTGTTCCAAAAGCCCATTTACAAATCTCCTTTCACACTTTGATTCTTTTGTTCATGTTATTGAGCTGAAAAATGATATTTTCTTTTTTCTCCCTGCTGATCGCTTTCACAACAAAATTCGGATTGCCGGAGAGAAGCCGGAGCTGTTCCTGATAGTGGCCTTTGTCCTTGGCAAACACCATCAGGAAAGCCTGCCGGTCCGTCGTATTTTGCTCCAGAGCCCGAAGGGTTTCCAACTTTTTTTGCAGCATATCGGAAAACTGCCGCAAGTCCGGGCGCTGCAGCATATAAGACAAAAAGTCCTGCTGCCGGCTCGTGTTGGTCGGATAATTCATGCTGATGATTTTAAAGTCGTCGGAATACTTCTGCAAAAATTTTGCATTGCTGTAAACAAGATTTTCAATTTCGTCGTTCGACGCATCATAGTAGCACCGTCCCTGAATCTGAAACAGATTGACGATGGTATTTTGGGCCGTAATAAAATAATTCTCTCCGTCCAGGTAATCACGAATGGGAAAGACGGCGAGAATTTTATTTTGGTCTGTGGGGTGCGGCACTGATCTTTTTCGCCGCATTTTATGTGCAATGCCGGAACTCTTTTTTTTGTTTTTATTTTCCTTTTTCTGTTCTGCTTTCAGCTGTTTCAATTCTTCCCGATGTTGCTTTTCCTTTTCCTCGTATACCCGTTCCTGTTCCTTTAGCTTCAATTTTTCTTCTTTGCTGAGCATGGTTTCACCTCAAATCATTTACATGATTGACGGAATAATGCGGGAAGCGGTCTTTGCTGATCATCAGCAAAATTGCTTCCCAATTTCTCTTTTTTGGATTCCCGGGAGCCGGCTGTATCAGGAAGTAGCTGCTGATGGCAGCCGTGATCCAGTAGGGGATCTGCATCCAGGAATGAACAAAGATTTTAAACAGCAGGAAGACCCCGATCAAAATGGAGAGTGTAACGCAATCTTTCCACCAAATGCGGGGACGGTCGCATATTTTGTATTCTTCTTTTAACTGCTTTGGAATGATATAAGTCATTTTTTCTCATCTCCCGATTGCTGTCCTTGATTGGATTTCCGAATATCCTGTTTTGCACTGCGGACGGCATCGTAATGTGTCAGAGAAGGCTCACTCTGCATCTTCTGGTAGGCGAGGGCTTCCTGCTGAACTTTTTTGTCTCCGTGCGCCAGCCTGCCGCCATAGGCCAGGCTGTACATGCGCCTGGCGGAGCGAACTGCGCCGGAGTTTTGAAAACTTTGTGATACTTTGTTTCCTACATAGCCGCCGATTGTCGAAGCCTGCGGTTCAGTTTTAATTTTCTGGTTTCCTTGCACTGCTCCTTTTGTAAAATCCGGCCGTCCCGAACCAAATGCAGAATCAGACACCGGCTCTTCCTGTGAGTTTGCGGAAAAAATTGGGCTGTGCTGCGGCTCTCGGTCTTCGAAAGAATTTCTCGAAGTCTGCGGATGCTCAGCGGCAGCTGCCGATCCTTGCGGGCCGTTGCCTGACCTATTTGAAACCGTTGGCTGTGCGGGGCCAACGCCGGATTTGTCCTGACACACCGATGATTTTTGCCCTTGAGACGGATCGCTTTGCCCGTTTCGCACCGCCGTATATCTGCGGCGGTTATCAGCTGCACCGGAGGCCATTCCGGCGGCGATGCCGCCTGCTCCGCCCACAACGCTTCCGGCTTTTCCGACCGCGCTTTTCGCGGTGCCGGCCACACCTTTTGTCCGAA
>DHDF01000064.1:42431-62491 GCA_002399225.1 bacterium UBA4883
TTATCAGCTGCACCGGAGGCCATTCCGGCGGCGATGCCGCCTGCTCCGCCCACAACGCTTCCGGCTTTTCCGACCGCGCCTTTCGCGGTGCCGAGCGCACCTTTTGTCCGAAGAGAATCAAGGGCGCCTTTCCCTCCGACAAAAGCAATGCTGCCCGCCATGATGCTTCCGGCTGCCTTCATACCATACATGGTCCGAACGGCATTATGGACGCCTGCGTCGATGCCGAAGATCTGCTCAAAAAGATTGGGACCGTCGATAACCGACCAGGCGAGGGCAATCATCAGAAGCAGACGAAGAAAAGGGTTATCTGCTTTCGCGATGTAAGCGTTTCCAATGATATAAATCTGAAGCATAAAGAAAACGGCAAACAGCGTAAAAAGCGTTGAGATCAACATCTGAAGGCACCGTTTCACTCTTTGCGCCGTTACAAGGTCAAGCAGCGCCACAATTTGCGTTAAAGTCTGGTTGATCGCAAGTTCATACAAAAGGCGCGCTATTTTAATTCCGCTCAGAATCAAGGCAAATGCGGTGATGACAAGCGTGCTGATGATGGTAAACCAATCGATGTCCCATCGATAGTAATACTGGGTCATATCCGGTATGCTGATGAGGCCGATTTTTCCATCCCATAACCCTGAAAGCGACTGCTTGCCTTCTTTGTCCGTTGTCAGTTTATTTTTCCAAACATCGGGATGCTTTGTCTTTTCCGGGTCGATCACTTCCGTCGGGTCAATCTTTTCAATCTGAGTGATATCACTTCCGGAAGCCGCGTATTGGTTTTTATTTTTAGGCTTCTGAAAATTGGAATCGTCATACATGGTGTTATCGGTGATATTATCAACAAGAATCCTATCTGAAAGCAGAGATGAAGTAGTTGCAGCCGAAGAACCGTTTTCATTTGTATCGAGAAATTGGATTGCCTGCGTAGTCAGATCGTAGGCTCCGGACAAAAAAGTCGGAAGGCCAAGCGCGATCACAATTCCAATTACCAGATTACCGGCAATCGTCGTAAAATTTCGGGGCTTAATCATAAATAAAATTCCGATTAACAGAATAACGAGAGAAAGCAGGGCAATCGTCAGCGGCATAATTTTATTTTGCTGAAGATTTGTCACCTCTGCCGACCGGAAGAACCCTCCAATGGTGGAATTTATATTGTAGACAACCCCTTCAATCCCTTTCACAAGCCAGTGGAGGCCGGTTACAACACCCCATCCGATTTTTCGGCCGACGTCTCCTCCAACGCTGTGAGACTCAAACCGGTATTGATTTAAGACCTTTTTGACGTCTGTGCTGTCGGCCAAAGCAGTGATAGGTGTATAGAGAAGAAAAAGAGTGCCAACTGCAAATACCAGCATCCATTTCTTTTTCAAATTCAATCTTGACCGACTCCTTTCAGGCCGCATTGCTCAGAATCGTATAAATATCGTCAAATGTATTCTGTGATATCTTTTTTTGCTCCAGAAGCTTCTGAAGAAAAGCATCGAACTGTGTCGTGTTCATGGAAAAATTGATTGTACTTTCCTCAACGTTCTCCGTGTGAAACAGCCTCAGAATGACGTTGATTTGCTCCTGCGACAACTTTTGGTTTAAGGGCGGGTCAAAAGGCAGCGTCGTTTCCTGAAAGAGCTCTTCCGCTTTCACAATAGGAGAATAAAGAATATCTTTCATTTGAACCTCTTGATGTTTGCAGCCGTCTTTCAGGCCCAGAGACTGAAAAGACACTTCCGGGAAATCGTCGGCAAGATATTGATAACTGTATTTCATGACGGTTTTGCCATGGTTGAAAATAGGGTTCGGCGTTATCTTTTGTCCTTTTAAGTCCGTCCGTTTCGTCACGCGAACCACGACGCTTTCTCCAGGCTTCAGCTCCATCAGATCATTCGGGTTCAGAAGAGGCTGGGTATCGGGGTGTTCGGAGATATTTTTGTCAAGAGACAGGTTGTCCCGGCCATTGCGCGAATACGACGTAATGGTCTTATTCCCGATTAAGGAAGAAAACTCTCTGGCCGTATTGGACTCAATCGTCAGCAGATAAATTTGATTGCCGCAGCCGGCCACAATCGACCGGCCGTCCTGCTCTCCGTACAGATGATAAATCTGCGAATACGCCTGCACGATCATGTCAAACCGGATATTTCGGCCGAGGCAGACGTTCAGAATATGTGCCATCTCCGGAATCGGCGTGATATTGCCGAACTCATCCAGCAGGAAAATAACTTCGCGCGGGCATTTTCCGCCGATCATGGAACACTTTTTGGAAAGGACGTAGTAGAGCTGACTGATGAAAATCGTTGCGAGAAACTGGTTGGATTTATCATAGTCGGGGAGAACAAGGAACACGGCGGTCGGCTGTTTTGGGCTGAATCCGATATCTTCCAGACGGAGCGTGTTTTTTGAGGTCATCTTCGCCACTTTTTCCATGGTGAATTTAATTAGCTGAGCGTTGGTATTGGCATAAATATTCCCCTTCGTTTTTCCCCCGGCAAATGCCACGGCGGAATACTGGATGCGTGCAATGTCATTCAGGCCGCGGCTGAGAAAGAATCTGTCGAGAATGCTTTTCCCGTTGTTATCCGTTTCCCCCAGATCAATCAGCAGCCTGGCTACGGAATACATGTTGACTTTTTTATACCACTGTTCTTTATCTGCGCTGTCTTCGCATTTTTCTGCTTCGGTGCAGCAGTCGATCGTTACGGCGAGAATAAGGGCGTTTGTAAGCGCGATGCTCCAGTTTTCCCACGTCTTGTCTTTCGCGTTGGGGTCATGGAACAGAATATAGGAAAGCGTATTTGCAAGGAGCTGAGCTTCAGCCTTATCGCCCTTCAGGTATGCTTCCAGAACAAGCTGGAGGGGGTTATAGGACAGGCCCATGAAATTCATTAAGTCAAAAATCTGCACATTATAGCCGCGCTGCGTCAGCGCCGCCGCAGCCGATGCTGTCAGTTCACCTTTCGGGTCGGCGATAATCATACTTGCCTGTTTTTCCGCGCGGCTGTAAATATCGATTGCCGGAATTACAAGCATCTGCGTTTTGCCGCTTCGCGTTGTCCCGATAATCAGGTTATTGACAGGGCTGTCATCAATAAAAATCCAGTTTTCGTACCGGGATACCGGAAAACCGCCGCCGCCGCTGAAATGTTCCGATTTTTCCGGAACACGGCGGAATTCGGACTTCAGTTCCGGTACCGTTGCAAAACTGCGGCTTCCTTTTGTCTTATTGTTGGAAAGCGGGGTAAAATTAACTTTCATTTGATAGGCCAGCCGGCCGGAAAAAGCGGCGGAAAAAACGCCGCTGATCAAATACCACCATTTGAGTTTCTGCCATTGAAAGAAGAATGGATTCGGCGAGGTCAGAACAATCTTTGATACACCTCCGCTTTTCATGCTGGCCCGAAGACTTTCCCAAAAAAACATGGCCAGTGATCCCGCATAGTTAAAAAAGATCATACAGGCTGCAAACATAAAAACAGCCAGGACAGTAACGGAAACTGTCCTGGAAAAAATACGCTGCAGCCTTATTTTAAAGTTCATATTTTTGCACCACCTTAAGAGAAGAAGCCGGGGAAAATGTGTCCCGGCTTTTTCCGGCTTTCTTTAAAATCCCATCAGGCTGCTGATCCATACTTTCAGCACGGAACATCCGGCACACATAACAGATCCGACAATCACACATGCAAGACGTATTTTACTGTTTTCGATAGATTCCCGGCTGCCATGCATGAAGTGGATGCCGGACAGGACCAGAAAGATACCGGCTAAACCGCCTCCAATGGCCTGGCCCGCCGTCATAAGGTTATTCAGTGTCGTTTGCAGTCCGGACGGCATGGAAATTGTCAGGGTAAAAGGCAATATCATTGCTGTGTGAAAAGCGGAAATCACTGCTAAGTTCATGTCAAACCATTCTCCTTTTTCGAGTCCAGGGCTGAAAGCAATGTACCGGCGTTCTCTGTAATGTATTCCATATGCTTTTCTTCCAGCCAATCGTCATAACTTTTCCCGTTTTGTTTCAGAAGTGCCTCTACGAGGGCTTTCTGTTCGTTCCCTTTTTTATTTGCCATTTACCGTTCCACCTCCTGTTCCTGCGTTTTTCCTTTTGGGCGTTTTTTGCAAAGACATTCGTTAATATCCTTGCCGTTGTTTGGATTTAGCAGCTTCACCTTGATAATCGGGAAGTCCTGCTTCAGAGTTTCGTAAATATGCTGATTGGCTTTTTGCCCGGCTTCATCGCGGTCGTTTGCCAGAACGACTTCCCGGATCTGCGGATTTTCCCGGAGGCGTGCATATAAAGCCTTATCCTTCCCGGTCCCGCAGGTGGCAAGATATGCGAATTTTTCAAGCGGCTTTTGCTGGTGTTTCATTAACGTCATGATGGAGAGAGCATCGATCGGAGCTTCACAGACATACAGCTTCTGAGCTTTCGTATTTCCGGCTAACCAGCCGATATCCTGACGGCTTCCGGCAACGTCCCGTTTGAAGGTGGACCCCGTCAGGGAAGTGTGCCGTGTGGCAAAAGCTGATTTCCCGTTTTTGTCTTTCCCGACGAATACGACATTGTGTTTATTGTCCTCATAAATCAGGCCGTCCTTGATGCACGTTCCGACGATGGCGGAATCCAGGCCGCGCGTCTTGACCAGATAAGCAAAAGCATGGCTGTATTTACCATGCACTTTTTCCGGCAGAACAAATTCCTTTTTCTCTTGTTTCAGCGGCTTTGGTTTCTCTGAGACCATTGGGAGGGATGCCGGACAGCTGCCGACATACTGTTCTTTCAACCGCCGGATGGCTTCTTCCCGGCCGCACCCGCCAAGGTGCATGACAAAATCAATTGGCGATCCGCCAGTGCCTGCTGAAAACTGATAGTAGCTGTTTGTTTCCGGATAAATCCGGACGCTGTCGTGTTCCTTGAGTGTGTAATAGTTCCCAATCTGCTTCGGTGTGAATCCCATATCCTTAGCGAGGGCCAAAATAGAAACGCCGTACTTGATGTGGTCAAGTACGGCGTTATCTTGATCTTCCATGTGATGTCGTTCCGGCTCTTTCTGCAATTTAGGAACGGAAGTTTCATGTTCAGAATGCTGTTCGGGTGAATCTGGTTCTAATATTGCTTTTCCATTATTGATTCGTTCTAAAAACTCTTTTGCCGATATTTCTCCGTATTCCAATGTATCAATGAATGTTTTCCCATCTTCTTGATAGATACGGGAAATTTTAACAATTTCCCGATGGTTATTAATTTCGTCAAACATATTTTTGATTTCGCGGGCAGACATGGGGGGACCATATTCAGGGGTGCCGCCATATGCCTTCGATTCGTTGACCGCATCGTAAGCTGTTCTTATCTCATCATCATGCCAAGAGTCATCAAGTTCTTTATCATAATATTTCTGACCAACAGCTAAATCCTCAAGACGTACCTCTTTCTTTGCAGGTGCCGGACGAGAAGCGGAAAAGTTTTGCTCTGGTTTCTTATTTGGGACAGTGTAATCGAAAATCGGCTCCAGCCCTTGATGGAGGCTGTAATAGGCGAGATTAACGTCTTTCAGAACATTCTCAATTTTGAAATCTCTGATTCCTTTACAGGCATTGTAATTCTGGACAAAATGCCGTTTACGGGTGTCGGTCAATTCCAGACCGACATATCGTTGCAGCATGATGGAAATACAATCTGCTTCCAATTCCATGACCGGTTCCGGGAGGTGGAAAGCTTCCTTGCTGCTGTGCATCAGAGCGTGCCCCAGCTCGTGCGTCAGAGTAGAGAGCTTTTCGGTATCGTTCAGCTTATCGTTGATCCGGATTTCTCCGGTGGCCGGGGTGAAGTCGCCGCGCAGCGAGATCGAACGCAAATCGGTTTCTCGGACGTGAAAGCCTTTTCGTTCGGCGTAGCTTTCCACCGCTCGGTAAAGCGCGGCGTGCTGCTCGGAGGAATAGCCCATATGGAAGAATTCGGGGTATTTCTCGGGAGGGCAGTCCGTCTGAGCAATATCAAAAACCGTGCCGATTCCGAACCGTGTAAAGGTAACCGGTTTTAGCTCACCGAGAGCAATCCGCCTCTTTTCTTCCTCTGTTGCGTCGGCCACGCGGCGATACTGTCTCTTTCCGTCCTTTTTCCCAATCTCAATCAGTTCCGTCCGAATAGGGAAAAGAACCTTCATCCCGTGCTGGCCTTTCAGAACATGATAACCTTTTTTCTTCCAGTCCTGAAAGCTGGCCACATAGGTCGCTCCGGGATTCTGCCGGTGGATCAGTGCGGTATTGTTCATGGAATAATTGTAGAACTGAGATTTAAAGGCCATCAATTCTGCAATTTGCTCCGGATGCTCCTGAAAGTTATCCAGAACGTTCTGCAAAGTGTTTTTGATTTCCTTGAGTTTCGCTGCCTGATACTGATATGCGTTTGACGGCATTTATTTTTCCTCCTTCCCCAGCGCAGCCAAAATTCTTTCTTTTAGCGGCGGGTCGGCGTCCGCGATCGGTGTCAGAGCGGATTTCGTTTCGACGGTTCCAACCTCGAAGGCTGTGGGATCGGCGGATAAAAAGAAAACGGCGCCCGCGTCGTCCTTAAAAATGACGGTGCCACCGGCAGAGGAAACAACGGTCGCAATGTCCTTTTCATCCGTTTCCTTTCCGTCCGCAAAGACGGATAAATTTTCTTCTTTGAGCATAAAAATCAATTCCTTTCATTATTAGTAGAGACTAGCATAACTGAGCCGAGCTTTCAGATATTTTCTTTGGCCTCCGGAATCAGATCGTCCTCCTGGAGGGTATCGGCATTTCCGGAAGATGTCTTTTCCGCCGAGGGGTAAGAAAGTCCCTTTTTCTTATCACCGCAGAATTCGAATTTGTCCGCGACAAGATAAGGGTCATAGGACCGCCCTTTTTCCCTGTCGAAAGGCGGTATATGCAAACTGCCTTCCACGTAAATTTTTTCTCCTTTGCGTAGTGCCTTGAAAAGAAAATTGCCCATTCCGCTCCATGCGGTGACTTTGATAAAATCGACTTTGTCTTTTCTTTGCTGACAGGCAAGGCGAAATTCACATACCTTATATTCCGTATCGCCTTTCGTCCTTTTCTGAATTTTCGGGTCGGCGGTCAGCCGGCCGATTGCCTTAGCTTCAAGCATGAATTTCATCCCCTTTTATCCGGCTGATTTCGTCCGGTGCTGCTCCGAAAAGCTTTACATGGCTCAGCAGTCCTTTGGAAACTGTACCTATTTGACTGTGCTGTCCGGCACAATACTGCCAAACAGGACGCAGCGCTGCATGACCGTTTTCCCATAGACACTCGGAAACGGCTAAGATTCGGTGCTTTCGGGCTGGAGGCAGAACGCCCAGAAACACAGTTACCGGGAAGGCCCGGCAGGTTTGACAGAGCGCGTCTTCATAACTGCATCCGAATTGATTTGCAAAGCAGAGGGTAAGATTTTGAATCCCGCTTTCCGGATTTTTTCCCATGGCCTGAGCAATGACAGCCGGGACCTGCGCATCCGCAGAAACAGCAAACGGCGTCTGGAAATTAAAGGCCAGAATATCTGCTCCTCCGCCGTGTGCCTCCCAAAGAAAAGGCGGCAGCTCCTCTCCTTTTATCAGAAGGGACCGCTGAATCTCGCGGCGTCCGGTTTCCAGAATAATTCCGGAGATACTTTCCGGAAGGGAAGATATAAGGAACTCCAAAAACGCCGTTTTACCGGACTTTGGCAAGCCGGTTAAAAGTATCGACGTACCGTGAGCCAAAGACAGTTTTAGAAAGTTAAGTTCCCGCTCCGCCGCAAATCCGTCAAGCAGGTAATCTTGATCAGTAAAAACGCGGTGCGTCCTTTTTTTGATGATACAGCGAATCCCATCGGCAATTGCCGGCGGCCGAAAGACGGTGATATCCGCATGTGATGTTTTGAGGTTCCCATGTATCAACGGAGAATCTGTCTTTAAGCCGGACTCTGACAACAATCGGTTCATCACTTCCTCGGCCTGCCGTTCGTTTAAGAAGCCGGGAAGCTTATGAATTTGTCCATTTACAAGCTGACTTTGGACGTTATCCCAGCCGTCGATGATAATTTTGGATACCCATACGTCTTCCAGCGGATCGGTGAGAATGGAATACTGAAAAATGTCATTATAAAGCCGATCAATTAAGTCTTCGCTGGAGTATCCGTCCACCGTGATACCGGATTGCAGGAGATAACGCTGTATTGCCATCATGGCCGCCATCTTTCGATCCGACGCGGCCCCCGTATCACCTCTGCTGATCTGCCAAAATATATTTCTTTGCTTTTGTCTGATTTCCTTTAAAAGTTCCGCATATTCCGTACGAGCCACCTTCTTAATAAAAAAGCAGACAGCCGGTAAATTCCGGCTGTCTGCTTTGCAAATGGTTCCTTTTAACTGTGGTCAATCAGCCACTGTGTCAGCTGGCTGACGTTCATTGTGCTGCCTGCCAAGGCAAAACCGACCTGGGTTAGTTCCTGATCCGTACATGCTACCGAAATCCCGTTGACCTCAAGGAACGTAAGCATGGCCAAGATCCCAATTCTCTTGTTACCGTCAATAAACGGATGGTTTTGAATGAGATAAAAGCCAAGATGGGCGGCTTTCTCACGGGTGGATTGGAACAGATCCTCTTGCCCGAAAGTTTGAAACGGTGCATTTACGGCGGAATCCAATAACGCCTGGTCACGGATTCCATCCAGGCCGCCCGTTTTGCAAATCAGAATCTGGTGCATCTTTTTGATTTGTTCACATGTCAGTCGTTTCATTTTGCCAGTTCCTCAAAGGCTTTCTTGTGCTGTGCCAGTATTTTTTTAGAAACGTCCATCACATCCTCGTCCGGCGCGGCGGCTGCCTTTTCCAACTGCCCGAATTCCAGCACAAGATAACGCGGAGCATTGTTCTTCAAAATTACTGCCGCGCCTTTCTCATCAACCAAACGGGCCACTTTAGAAAAGTTCTGGTTCGCTTCCGTAATGGAAACAAGGCTGTTCGTATCTATTTTCATAACTGACACCTCCTGCTTATAGTATATACGAAAATAGGATGAATACAACCTAAAATTGATTCCGGGATTTATTGATTAGCAGATGTTCCGGAGTTATTCAGCATAAAGGTTTGTCCGCCAACGGTTAGTTTGGCTATGGCCTTACTGCAAACTGCCCAGTTTTCGTGATGTCCAATAACACTTCGCCTATAAATATACGCGCGCACCGTTATAGAAGTAATTACATGAGAAGATGTGAATCGATAGGAATCCGAAGTTGAAAGCTTCCTCTCAGAATAATCCGAAGTTGTTCCGATAACGGAAAGATTTTCCCAAATGTCCCCATCAGTGGTTGCCGACGCCTTAAAAGCGGCGCTGACATCGTCGCTGTACTGATAGAGCGTAAGCTGAAGTCTATCGCCCCGTTGGACGGTGAGCGGATCGGTAAAGGTATAGGTAACGTCGCTATAGTATCCATCACCCATATAATAATATTTGGGAGCATCAGCAGAACAATCATTTAAATATCTGGTCTCACCAACCTCATGTGATAGTTCTCGGTCCCCTTTCTGGATATAATCTATAACTTCTTCTGTCCATGTCACCTCAGTCGTCACTCTGCATTGCGCCGCATATCCGCCGTCCCGGCTGGTGACGGTTATGGTTGCAGAACCTGAAGAATTCGCTCTGACCCGTCCGTTTTGATCCACTGAAATTACAGATGGATTCGAAGACCTCCATGTCACCTTTTGATTGGTTGCGTCCGACGGTGTAATGGTAGCCGTGAGGGTTGACGAACTGCCGGGCATAAGCGTAAGAGAGGATGTATTTAAGGAGATTCCGGTCACAGGCACAGTTACTGTTACCTTGCAGGACGCAGTATACCCGCCGTCCTTGGTCTTAACCGTGATTTCAGCGGAACCGCCTCCCACGGCTGTTACCTTACCGGAGTTATCCACAGCCGCAACGGAGGGATTGGTAGAACTCCACGTGACCGCTTTGTCGGTTGCGTCGCCCGGCGTAATGGTTTCCATCAGCGCCGCAGTATGTCCCTTAATAAGCGACAATTCTACCTTATCCAAAGAAATGCCGGTCACCGGCACAACGACCTTGACGGTGCACTGCGCCACATAGCCTCCGTCGTGCGTGATGGCCGTGACGGTGGCCGTTCCAACGCTGACTCCGGTCACTTTCCCGTCTTTGTCCACTTCCGCGACGGACTTGTCCGAAGATCCCCAGGCGACGGCCCGGTCGGTGGCATCCGCCGGCGTGAAGATCGGGGCAAGCGCCTCCGTTGTTCCTTTCGCAACGGTAACGGTATCCGACTCAAACTTGATGCCGGTTACCGGCACAACGACGGTGACGGCGCATTGCGCGCTGTGTTTTCCGGTCTGCGCGGTGAGGATCGCCGTTCCGCCCTCGACGGCGGTTACTTTCCCGGTGCTACTTACGGTCGCAACCGATTCATTTGACGAGGACCAGACAACGGTTTTGTCCTCCGTCGTGTCTTTCGGTTTTATGGTGGCCGTCAGCGTGTGTTCCTCGCCTTTTTTAAGGGTTAGATCCGTATCGCTCAGATCAAGCTCGGAAATCGATACGACGGTCGTGATCTTGCAGCTCGCGGAGATCGTTCCGTCTCCGGCCGATGATGCGGTGATGGTGGTGGTTCCCGGCGCAACTCCGGTCACTTTGCCGGTGCTGTCCACGGTCGCAACGGACTTGTGCGAAGATGTCCAGTGAATTACGTCCGTGCTGTTGGCAGGTTCCAGCGCCGCGGTCAGCGTTAATGTTTTGCCACGCTCGACCGGCGCGTCGGAGAGGTTCAGGGTGATTGCAGTCGCCGGTACGGATACCGTAACGGAACAAACCGCCGTTTTGCCGTTGGAGCTTTTCGCCGTAACGGCTGCTTTGCCGCCCTCGACGGCGGTCACTTTTCCGGTGCTGTCCACCGTTGCAATGGCAGTATTGGACGACGACCAGACAATATTTTTGTCCTGGGTCGTGTTGGATGGGGAAACGGTGGCTGTTAAAGCTGCGGTTTCTCCCTTTTTCAGCGCCAGATCGGATTTGTCAAGTGTGACTTTACTGATACAGACAGTGCTGCTGCCATGGTCATGATGGTGGCGGCGGCTTCCGGATGATCCGGAAGAAGAACCGGAGGATGAAGTGCTTCCGGAAGAACTCCCGGAACCCGTCGTTCCGGAACTGTTTCCGGAGTTGTTGCCGGAAGAGCCTGAGCTGTTTCCGGAAGGACTCGAATTTATCCCGGAACTGCCGGAGCTTTTCCCGGAAGACCCGGACCCGGAACCCGACGGTTTCGGCGCTTCCGACGAAGTGCCGGAAGCGGAACCGTCTATGGAATTGCAACCGGACCCGGAGCCGGAGAAATCCGTCGCCCCGCCGGAAATCGTTTCGGTCAGGGAAGGTTCCAGCGGCCCTTCGTCGACCGCCGCGGCTTTCGCTCCGGTGCTGCCGGAACCTCCGGCGGCCGAATTTCCGCTTGTGCTGCCGGGTAGAAAGGACCCGGCAATGGGGGAAAGCAAGATGTTTCCGGCCTCTTTGCCGGTGATCCGGGCTGTCTTGGAATGTCCTTTGACTGACTGAGACTGGGACTGACCGGAGTCAGTGCCTTTCAGCCAGGAGAAGGTGGATGCTGCATGGACGGATAAGGTCAGAAACCCTATTCCGAAAAGCAGCAGAAGGCACACGATCAGGATATGCTTTTTGTACTTTTTCATTTTTACCTCCTATATTAATAGAATCAGAATTTTGGCGTGTATCCGGCTTTTACGGTCAGATGGGTGTGCATCGGCGGAACGCCGTTCCAGTGAAACATCCACGGCACTTCCAGGTCGATCTCCGCCGTGCAGGTCAGCTGCCCGGTGCTTTTGCCGTCCGGTGCGAACGGCGCGTTGGTGATCTGCGCGGAAAGGCCGGACAACCGGTAGTTGATCTCTTTCCCGGCGTATTTTACACGGGCGTTTCCATCCGCTTTGGTGCCGAGGCCGGTATCCAGCCTCGCGTAGAGGTCGGCGGGGGAAAGGCTTTCGCTCCAGCTTTCGCCGGTTGACCGGTACCCGCCGGAATACCCTTCCCGGACTCCGTCGTACACGTCGGCATACTGTTCTTCGCAGGTTTCCGTCACCGCGGCCTGGACCGCGTTGCGGACCTGCTGCGCTGTGGACTGGAGCCGGGAGTCTTCCAGTACGGCGAAAATCAGGGAAAGAAGGACGGCGGCGACTCCAATACCCAAAATGACGCCGGAGCCATGCTGGTCCCTCAGAATCCGAAGGATACTGTTCCGTTCGTTCTTTTTCATTTCCAGTACACTTCGCTTTTCCCGGAGGCGCTGGAGGCCAGACGGACCGGAACGGAACCGACTCCGGCAAAGAAGCCGATATTTTTTGTTGTGGTGCAGGTGACGGTTATTTTCTGCCCAAGCTGGATTTCACCGGTTTGGGACCATGAAATTTTCGGCGATAACCCGGTACCGGCCGAAAGTTCCTGCTCCCTTTCGGCGGTCTCCGGTCCGACCCGTCCGGCAAGTTCCGCCGTGCGGCAAAGCTCCGTCGCATAAGTATTCAGATTCTGCTTCGCCGTAAACGCTGGAAAAACATGGAGGGCAACGGCAATGGCCAGCACACCGACCAGGAGAAGATAAGCTCCGCCGACGGTCGCTTCTCCTTTTTGGGACCTTAATATCTCGATTATTTTCATTTTTTCACCTCAGATCAGCCCGAGACCCTGAGTTTTGGAAACAGCATACAGAAGCAGCGCCCCCAGGATAGTCAGCATCAGACAGAGAAACATCAAAAAGGAATACGTCTGAATTTTACCGGGACGCTTTTCGGCAATCAGACTGAGATTCTGGATTTCCGTCTGCTTGAAATCATGCTCCAGCATTTCAAAATACTGGACGCCGTTGTCGCCCTGCAGAACCATCAGGAGGCCGCGGACGATTTCGCTCAGCATCAGGCTCCCGACCCGTTTATCCATCCGGATCAGCGCTTTTTCAGGCGACCCGGAACGCATGTCGGCCAACGTCATTTGAAGCTCCGACCGAAATTCCGGCGCAGCGCTCGGCAAAAAGGCAGTCAAAATTCCAATGACATCGCGGTTGGACTGCAATTCCTGGGCAAGCGTAGCCGCAAGGCGCGGAAGATCCGCCTCGATCTTTTCCCGGGCGGCCTTCGCGCCTTTGCCCAGCGCGGTCATATCCTGAAACAACAGGTAAATATCCAGGCCGACAACCAGCAGGCCGAGGATCTGCGAAACCGCAAACAGGACAGCCGCCAGCGCCAGCCATAGGACAAAGTTAACGGCAATTCGGGCGACGTGCGTTTCCGGGGTCAAGCCGCTCCCGGTCAGCCGAAGCTGTGCGGAAAGATCGCTTTTCTTTTCTTCGTTCAGTCGGATGTATTTTGCAAGCCGCATAGACAGCGACATCACAAGCATGTGGATCGGGTTGCCCTTTTTCGCCTTTGGGTGCGCGATCCGCAGGGTGGCAAGCGTTGTCCCAATGGTGGGCAGACGCGCCGCGCCGCAGAAAAGCAGGTAAAACGCGGAAAACAGGGACAAAAACAATAAAATCAGCAAAAACAAAAAATCACCTCCGGAATTCGATCGGGCGCGTCAGCTGAATCACGCGGAGCAAAGCGTAGAAAAATACGGCGGCGTCAACGGCCAGAATAATCTGCCCCGGCGTTGTGTACCTCAGCAGATGTCCCCACTCGGCGTTCATGGCAGAAAGGAGAAACGGCATGGAAAAAAGAGCGAGAGCCATGAGAAGCCAATTTCGGAACGGTCCGTACAATTTCAGGTTTAGGTTTCCGTCAACGGTGCGCATTTCGCTGAACTTCCGGACAATCGGCATCAGCGTGCTTTTCAGCGTTCGGTCGCGCTGGCAGAGAATCACCGCATCCACCCATTCACGGAACACGTCGCTGTCAATCCGGCTTTTCATGTGTTCCAGCGCCAGCACGACGTCTGCGTTGACGGAAGTCACGTTACCGATGAACTCCTGAAACACTTCGCGGACGGGGGAGCGGCAGGAATCCATAGATTCGGAAATCGCCGAAACAATATCCTCCGTGCGCATGTATTCCGCCGTCACGACCGACAGCGACGTTTCCAGCTCCGCGTTCAGCCGCTTTTTATATCCGAACGAGGCAAGCAAAATGTACAGAAACGGCAGCAGCGCAAATCCGACGGCCAGCACCGGCACCAGAAATACGTTGCCCATCAGGGAGGCGGCGAAAATTCCAACGATCAGGAAAATCAGGGACAATGCGCAGAAGGAGGGAAAGGTCCCGCCCCGGCTGGTCGCGGCCAGAATGTTCTGTGCATCGAGGACAATCTTTCGGATGCCGCGCGGCTTTTTAGGATTTCTGCTCCGTTTGATTTTGTCCCTCATTTTTACCTTGCGTCCGGGGAGCAGGGAAGGAAGGGCAGACAGAAACTGGAGCGGAGAGAGATCCAAATACAAAAAAATTCCGACTGAAAAACATAGGAACGCAAGAAAAGAAAGGAACATCATGTTGCTTTGCCTCCAATCAGCGTTTTTAGAAGATCCTCCGGAATACCGTTATCCCGGAGTTCCTGCTGCAAATGCTTTGAAATGGGTTCTCCGCGTTCAAAGCATCCTGAAATAACCGTTTCCCCATTTTGAATCCGGTTTTGAATCGTCCGGAACCGGTACAGCGGATGCATGACGCGCTTTCCGTCCTCCCGTACTTCACACTCGCAGATTTCCGTGATGCGGCGGACGCCGTCTTCCATTTTCCGGATGAAAAAGGTAATGGGAAAAGCTTTTGCGATGGACGGTTTCAGCAGCTCTCCGCTCAGGTGCCCGGAGAGGCTGCACAAGTCGAGCAGGCGGTCGTAGATTTCCTCACAGCTTTTGGCATGGACCGTGGAAATGACCGCGTGGCCGGTGCGGGCGGCCTCCTGCGTCTCAAACGCTTCGGCACCTTTCATTTCGGCCATACAGATGTAATCCGGATCGAAAGTCAGCCCTTGTTCGAGCAGCATTTGCTCCGTGATGCGCTGTTTCGGGTCGTCGCTGTCCCGTGTAACCGTGTGGATTACGTTGTTCAGAACAGGGCCGTCTTCCCGGCCGCCTTGCCGCATCACAAGATCAAATTCGCGCGTGGTATTTTCAACCGTGAAAATACGCTTCCAGGCCGGCAGCGTTGAGAGAATCCAGCTCATCACGGTGGTCTTTCCGGTTCCGGTCGCCCCGGCCAGGCAAATGGAGATTCCGTACCGGTACAAGGCGGCCAGAAGGTCCAGCATCTCTGCGGTGGCCGTTCCGTTCCGGATGAAATCGTCCCGGCCTAACTTTTTCGGGTTGATATACCGGATGGAAGCGGAGATACCCGCGTCCGCATCGATGACGGGCCGGCCGATCACCGTGATCCGGATTTTGTTGTTTAAATGTCCGCGCACCAAAGGCTTTGCCTGATCCAGCACAATGCCGGACTGCCGCAAAAGCCGTTGGATAACGTCTTCCGCGTGCCGCGGGGAAAAGAACTGAAAATCCGACCGCTTTACGCTGCCGTCGCAGTAAGAGATTTTGGCGTCGTCCCAGCGGTTGATGTTGATTTCTTCCCAGTCGGTACGGGAGCCGTTCAGAAACGGTGTAAGGAACGAATACTCCGCCATTTCCTCATAAAGGCGGAGCGGAAGTTCTTCAAATTTCATGCCCTCTACCGTTAATTCCTGATCCGCCAGAAACTTCCGCAGATAGGACAGCATCTTTTCTTTTTTCTGCGGGTTGTTCTTTTCGCCGAGCAGCTTGGAGTAGTTCCGCGACATAAATTGCTGCGCCTGCTCAAGCAGCTCAGGAAATGTTACCGACCGCCGGCTTTCCGTGCCGTACAATTCCATGCTCCGGTTCATCATGCATCAACACCTCCAGTACCAGCTTTTTGAGAGTCATTCCGTATTCCCGCGCCGCTTTTCCGAATACCGTTTCGAGTAGAGCGCCCCGGTCGTATTGGTCGGTTAGCTCCGGAACATTCGGCAAAGTATAAGCAATGTTACCGACGACTTCACGGACCGGCCCGGCATCCTGCGGCGGCAGCGTGTTATTTAAGATATTAATCTGATCTCCATACCGATATCCGGCGTCGCGCAGAAGAAGCGGTGCGGCCGACCGGAAATAAATCAGGCTTTTTGGGTTCGCATTCACAACCCGGAACGTGACGTCTGCCTGCCTCAGGGCGGCGGCGGTTAAGACGTTATCAAGGTTTGACGAGCAGGCAATCAGAACAAAATCGGCTAAGCGGCGAAGATGTGTGAACAGTTCGGATGCCCGCCGCCGGCTGTACTCCGGGTAGCTCATGACGTTTTCGCCAAGACCGTACCCCAAAAGACTAATATATTGGCTTTTCCCATACGGGACGCAGTGCCAGAGAACGTCAATCTGCGAGAGCTGGTCTGCGGCCAGTGCGTCACCGAGGGACGGCAGAACCGACGCGGATGGGAGCATCAGCGGCAGAAACGGCGTCTGGTCGTCGCAGCCGACAACGACGACATTCTGCTTCATCTCGCCGAGAGCCTTTGCAATCTTCATCGTCGTAAGCTTTTTCCCGCTTCCCGGACTGCCCCAAACGGCAACAATTTTATTTGCCATTGCCGGTCCCTCCCGTGACGGTTCCCTGCGCCGGAGCGGAATCCGTGTTCTGGTGAGACGCCAGATATTGATCTTCGAGCGCTAGAAATTTCTGAACATTAGTTTCGGAGCCCCGATATACCAGGGCGGCGTGAAGTTTGCCGTTGCTGTTGTAATCAACGAGCTTTTCAACCTGTGTGGGGGAAGCCAGCACGGTCAGCGTGGACGGCATATTATCGTCGGATTTTGAATCCTCTTTTTTCTGCTCTGTGGTGCTGTCAACCCCTTTATCGGTAGTCGCCGCCAGCAGCTTGACGTATTGCAGCTCCGCGGGCTTCAGTGTGGATTTTGCATCCCCGTAATCGGCAACGTACAGTTCGATGATATCTCCGGGTTCCAGCTTGCCGGACAAGCCGGCCGCGAGGCTCGGAATGGTGACGGACACGGCCTGTTTGACCCCGTTCAGGCCGGACAGGCCGACGTCAGGCGCTTGATCGGAGACTTTGGTCGACAGAATGTAATCTTCCGGCTGCAGAGAGGCAGCCGCGTACTTTCCGATGACATCAGAATCCGTTTTGAGTACATTGTCCGGCAGATTATATCCTCCGACTTTGACGTCCTGGATCATATCTTTGGTGATGCGAGTGCCTTTATTAATATTTTCAGTTACCCGGACAACGGTAACTTCTTTCCCCGCCGCCGCGTTATATGCCGGCAAGGCGATGAAGCAGATAATCAGCGCACACCCCACCGCGATTGCCGCGAGAACCGTGCGGTTTCGTAACAGTTTTTTCATGCAGTCATACCTCCAGTTAACAAATAGGCGATAAAGCACCCTGGACCAAGCCAGGGTGCCATCGCGTATGCAATCTTCTTTTCACAATGATTATGATTTCGGCGGAATAAATGAATTACCCAAAATGCCAGAAGGCCCATCAGAGCGCCGCCGGTTACTCCGACCGGCCCTAAAACGAACCCTGCCGCCGCCATGAACTTGACGTCGCCGCCGCTTATGCTTCCATGCGTCAATCTGGATGTAAGCATAAGCGCAAGGGAAACGGTAAAGGCTCCTTCGATTGCGGGGGCAGGCTGAAAATCCAGCAGACCGGATGCCAGAACGGGAAGCAGATATAAATCCGGAATTTCATGGGTCAGTCCATCGCGGATTTCAATTAAAATGAGCGATGAGGCGAAAAAAAAGCCCTTGGCGATCAAAATCGGATCGTCAAAAGTTCGCAGCAGAAGCAGAAAGCTCAGCTCGGACAGCAGCAGCGCGGCGGTGACAGGGTATTCTTTGACCCGGGTCATGACCCAAACATATTCATGATGGTCTCTCCAAGCTTTGCGGTGAACGTCTTGAGAAAACCGGTTTGCCACAGAATAATGGCAGCTACGACGAGTACCGCGATGATTGCCAATCCTCCGCTGGATGTCACCTGATCGCCGTGCGTGTCTTTGAGGGTTGCCGCGACAAATTTCGCCTCCGTTTTTGCCCGGATTGCCAAGGCGTTTGCTTCCCGTTTTACGGTGCCGTACAAATTTGTTTTCTCCATCTTTTAACCTCCTGAAAAATCGTTATGGATTTCAAAATTGAGTTTTTCTTTTTAACTGGTGTCGTGCGGCTTGACTTCCGGCGGCAGGCATCGCCGGTCTAAAATCAGCCGGATTGGCGTCCCGTCCGCCGCAGTCAGCAGGGTGATGAGCAGCTTTTCTTCCGGATTTGCGTAGCCGGCCATGCGGCAGGCGCAGAGCGCGGCTTCCGTCAGTTCGTTTACCGTTACGATGAGATCTACCATTGCATCACGCTCCTTTTTCCATCTGTTTAGCTTCCAACCGATACTTCTCAAAAATTTTTGCTTCAATCTCCTTGCTGAACTGCCGGACGCGGGGGACGACAACAGGCTGATGAGCGCGGTTTTCCGGATAAAGCAAACACATGCGCCGCTTGGCCTGGATCACGAGAATATCGTCAACGGTTAGCAGGTCTTCAAAAGTGACGCTCGCGACAGCTTTCAGGCGGATTCTTTCGGGTGAGGAGATAAGCCGAATTTTAATATCCGTGATTTCCATTTCAAATTCTTCCTTTGCATATTTGTCAGTCTGCCGTGAATAGGGTTAGCTCCTGCCCGCGCACATAATCAATCAGGGCGCTCTGCCAATAGCCGTTGATATTTCGAACTCCCTTCATTGACTTGCCGCGCATATGCTCAAGGAAGCCCCGGACAACTTCCGAATCCACTTTTGCTATGTACGGTCTGAGGGTTTCCCGGCTTTGGGTGTATCCTCCGACACGGGTGGTCAGAGATTTTAGCATACTTACCATGCAGTCAAGGAGAGCGTTAACACCGGAAAGGTCATTCGGGAAATTATCCTCAAAGTAATCGTAGTCGATCTGCTCTTTTAACTTTTCCCGTAAAGAGTCCGTCTGTCCGTCCTGATCTTCCATAGACTGACTGACAGACTTAATCTTATAGTCATGAGTTTTATGGTCATGAGTATTATATTTATTCCCCCTGTCTGGCACCTGGTGCAAGCCGCATGGGGTGCCGCCCGCATAGGGTGCAAAATGGGGGGTATGGGAATCTTCTAAATTGGCCATATCATCATTAAAATTGGCATACCCCCCATTTCGGGGGTATGCCAATGAGCCGGTCTCTTTTGTTTTGCTTTCTGGGGACTGATTGGACTGAGATTCCGATGAAGGATAACTTTTTCGCATACCTCCTTTTTGGGGGGTATGCGAATTTTCTTCCTTGTTGGAATCTTTTGGTGGAATCACTTCACCGCGCTTGTTCAAATTGATTAATGCCGGGCGGGAAAGATCGGATTCGTCCAGAAGTTCATATTCATAGACAAACCGGTCATCTTCACCTGTTGGACTGCGGTAGATTTTCAGATACCCGGTTTCTTTCAGTTCTTTCCAGATCGTATCGAACGCCTTTTCTCCTTCCTTGCATTTTTTGATTAAATCGCTTTTTTTCAGCCTCTTATCTGGCATTGTTATGTAGCTCTGGATCAAGGCGTACAGCCCTTTGGCTTTCAGAGACAGGTGATTGTCTTTCAGCGCGCAGTTTGATACTGCCGCAAAATTGGTTTTCCTCCGAAATGTTCCGCTGCTTGCATTTTTCAATTTTCTCATCCTTCTTTTTCTGATTTCTTGTACGTTCGGCGGGCTTGCAACCAGCCCGTCATTTGACGGAGCCGCATGAACGGAGCTGAGTCGGCTCCATTGCTTATGCAGCTTCAAGTTTATTTTCACGTTTTTCCAAATGCGATATAATAGAATTGCTTTTTCCGGTCTGACTGATTGGGACCGGCGAAAGAAGCGTAGATGCGCTTTACGAGCGGTTGGATCTTTTTCCGGTATGCTTTTTTCTTACGGATAACCGTAACGGAAGGGGATTGGCAGATTGCCCGTGTAAACATCGGCTGAGTCACCGTCTTATAGCGGCCGGCCGGCAGATTGTCCAGT
>DHDF01000064.1:62702-66076 GCA_002399225.1 bacterium UBA4883
TTTTATCTTTGCAAACATCCTGATAAAGATAAGAAGAACGGCTGAACGGATATTTTACAGAAATGAGATAATCGTTCAGCCGTTTTCGCCTTACCATCCGGGTTAGGAACAAAGAGCCGCAGGTAACCGCAAAGCAGGGAATAGTAAAAGCAGGATGGCTCCGCAGCATCGGAATGGTACCAAGCACAGTAAGACTGACCGGAAGAGTGATAACGTTCATGGGCTGCATGATAAAGTACCTGTATTTCACGGTGTGCAGTAAGTTCAACATATTTGCCGTCGGTAAACAGACCAATCTCCGGTTCCCTTCTGATTTCTTGTTTTGTCTATCCATACTTTATTCATAAAAAATCCCATGAAGCTTCAAATGAGTTTCATAGGCATGTCA
Source organism: bacterium UBA4883 (assembly GCA_002399225.1). Classification (GTDB taxonomy): domain Bacteria; phylum Bacillota; class Clostridia; order Oscillospirales; family Acutalibacteraceae; genus Caproicibacter. The sequence continues at coordinate 63,091 of DHDF01000064.1, forward strand.
CACTTTCCCAGTATTCTATAATTGTTCCAAGTGAAAAGAAGCACTGCGCAAGACCTGCGGTGAGGACGGAATACCGGACCACAGGCCCGCAGACAAATTACAAGCGCCTCAGACGAGGTTTAACATAAAATTCCTTCCCTCTAAATGCCGCCCTTGACCGGGCGGCATTTTTACATATTGTCGTCATCAGCATGCTCCTGAAAGAAAGCGATTTTTGTTCGTGCCATATTGGCATGGTGTTCATACTATATACTATAGCTTTTTGCGGAAATAGGGCGGGCTTTTTCATATGGCCTGGCCGGATGGACGTCGTATTAAAATATCGCTGCGATTAATGGTTAGGTGGCTGATAATATGAAACGTGGTCTCCCGACACCCAAAGACGAGGAAGGCGTATCGGAAAAATCAAAATTCAAGGTTCTCAACGCTTTAAATCATGCGCCGTTGAGCTTCATTGAGAACAGAGGACAGACGGATTCGAGGGTAAAGTATTATACGAAGGGAAACAAATGCACTTTCTATTTTACCCCCAATGAGATTAAGTTCGGTTTCATAAAACCCAAGGCAAAAGAATCTTCCGATCAAAATTCCATTCATAAAAAAGAAGAATTAATGAGGGTCACGGTTGCCCAGGAATTTATTGACGCAAATCGAGAGGTCGAGATAGAGGCGCACAATCCAAGTCAGACAACCGCAAATTACTTTAAAGGAAACGACCCCGCAAAGTGGAGGACGCAAATTCCGGTCTGTGCAAAAATAGTCTACAAGGAACTGTGGAAAGGGATCGATCTGGCTCTTTTCGGAGAAAAGGGTAAGCTGAAATATGAATTTATCGTGCAGCCGGGGGCTTCTGTAAAAGAGATTCAGTTTGTCTACAAGGATTTATATGAAACATGCATTGATGAAAACGGAAATCTTATCATAACAACCCCTTTCGGTGATTTAACGGATGAGAAACCGGTCGGCTATCAGATGATCAATGGAAAAAAGGAAATCGTGGAAAGCGAATATTTTGCGAAGGACCCGCCGGCCGGCAGCGCCTGTGGAAGCCTTACGGAGAAAAAAGAAAGCCGGACGATCTACGGATACAGGACAGGAAAATATGATAAAAATTATCCCCTCATTATTGATCCGGAAATTCTTTATTCCAGCTATCTGGGAGGAGGCGATGACGATGTTGGTTATGGAATTGCAGTTGACCAAAACGGCAATGCGTATGTAACAGGGTACACATATTCGACTAATTTTCCAACCGTAAATGCCTTTCAGCCAAGTTTTAGAGGAGGAAATTTTGACGCCTTCGTCTCAAAGATCAACTCGACGCCATCCATCGTGTATTCCAGCTTTTTGGGAGGAAGTGGGGACGATTGGGGTTGGGAAATTGCAGTTGACCAAAACGGCAATGTGTATGTAACAGGCGAAACCAACTCGACTGATTTTCCAACCGTCCATGCCTTTCAGCCAAGTTTTGGAGGAAGCGGTGATGCCTTCGTCACTAAGATCGACTCGACGCCATCCATCGCGTATTCCAGCTATCTGGGAGGAAATGGTTATGATAGGGGTTTGGGGATCGCAGTCGACCAAAGCGGCAATGCGTTTGTGACAGGCGGAACCTGGTCTACTAATTTTCCAACCGTCCATGCCTTTCAGCCAAGCTATGGAGGAAGCGGTGACGCCTTTGTCACGAAGATCGACTCGACCCCATCCATCGTATATTCCAACTATCTGGGAGGAAGTTCATCGGATTGGGGTTCTGGAATTGCAGTCGACCAAAACGGAGATGCGTATATAAGTGGGTATACCGCTTCGACAAATTTCCCGACCGTTCATGCCTTCCAGCCAAGTTTAGCAGGAACCACTGACGCCTTTATTACGAAGATCGACTCGACGCCGTCCATCGCGTATTCCAGCTATCTGGGAGGAAGCGGAGACGAGAGTGGTCTTGGAATCGCGGTCGACCCAAGCAGCAATGCGTATGTAACAGGAGTAACATTTTCAAGCGATTTTCCAACCGTTCATGCCTTCCAGCCAAGTTTAGCAGAAACCACTGACGCCTTTATCACGAAGATCGACTCGACGCCGTCCATCGTATATTCCAGCTATTTGGGAGGAAGCGAAAGAGACTTTGGCTATGAGATCGCAGTTGATCAAAGCGGCAATGCGTATGTAACAGGAGCAACATATTCAACTGATTTTCCAACCGTTCATGCCTTCCAGCCAACCTTCGCCGGAAATATAGACGCCTTTGTCACGAAGATCGACTTGACGCCATCCATCGCATATTCCAGCTATCTGGGAGGAAATGAATTCGACGCAGGTTATGGAATCGCGGTCGACCAAAGCGGCAATGCGTATGTGACAGGCGGAACCGTATCGACTGATTTTCCAACCGTCCATGCCTTTCAGCCAAACCCAGCCGGACATGGTGATGTTTTTGTCACAAAAATTGGAAGGACATTTTCCATTCAAGTGAAATCTGCCCGCCTATCGATTATGAGGATCTGTTAGCATCATAAAACACACGATTAAAAGGCCGATACATGCCACTTTTTATGAACCCTAATCGTGCATTCCTTTAACAAGTTTACATCCAGTCTTTAAAATGTTTACGAAGATATGAAAATGGCCGTCCCGTTGTGGGGCGGTCATTTTCATATAAAGTTTAATGGTGATCCAGTTGCTGATACAGCGTATCCAACAAAACGCCGAGGACTTTTGCAATGTCCCCGATCAGCTTGAATCCAGGATTCTCGTTGTCACCGTTTTCAATCCCGTGGATGGTGGACACGGCATGTCCGCTTTGTCTGGCAAGCTCAGACTCAGAAAGTCCCTTTTCAATCCGAATTTGTCGTATTTTGTCTCCTAACATCTGACATCTCTTTTCGATGTGTGGTAATATAGAAAATATTAATTCAATCAATCACTATTATTCAGCATGGTATAAGCTTTCCATTTGAAATTCCTCATCGGTTCGAAAGTTGAAGCG
>DHDF01000107.1:0-17578 GCA_002399225.1 bacterium UBA4883
CAGAATCCATTTTCACCATCCAAGCAGAATTTTCATCGCATTCTACCCTCGATTTTGGCTTGTTTGCGTCGGTCGCTCCTGCCTGCATATAGGTTATGGAATCATTTAGCTCTTGTGCTCCAAAGCACAAATCGCCACTTTTTAGTTCCAGACAAAACCCTGCTGGAAATATATATTGGTCTGGGCCTGTTGCCAGAAGTCGGCAAAACAGAGTATTTGACTGATACAGTTCAAGGCCGCTGAAACCAGCGCTTGTTGTGCCGATTGTGCCATACGAACCATCATATGGGCTTGTTGCCAGCCGTTTAGCTGCTACGCACTTGAATCCATCCGCTGGATTATACATCAGCGCCCCATCCCCGAGCGAAAAGCTTCCATCCTCCATATTTATCCAGCTTGAACCATTATGTGACTTCAACAGCCCCGCAACAATCCAGCTTGCGTTGACGCCGATTACCGTCAAAACCTTTGCAAGGATATTCCCATCTTTGTCCATCCCGCGCCATGTGCTTCCGCCGTCGTCGGACACAACGAGGACATTCTGCGTGAGCTTCCAGATTGTCTGCGAATCGGCTAGTTTTGGCTTATCGTGCCAGTAAAGGATAAACGAGCCGTCATCTAATTTTTGCCTTGTGAAGTAGAGGCCCATTGCAAGGGCCGCCATGCTCGAAAATATTCCGACCGCCGCGTCGTAGGCGGAAATCTGCTTTACCGTGTTATCTTTTGCCGCCTGTACGGCCTTTGCGGCGGCGGAGAAATGTGTCTGCTGCCGCTGCGCCGGTGTTTCAGCATCCGCCGCAAATGTCTCATAGCTGTTGATGTTCCATGCCAGGCTGCTGATAATTGTTGCATAGCGCCGTCCTTTAGGGGCAGTCACCCATGCCACATCCCCCGCTTCAATGCTCGGATCATCCAGAGCACTCACCTGCATCGGGCGGAAACGGAAATCAATGAGGCATTTCCCAAGGTTATCGAGTGCACCGTCCAGATTGTCCTGTGCAAGAGGGTTTTTCTCAATACTGACAACATAGCCATCTGAGCCAACTTTAAGCGTTGGCTTCTTGTCATCGCTCGGGATAATCTGCACGCCTGTGATATGGACGTCATCCGTAGATATGGTGCAGGATTTTAGAAAATCAATTTCTGCTGCTGGCATGAGGTTCTTCCGGAACACTCCGCCGACCACCGTATCGGGCTGAGAGTAATCGGAGAAGTTTCCCCCGTCCAGCACGTCCGGGCCAGAGTATGTAACTTCGACCTGCCCTCCGTTATCTGCTGTGACTGTGGTGTCGGCAGAGGCCGTAACGGACTGCGGCGTGCCGGTAATAGCAACTGGGGTAGCAAGCTCATAGAGAAAGGCGACAGGCGTACCGGCGGCATACTGGGCAGCAAGCCACGACTTGAAACAAGATATAAATTCTGCGTCCGTACTCGTGCTTGTAGCGCCAATAATTGATATATCAATACAAATAAAAATTTTTTTATTGGGGGCGGTATAAAATATTCCAAATGCTCCTAAGGGCGTTAAGCCGCCTGCCCCACCACCTATAGATTGGTCTTGCACAAAGTGACTGCACACGGCTGTGCTGCATGATAATGAATAATCACCTAAAACGAATGTAGCCATCCCGTGAGCTATTTGTATGTCACGCCGATTGTTCCAATATAACCAAAAGTTTTCTGTCCCCTTTAGTATAGGGCAAGCAACTTTTTGTGTCCCTGTCGCGCCTATCGCTTCGTAGTTGTCCGCCGTGCCGTCCGGCTGGCTGTAGAGCGGCTGAGGAAGCATGACTTTTTGGTAAGACGGCAAATCTTCAGGAGCAACAGAATAGTCAGTAGCAACAGTACCAAATTCAACTTTGTATTTACCGCCATAATATGTTGGGTTTGCAATACTAAAACGTACATATATTGCATTTGACGGAATAGGAATTGAAGTAACCAACGGAGCTGTTCCAGTAGAAGGTAGAGATGTTCTTGAAATAAACGTCTTGTCTGATTGATAAAATCCAACTACTGGATTCCCGTGAGTTGCAAATTCAAATATGGTAAATTGCATTTCACCATATTCTGGATTGATATGGATATAATCAGAGTGCAAATCTAGTGTGTCATTAGGATATATTGTCCCGTCTGACATAATGTAGCCATACCATTCTTGACTTTTAAAATAATTTGGCGCACATTGGTTTCTGTTTTCCGCCGACATTCCTTCCCATTTTTCAATGTACTCAACGCCATGAATCGGCGCAGGATAATCAGGAGACGGAGATTCAGGCACAAAGGGTTCATAAGCAGTTGAAATACTACCTTGCTCAAATTGCACTTTGATATGAACATTATCGTAAGTTTCACCTGCTGTAGCAAAATAAATATCATAATGGTTAATTATCATATCTTCGCTGAATTGCCCTGTCGCTGATTTCTGAGTTACGGAAGGATCTAACCAATCTATTACAAATGGAAATTGTCGTACTCCATTGCTTCTAGCTATTGTTGGAGCACAAGACAAATTATTCGATATATTGTAGTAGACAGTATGCGTATAGTCTGTATTGATTGGCAATTGTAAATTAGAAACAAACGGTATCTTTAACTGAAAATTAACTGTAGGAGAGCCGTTAATTGTGATTTCACCATTGTTTACAGTTGTAGTAATGCCATTGGCTGAATACGTTCCATCCTCCAAATTTATTAGGTTTTTCCCCTGATGCGTGACCGTCTGCGTCGTGTTGCCGGTGCTATTCAGTTTTCTAATTGCCGTGTTCGGGTATGCGTCGAACACAGCGGGATTCCCGTTTGCAGTAAGTTCGTCGTTGCCATCTACCGTGTTGCCGGATTCCGGATAAAACCTATCCGTGTCGTACCATCCGAGGACAAGCTCGCCGAGGTTGTTTATCCGCGCCCAGCTCCCGGCAAGCTGCGCCACGTAGGACACAATATCCCGGTAGGTTGTTGCGTTATTGGAGGGGCGTGCGGCAACAGAATAGTCATCATTCAGGAACTCCTGCGTAGACAGCACTACGCCGCACCGGGTGCAGGCGTCCCGGAGAATTTCCGCGAGCGTAGCCGGATAGGTCAACGCTGAATCATACTTTCGGTCAAACTTCTGCATATTGTCTTTGGCTGTTACTTCAACGACAACGCCGCCAAGGGTAACAGGATCATAGACGGTAAAAATTCCTTTTTCCAGCCATTCAGTGGTTCCGTCCGGCAGAAGCAGCCCAGTTGCAAGCGTTATCACGGCACCGGTAAAATCATACCCATTCCAGCAGCCATCATAATTTTTCAGAGTTATGGTTGCTTTGCCGACAGCCGCCGTACCGACATCAAACTCATTGGATGCGGATGTACAGTCACTGAACTGGACACCGCCCTGCATGAAAGAATCACCCGTTAAATCAGCCGTTCTGCCGTCTGAAAATGAAATTTTTCCGCGGGCCGAGAATCTGCGTCCATTCTGCTTAATTTGGTTCCGGTAAGCTTTCGATACGTTAATCATGTGGGCAAATCGCCTCCATGCTCATTGAAGTTAATTTGTAGGCCGTCAACCCAAACTTCACCGTCAATCAGATAAAACGTCCCACCCGTGCGGTCCCCGGCAAGGAATGCGCGTGTTTCAATTTTGCCGGAATCCCTGTCCGGATAGGTAATGTTCAGGTTTACGCCATTTTTAGCCTGAATCTTCTGAAGCAGGGCAGCGCAGTCCGCCCAGGAAATCATCCCCCATGTGTAATACAGTTTGCGCTTAAAGCGCACAGGGTCCTGGTGCGTATATCCCGTAAGGTCTTCCCCGGAGTTTTCGGACGACAGTGTTAAGGTGTCCATGTGAAATTCTTTCGGCTGAACCGGCACCCAGCCGTCAATTTCAATCATATTCATACTGCTGCCTTCTCCCTTCACACTGGCTGTGGAATATTCAGGTCTCCATAATATTCTTTGATAACCTTCATGAGCCCTTTTGCAAGAAGTTCATAATTGGTACTGTACAGCGTAACGCCAACCTGTGAATCCCGCAGAGCGCGCGTAATTGTGTCATGCAGCTTTTGATAATCGACGCCCCCGCTGATTCCGCCCATCATCTGCATAAGCCGGTCCGCGATTGCCCGCAGGCCGCCGGTGTTGTTCTCGAGCGGGACCACAGCTTCTTTGCCGGCTTCGCCAATCATCGACAGCGTCGGCTGGTCAACAATGCCGCCTTTGGCCAAATACGGAATGCTTGAAATATTAATTCCAAACGATCCGCCTCCCAGCCAGTCCGGGATATTGAAATGGATCCGGTCAAGGCCCGATATCATCCAGTTTAGGCCGCTGATGATGCCGTTGACCGCGCCCTTCAGGCCATAAGTCATACCGTTCCAGATATTGCTGAAAAAGCCTCCGATTCCGGAGAACGCCCAACGGATTCCATCCGCCGCCCTGCTGAAAACATTTTTGAACCAGGAACCAATATTACCGAAGATTCCAGTAATGAACCCCCATAGGCCTGAAAAGAAGTTAGCAATCGGCTGAACGACGCTTCCATGGAACCATTCGCCCGCGCCGTTCCATTTGTCTTTTATCCAATCCCATGCCTTCCCACCAGCTTCTTTTACTTCGTCCCAGTGCTTTATCAGCAACACAACTATTGCAATAACTGCTCCTATGGCAAGCACCGCAATGCCAACGGGGGATGTCAAAGCGGCCACAGCGGCGCCAAAACCGGACGTTACCCCAGTGGCAACAGCACCAACGGCATTCCAGACCGTTATAGCGCCATTGACCAGAGCCCATGCGGCTGCAAAGGAACCAACGGCAATCGCAATATCCTGCACCGCCTGCTGGTGCTGTCCGATCCAGTCGCTGACCTTGTTCAGGCCATCCGCTATGCCCTTCAGGGCACTGACAATCACGCCGCCGGTCCACTGCGCAAGCGGCTGAAGGAATTTGTCCCACAGCCATTTTCCCAGAGGCTTCAATGCCTCAATGGCTTTATCCACCACTTTAACCGCGCCGGCAAGAATGTTGAGAAAAACGGGTACGACTTCATTCATGGTCCAGGTGCCAAGCGGCACAAGGACGTTCTGCCAGAACCAGAGCAGGCCCTCGCCCACATGGACAGCAAACGGCGCAAGAGCCATCCAGAGGCCATGCAGGGCAGCATTGATTCTTCCCCAGTCTATTTTGGCCATGCCGTCCCGCACGGCGTTGATAAAGCTTGGAAGCCCTGTCCCAAGCGTCCACTTTCCAACGGGTACCAGAAAGCTGTTGTAAAAATCGACGAGGCCCTTCCAGGCAAAGCTTCCAAGGCGCTGAAACTCTTTTCCAAGGCTGGCAAGCGCCGTTTTAGTCGGGCCGAGCGCCTCGTTGATTTTTGCAAATGCCGCCCGGAACTTTTCCGCAAGGCCCTCCGCCGCGGCATTCCCTTTGCTGCTTACGGCATCGTAATTGATGCCGCCGGTTTCGGAGCCCCCGGCGCTGCTCTTCTTCTGAATAACATGGATTTCGTCGAAACCGGCTACACTCCGTTCGGAGCCGGACTTGCTGCCGGAAGCTGCCTTTTTGGCGGCCGCGGCTGTCTGCTGCATCTTTTTCGCCGCCGCCAGGGACTGAGCATAGGTCTTACCGAAGAGCGCCGATAGAAACGATGCGATTGCCTGTGTCACCCTAGCAAGTGCGCCCATCATCGCGTTGAGGGCCGGCAGCACAGCCTGATAGATTGGCTGGAACGCTGCCGCAAGGTTTGCTTTTACGGCGTTCAGAGAAGCAGAAAACTGCGCGTTCTGGGCGGACGCTTCGCTCATCAGAGTCCGGACTCCCTTGAACGCGCCGTACACTCCGGCCATCAGGAAAACCGACCGGAACGCACGCTGTATTCTGCGGGTAAAACGCGTGAAGCCGCTTTCGGCTTTTTTCCCAAAGCCGGATAGGATACCCGCGGCACCTACAGAGCCTGCCGCCACAGCCCGCTTCTGCCTCGCGGCCGCCTGTTCTGTGGCCGCAGCTGCCCGCCTTGCCGCCTGCTCTTGCGCCTTTGCGGCCTTCTGCGCGGCTTTTTCAGCAGCGGCAGCAGCTTCTTCCTGCGCCCTTTTCTCTGCTGCGGCGGCTTTCCGCGCCGGTTCCTCAATTTTAGCCTGCGTAGCATTCAGGGTAGACTGTAAAGATATCAGCCGGGATTCTGCCTCGGTGATTTTTGCGCTGAGCTCATCCCATGCTTTAGTCCCAACCTTCAGCCCCGCAAACTCCTGGTTCATCCCCGCAAGCTTTTCCCGCCCTGATTCAATCTGCAGCTGGAGATTTGCCATTTTCTGCCGCAGCAGTTCCGCGGCATCCGCGGCCGGTGCGAAGGTATCGGAAAGGTCCGGCGCTTTTACTTCATCTTTTATTCCGCGCTGGGCAAACATTTCAGTCGCAGTAGAGTACTGGTGGGCAAGCGGCTTTGGTGCAAATGCTTTTTCAAGCACTTCTTTAGGCGCTTTCTCCGCGGCAAGTTTTGCCTGATTTGCTTTAATCGACGCGTTAATCCGCGCCGTAAGTTCATCCGCTTCGGCCTGCGTCTTCCGGACACTGTCGCCGACTGCTTTCTGCGCTTTTTCAACCGGCGCGGTAATTGCTTTCTGCACAGCCTCTCCGGCTCTTTTGACCGGTTCCTGCATGGCTTTCCCCGCGGTCTCCCCAACGCGGGAAAAACTTTGCCGGGCGGATTTCTGTGCCCCGGCGGCAATCGCGTCCAACTGTGCCTGAAGGCTGTTGAGTATTTTTAGGTCCAGAGTAATAACCCCAACCGACACACCGCCGGCCATGAAATTCACCCGCCTTTCTTCCCGAACATGGAAGCAAACATTTTTTCAAACCGGTCAATTTGCCGCCGCTGTTCCTGCACTGTGAGCTTCGGCGTATGGTGCATTTGGAATCCATGCCATTTCCGGCGGACTGCCATTTGCTCCGGCGTGAAATATTTAAGGACTTCCGGATCGCTTTCCGACCGGATCAATACGGTCTGGCCGAGTGGGGTATCTTTCATCAGCCCGCCAACCATTTTCGCCCAGTCGGAATATTTCAGGCTGCCCTGCTCGGAAGGGAGCACGCCGTACTGTTTTGCAATGCTCTGCTCAATCAGCACGGCATCAAAATCGACGTCATACCAGGTGTGGCTGCTGTTTTTCTGCTGTGGACTGCTTACCTGCCTGCTGCTTGGCCTCCTGAAATCGGGCGTCGATTTCTTCCGGCTCTTCACCGGTCATGGCGGAAATTACAAGCTCAAACAGGCGCTGGTAAGCGGCAAACGGCATGTTCATATCGTCAATTTCCTTCGCCGCCTTGTCCCCAAAGGCAAGCCGGAAAGCTTCCATTGTCAGCCTGTCAGTTTCGTTCGGGTCGGATGAGCCGGATACCTGCGTCTGCAGCTTCATCAGTTTCTTTACTGTTTTCTGGCGGTCATCGACCGGATACACCTTATCTCCGATGCGGATTTCCGGTGTCTCGGTTAAAAGCTTTCCATCCAGTGTATAAAGTTTTCCCATATCTTGATTCCTCCTAAAATTTCAGCCCCCTGCAAAGGCAGAGGGCTTCCGTAGTTGTGTTGCGGTCATGCGCCGGATGCCGCCGGTGCCGTATAGGTTGGTTTTCCGTTTGACAGCACATCAAATTCCAGCGGCGCAATATCTTCGCTCTTTCCGCCGTCAACCGACGTCACATTGACAACCGCGTTGAATTCCAGTTTCCCGCCGGATGGAAAATTCCACGTCATCTTTGTATTGCAGCTTCTCCCATTCAGCCATGCAAGGCCCGCAATATAATCATTGCCGACGTCGCCGACGCACCGCTTCCCGGAAACGGACAGCGTAAACCCTTTCCCGGTCATCATGCGCTCCGTCCAGCCGTCGGTCTCATACGGCGTCCATTCCTGCGGCTTGCCGTCGAATTTAATGCTGTAGGATTCCATTTCGGCAATCGGCTTCATATCGGTATCCGTGCTTGTTTCGCCTTTTGTGCCAACCGAAAACTGATTTTCATAGCAGGGAAATACCCCTGTGCTCGCCATCATCGCTCATTCCTTTCATATCTGAATTTGATTTGAATCACATACTCACAAATCCCATTGGCGTCTTTGCCGACCGGAATCGGCCCCGGACCCGGATCGGCTGAAATCACGCCTGTTTTCCCCATGCTGACATGAGAAAGGCCGTAGAACCGGTTATATAGTTCCACGGCCTTGTTTTCCGCCGTAACGGCGTTTTCCGTCCAGTGCAGCAGCACCGACATCCGGCAAACCTGATATCTTGTCTGCTCTGCGCCTCCGATACAGATTCGCTGTGCGTCTCCTGCCGGCCCGAGTGGGTAGATACCGACATATTTTTCTTTATCCCCGTCAATCCCGCCGACGGCGATGCAGTCTTTAAGGGCATCATCCTGGCTCTCCAGCCAGTCTTTCACTTCTTCCAGCGTCAGCATCTACACACCCGATTCCTTTTTGAATTCATCACGGAAGGTGTTCCCTAGAAAATCTTTTCGGTCGCCGTCAATCCACGGCTCCAGCCATTCGCCGCCGGCGTTCTGGTTGTTTCCCTTCTGAAAATTGTATTCCGGATGATAATAAAGCCGGCGGGCCTGCGGAGAACCGGTGACAAGGCGTGCCGTCACGCTGTCACCGTCGTCCCCGGTCTCCGTGAAAGTCTGGTTATTCTGCATATCGCCGGTATCAAACGGCATCACCTGAGCAGAAACGACGTCTGTTTTCAGTGCTTCTATGGATTGTTCCGCCGCCGTTTTTATCGCGCCGCTTAATCTTGCGATGGCGGCGGCGTCAAGTTCAACCTTAACCCCGATACCCATTTACATCAGCTCCAGCTGCGTGAAATTGACCGTACCGTCCGGATTCCGGCCACGGCTTGACCGATATATCCGCCTTGTGGCGGTACCGTTATTGATTATGACTTTCCCGGCAATATCTTTTCCCGGGGCAATGTCCCCCGGAAAAAGGGCGGTAGCTTCCAAAGTGATTAAGCGGCGCTCTTCGTCCAGGACATTTTTCGATTTCTCCGAATAATTGCACATTCCTTCAAACACCGCGGCTTGCTTCGGGGTGCCGTTTTCATTGATGCCATCCGTCACTACAACCTTAATCGGCGTAGTGCAGACACCGGCAGGCACAAGCTCAGGCCATTTCATGTGTACCGCCGCCTTTCAAGGCCCCGGTAGGCCAGGCCGGTCTGCTGCAGGAGAGAGATAACCGCGTTCGTCGTGCGGACCGGCCCTTCCTGGACCAGCACGGAATGGTCCCACTGCATCGATACGCCATTGATACCGTAGCTGCTGAGCGGATTATCCAGAAGGTCCCCATAATCATGGCGGAACCCCGCCTGCAAATAAACGGCGCGCTTTACCAGTTCCTGCTGCAACTCTGTCAGCCCGGATATTCCGCCGGCAGCGCGGATTCGGTTGAAAGTCAGGGCATCCACGTCGTATTCCGCCTGAGACAGCTCGGATTCCGAGGCTTTCCCGTCCGGGAACATCGCTTCATATTCGGCTTTCGCAACATATCTCAGCGCAGTTGGCATGGCCTACTCCTTCTTCTTCCCGGCCGCGCCCAGCTGCTTCTGAAGGTCCGCTATCTGGTCCAGCGCTTCCTGGTATTTGACATAGGGCACCGTTTTCCCCTTGCCCTGCCTCAGCACATTCTTTGCATCGTCGGAAAGGATATCATATCCTTCATCCTGATACCGTCCGGCTTCTGCTTCCGTAATGGTATACTGCCGGTTTGCTTTTACTGCAAACATCCTGATTCCTCCTTACGCACCCTGCTCGTTGATCTTGATGCCCTGGATACGGTTCTCCAGCACGAACAGGTCACCGTATTTGCGGTTCTGGTACAGCCAGCCATCGCCCTGCGTGTGTGTCCCCGGCGCCCAGAGGCGGATATAGCTGTGCTTGTCGCACGCAATGACCGCCGTCGGGTGGACAAGGATCATATTAATCTGCTTCGCCGCGGCTGCCGGAGCATAGCCGTCCGTGAAATCATAGGCTGTTTTCATCCGTCCGCTTGGCACCATCTGGATTGTGACGTCGTCCAGGCTGTGCACGCGCCGGTCAATACCGGCGGACGCTTTTGAAACGTCAATATAGCGGCTGATTTCCTGCGCTTCCTTCAGGAGCTTGCGCACGGCAGGCGTGCAGTACAGCATACGGCCTTCTTCCGGCACTTCGTCATCGTCCATCTGGGACATGTAGCCGTCAAAGATGCTGAGGACATTTGCTGCAGTCAATGCCGTGGTATCCGGCGCACCTCCCGCAGCCACATAATCCGCGTGGAGCTTCGAGATACGATAGGCATCCGTTTCCGGGATTGCCTTTTCCGTCAGGAATGTATTGGTGATGTTCGCGGCAGCGAGGGTTTGGTTGCTTTCGTCCACATCCATGGAGTCCACAAAGAATTCCACGTCGCGGTCAAAAGCCAGAGTCTTCGGCGTCCATTCATTCGTCGCATTCTGGCGGTTGAACCCTCCGCTACGGCTGTGGTCTTTGTAGCCGCCGACCGTAACGTGCGGAATTTTAATTGTGTTGGCGTTGACAAATTCGACCTTCCTTGTAGTCAGGCCTGTGGTCAGCAGTTCCCGGGTGTATTTCTGCACAAGCTGCTGAAGAAATACGGTTGCATAGTTTACAGTGTTCGGCATTAATATTCATCCTTTCTTTACTTCGTGAGGCCGAAAGCCTCGTTGAGCATGTCGGTGGTCGCCTGCTGCGCATCTCCGCCGCCGGCGCCCACCCGGAAGCCGGTCCCGGTTCCATCTTTTGCGGCTTTCCATTCCGGGTGCCGTTTCAGGACAGTCTTCAGCGCATCAGCCACGGAATCGTCGTCCAAATCGTCCCCGGTCTTCTCCACTTCATGGACGGCCAGCAAAACAGCATCTTCCGCAACGGCGGGATTAAGGCCGCTTTTCACTGCGGCCAGCTCGGCATGGGCCTCCAGAAGGTCGTGCTGGGTTTTCTGAAGTTCGGTATTATCCACAGCAGGCGGCGCGGCCGGCTGTGCTGCCGGTGCCTGAGCTGCAGGCGCTGCTGCCGGAGCCGGTGTGGGAGGCTGCGCAGGTACTGTGGTCTGCTGCTTTGCCCATTTCTTCTGTTCACGTTTCAGACGTTTCTCGATTAGGGCGTCCAGCTCCTCCTGTGTCTTCGGAAGGCCGTCATCCGTGGATGGTGGGGTACTTTCCGCGCCGGTTGGTTTCCCATCCGCACCGGCTATCGTGGGCGGCTGCGTGGCTTCCTCTTTCTTTGCAGAGCCTCCGCCGGCAGACGTGCCGGATGCAGCGGCAAACAGCTGAATATTTGGTTTCAGATATTTCATGGTAATACACTCCTTTTATAGCCTGTCGGCTGTGATTCCCTTGCAGCTTTTAACGCCGTCAGCATGTTTTGGGCATAAAAATACCACCTTGCCGTTTCCAGCAGGTGGTATTTATTCGACTGTAATGGACTGGATTTCCGGAAGCATGATTTCTGTAAGGCCTCCGCCTTTAGGTTCAATCACAATGCTTGCAATTTCCGGGTCGTTGTCCATTGCCTGAGTAACCATACTGCAAAAGCCGGTCAACACTTGGCCATCAATGCAGGTTACGCGGATATTCTTCCCGCGGTATTTGTATAATTCATTTTCTGTCATGGGGCTTTCCCTCCTTCGTTGTGGGGACAATATGCCATCCTGTTTTACTGTAATGGATTATGGCTTTTGATGTCGGTGTTTCTTTTCCGCTGCGGTCCACTGCAACTCCGATTGGCTTTCCAAAATTCACTAATTCTGTCTGCTTCCAATGGCCGTTCCGGTCTCTCAGAAGCTGCCCGGTCCCCGCATACTGATTCACCAATCGCTGCACTTCTTCTACCGAGACAGTTAGATAACTGCGGCCTGGAATATAATTATTATGCCCTCGAATATGCTTTCCCTGTTTTCCGATATCAATTGTTAAGTTCGGATTGTTGCGGATGTCTGCTTTCAGTATAGCGTCTTCCCGGGGAATTGCAACGGGGACTTCATAGGTTTTCTCCCTCCAGTAGTCACGGCGCAGGATGTCGCCATGTTCGGTAATAAAATTCCGCAGTCCCTTTTGGGTTTCGGCTGCTTTATGTCTGTATTCTTTGGCCAGGGCGGGCTGTTGGAAGCCCTCCGCCATCCGCTTATATTCCCGGACTTTCTTTTCCAGCATGCGCTGCTTCTGCTCCAAGGCGGCGTTCTGACGTATCCTGCCCTCGTCCAGCGGTTCCGGCATCCGGCTGACGCCTTCGATCCATGTGCTCAGCGTGTGGCGGCAATTCGGGTGAAACAGCCCGCCCCGGACCGCTACGGAAAGCAGCGGATACCATTTCCCGTTTGCACTTTTCCCGCGGCCGCTTGAAATCTCCCCATGGAATTCACCCCACACGTCGTCGATATAAACCCTGCCCTGCCAGGGCAGGCATGTTTTCGAGCAGGCGCCGTACTGGCTGACTAAAACCGTATCAATTTTAAGCTCCGCCCGGCGTTTTGCTTCGCCCTGAAGGTAAGAGCGCGTCGCGGCCGTGCGCAGCGCCATCTGGACATAATCGGCAATATTCACGCGGCTTCCGTTCTTATATTCGATGCAGTTGATTCCGGCCTTCAAAAAATCCTTTACAGCCATGTCAATCGCCTGCGGAAGCGTTGCAGCGCCCGCTGCCATCGCCGCAGCGGCCTGCGAAATGGTCCGGCGGTAAATATCGTCCATCATGCGGAGGGCGGCGCTCTGGGCCTTTTGCTCGGTGCCGTGCATATCCTGCATGAGATTATCCAGGCGCCGGTCGTTCACACCGAAGAAATGTTCCTCCGGGATACCGGACGGATGTTCTTCTTTTTCCGATCCGTCCGACGCGGTGTCCATGCCCTCTGTAAACTGGTCGGCCATCATGCCGCGGGTTTCCAAGTCAATCGTATCAGCGTACTGGCCAACAATTTCCCTGTTTTCCTTCCGGAACTGGTCGATGTTTCTCAGCTTCTCCGCCTGCCAGGCCGGCCAGCTGAAACCTTCCTCACGTTCCCATGCTCTGTGTCGGGAAAGGTTCCGTTTCAGGGACGCTATCAGGCCCTGTTCCATTTTTACGAAAAGGTCGGATATGTCCTTCCAGGACAGCATCACGCATCACCGCCGGCAGGCTGCAGCTCATCCCCGACTTTTGGCGGCTCATCCACGGTTTCAATCCCGCGCTGCTGTTTGATTCGCTGAACTTCATCTGCCTTCCAGTCATCATCCTTTGATGAACCCCAAAGCTCATCCACCTGTGTTTCCACACTCATGGTGTTTGCCGTGGCTGCCTTGTTTACCACGTCTACGCGGGCATCAAAGGACGGCGCGCCGTATTCGCCGAAACTGACGGCGGGTTCATAATCCCCTGCGGGCTGATTCTGCATCACGTCGTAAGCCTTGAGGATGGAGCTAACCAGTTCCGGCAGCACTTTTTCCAGCACCCCGGTGATGGTGTTGCGGGTATATCCGGTGACGTCCTTCTTCTCGCGCTGTGCATCTGCGGAAGACATCTTTCCAACGTCGATGCCAAGCGTCGCCGGGGAAACAATCCCCTGCAGGCACATATCCAGCGTAGCCGTATAGGTGGACAGGAACGCATCGTACTTGATGTCCGGCTGCTCCGTCTGGATTTTGCTCTGGGCGTTTTCATGCGGGTCCGAATTTGTCACAATGTAGTTGCTGCCGAAATCGTTTGGCGGCGCAGGCTGGCCTGTCTTAATGTCCGTCGGGATAAGGTCGCGCGGAATATACTTCTTCACACGCCCCGCACGCAGCGCGTCCATCCACTGGCTGATTACTTCGTCCAGCGCGTCGAAGCTGTCCAGCTTGTTTTCATAGATGGCCTTGCCGCGCCCGGGAAATTTGGGATTCTCGAAGAACTTTAGGGGGATGGCCATGCGGAACCCACCGTCATATTCGACTGGATTGTGGGATGCCAAATCGGTCAGCTCAGGGACGGTGTCGAGCGGTACCTCTTTATCGTCCGTCTCTCCCTTAAACAGCGTGTAGGAAATCCTGCCCGTTTCATATGATTCCCTTAGGCGGTATGCTCTGGAATCAACAGCATAGGGCGTCCAGAAGTTGATTCCGGTCGTAATGCCGTGCTTCTGGATGTAGTCCACGCGGTCTGCCTCATAGAACTCAACAATAGGGAAATCAGACAAATCCGGATCAATGGAAATTTTGAATGCTCCGTCCCCGGATTTCAGCGCGCCAACGATTCCTTTCCCAACAAGGTCAAGAAAGTTGATTCCGCCGCTTTCCGTATCGGTAATTAAATCCCACGTGCTTTTTCCCGTCTTGTCTTTCCCGAAAGTGATGTCATCCAGGTCGGACTTCACAAGATAAGCAAGCGTATCAACAAGGATAGACGGCAATCCCGAATGAATTTTCCGGATTTTTTCATCCGACGGGGAAGCAGCCCAGAACCGGGCAGCGTTGACCGTGTCGCCGGCGCCGAGCTGATTGTACAGCTGGTCAAGCTCGCTCGCGTCCCCTCGATACCAGATTTGGTTTCGGATAACGGATGCCTGGAAGCTGAGCGGTTCCAGTATCGTGATGGAATTCTCCGGTGCCGGTTCAATTTGCAGCCAGTTCCTAATCAAAGTCCTCACCTTCTCCCCGATTTTACTTTTAATTTTGCTCATGTCCTTTTCACCGCGCTTCCTATCAGGCTCTTATATGGCAGCCAGGAATACTGGTCTGCATTGATGGTATGGTCGTTTCCGTCTTCCGGCACGTTGTCCCTGTCCTCATCCCAGCTGTAGGCATTCAGTTCGTCAATCTCCGGCTGGCAGTATTCCTGCACCAAAAGGAAATCCCCGTGCGCCATCCAGCCGGCCTGCAAATTGATGCGGTCAATAATTTTTGTCTTTTTCCATGCCGGCACGAACTCATAAATGCTGCCGTTCTGCCGCTTGTATTTCTGGCATTCGGTGATGGTCGCGTCGTCGGCGCTGTCGATAAATACCGACCGCGCAAACAGCCCCCAGCGCTCCCGATTGGCTTCGAGGAAATTGGCCAGCAGCGGCGGGATGTCGGACGGCGCAAGCGGCACCCGGCGGCCCTGATTGTTCAGCACTTTTGCAGCGAGCGTGACTTTTTTTCGGTCCGTTGTAATTCCGGAAAAAACAAATGCAAAGGTGTCCGGCGATTTCTGCGAATACGACGTATCGACACCGGCTGAAACCTGCATGAAATGGATTTCCTTTTTTTCTATCTGCTTTTTCAGCGTACCGGCACGAATCAGGCTTCTATCCTGAAGGCTGAACACCAGGCCGGTTGAACGGCCCCGCAGGCCCTTAATCTTGTTTTTCCATAGCTTTGTGCCCGGCGCTACACCGGCGAGCAGCTGTTGCCGCTTTTCCGGCGTCAGCGCCGGATTGTCGTCAAATGTAAAATACCAGTGAACCCACCCCGGCATCGGCGGCTGGTCAAGCTGTTTGAGAAGCTCCTGCGGCGTCTGATCCGCCCATTCCGGAAGCGGGCGGCAGCGGTTGATGTATTCTTTGTAAACCGGCAGATTCGGGTCATCAGGGTTCAGCGTCATCATCATATAATCATAACGTATCGAAACTTCACGGATGAAATCCATATCGGCAATGTTGGCTTCGTCAATGTACACACAGCCGTATTGGCCGCCGAGGGCTTTTTTCCAGCGCGCCTTGTTGTCGTAGCCGAGGACATAAATAATCTTGTCCCCGCCCGGTGTATGGTACAGCAGGTGCGGCATGGTGATTTTATTTGCGCCCTTCGGGTAATACGAAAGCAGGCTGCCGAATACATCCAGCAGTCCGTGGTCTTTCGTTATTACGTTTTTTTCGAGCGTGCCGAGGTCATTCCCGGCCATAATGTGGGTGCGCTGCGGCGATTCGGCCACCCGGAACAGGAACTTCACGGCACCAACCGTCGTTTTCCCAGCATATGTCGTGCCTTCCAGCACTTCCACTTTCGCCCGGCATTTCATGAAAGCAAGATATTTCGGGGATAGTTTCATCCGGAATCATCCGGCTTGCCGTCTCCCTTTAACTGCGTAAGAATAGAGGCCAGCTCTTTGGTGCCGGCAATGGAGCCGGAATGCTCGATCTTGTCCGTAAACATCCCGCAGCGGCGCCCGAGAAGTTCCAGTGCCTTGAGCTTATCGTGCATCTTGACCTCACGCTCAATACCGGGGCCGTCTTTCGTCGGGATTGTCTTCACACGGACGGAGGCGACGGCGGCAGTATCGTCTCGGGCTGCATCATCTTTTACTGTCGCGTCGTCGTAGTCAATGACATCATGAGAATTGGCAAAGGCAACCTTCGCAAGCTCCCGGACAACCCGGTCGGTGGTAACGCCGGTACGCTTTGACTGGACAGCCATGGCCTTACTTATGCGCGCGCGTATCTGGGGTTTTCTCAGGTTCTCACTTCCCATATCAGCCGCGCTCTTAACGCTGTATCCGGCCCGAATTGCCGCCTGTGTCGCGTTCAGGTCGATAAGATATTCGTCGCAGAACCGTTTTTGTTTGTTCGTCATGGCTATCACCTCGTTTCAGACGTTTTTGCCAATAGATATCCGCCCTGTGTTCAGCCGGTCCGTAGACGCGGGCGTTGAACGCTGGGCGGTAATGGGATTTCATAGTATCACCACCAAAATAAGCATAAAAAAGGACGGCCCGAAGGTCGCCCAAACGAAAAGGCACCCGTCTTAAAACGGATGCCAATAATATTTTGTCCCGTGTAACGCCCGGGTTATCGACTGCTATACCTGCTTTTGTTGGTTAGTTTTTGAAACAGTTCATTAACAACTTCAACACCGAAATTGATGCCTTCGGCTTGGCATGAAAAGATAGGCTCGTTGGATATTTCCAACATGGTAATAATAGCACATTTAGGTGTATCTGTCAAATGGAAACTGCCCGAAGGCGGCTGTTCAATTTTAACCCTATTGGCCGGCTATGAGTTCATGCACTCCTGACCGGCATATCTGCGCCACCCGAACCACAGGCGGCGCTGTGAAAGGAGGTTGGCCTGATACTGGATACCGCCTCAGGCACGGCGGCTGGAATCTCTCCCGAAACTCCATGATATCATTAAATCACGAAAGTACGTCCCCAGAACGGAACAGATTAAATTATTTTCTTTTTCTTTGCAAGCAAATAATAATACTGATGCCGTTCCAAGTTAAAGTATTTTTCATTCACTTTCAGCCCATACACCGATCGCAAATAGTACCACGGCATATCCTGTGTCACAGCCCTGATGATGTTCTGGTAGTCCTTTGCGCTTGCTTCAATGGCCGCCTGCTCGATTATTTCGCAATCATGCGATAAGATAGCCGCCCGTTCCGCATTGTCCTCTGTAGGCTGCCCTGCGTCGCTGCCGTGCGGCATCCCGGTAATCTGCGGCGAATGGTATGGACTCCGCAGATCCGCGAGGCGCTGCTTCTTGTACGGGTATTGCAGGCAGAAGTTATGTAATTCACGGTAAGCATATTTACCGATATTGTACTCATCCAGCTTCAGGTCACGCTTGCTTGACATCTGCTTCACCTGCCTTATAATTTTCCAACTTTTTCATTGC
>DHDF01000107.1:17807-19835 GCA_002399225.1 bacterium UBA4883
GGTGCTTTTCGCCTGTCAGCGCTCATAAACGTCTTTTCGGCTACAGTACGCTCCACAGAAGTTAGCGTCTGCATTGCATTCCGAAGCAGCCGTTGCTCATTTTGCAATTTAATTATATTTTCACGGTGAAACCGGATTTCTTCGTCAAAGTATTTACTGCCGTCCACAGCGTCTGAATATGTCCTGCCACTTACAAAATTTCCATGCGGCAATCCTGAAACCTGCGCGGACTTTGGAGAAAACTTTTCGCGCTCTGCTTCACAGTTTCGGATAATTTCAAGCTCCTCCGAAATAATTTTCGGAGCCCTGCGATAATTCATCAGGGCATTTTTAATTTCCTCCCGTGTCATATTTTCACCCCCAGCTCGTTTAAATACACTTTCATCCTGTCCGGCCAATCCAAATCCTCCGCGGCTTCCTCCGCGATTCTGGCAATCTCATCCGCAACGCGTTGCAGCGGCCCGGCACGCCAGCCGTAGAGATTGTGCAGCGCCAACAGGCACATTAGGACGGTGCGGCAGGCTCCGTCTGTTTCACCGCGCTCATAGGCGGATTTTACGTGGGCTTTCATTGTGCATTGCCCTTTTTCTGTGCCTTATGTCTTTTGCTTTTAATAAAATAATAAAGCTTGATTCCATCAGTAACCAAATTGCATATTAGCAACCCGAACCCATAAGCTGAGCCAAGAATAATTATCCAAGCGAAAACTTTTTCCATCAAATCTTCCTCCCGTCAATAACCGCGACAGCCTTTTTACAGGCCGGGCAGCCTGATACAGTCATGTCCTTTGCTACGCCTGCCAGCTCAACCCGCATTTTACAGGTGTCCCGGTAAATTTTATCCCACCGCATCCAGTCTGAGAATTTATCCAATAGCTGTGCTTTTTCGTTATGGGCCTGCTCCCGGGTAACCTGCCCGGCCCGGACGCTCTGATGCAGCCACCGGAACGCCATGAATAGGAGCTGTTCAGGATATTCCAGACCGGACGGGAGCGGCTCGTTGTGCATCGCATGAATTTCAATCTGCTCCGGATTCAATCAGCCTCACCGCCTCGTCCACAGACCGGGCAACTCCGGCTATGTATCCCATGGACCGCATCCGGCTGAGAAAATTTTTCTGCTCAGGCCGGAGACGCCCGAGCTCATTTTTCGTCTCGATAAATGCCACTTTACCGGGCTCTATAAATTCGAGGTCGGAGAACCCTGCCGGAAGGCCGTCAACGCGCCGTAAATTGATAAGGACAGGCTGATGAAATTCTTTAGAATAGACCGTTTGCCCCTGCCAAAATTCACCCGAATTTGTCCTGAAAACGTAGCCATATTTTGACAGCTCGCACCTGATCTGATTCTGTATTTTTGACTCAAGCATTCGGATTCTCCTTCCAGTATTCGATAAAATAAACCGAACGGCTGCCATTCTTTTCCTTGTCTTGCCGGACGGTATAGCCATTCATCGCTAAAATTGTAATAACGGATTTTCGGTCGTCAGGCCTTGAAATATAGAGCTTGTTTTTCATGCCCGGATCATCCCCTTTGCTTTGCAGTAATACCAGCCAAATCCTGGCTTTCTACCGTGCTGTTTGCACCATGCCATGACTTCGCTCATGTTGCGGCATTCGGAAATATCTGTTTTTTCACGCACTGCCGCAGCGGTTTTCTGCCGATAGTGGTGTTTGATTTCTTCCATACGGATTTTTTTGATGTTCTCGATTTCCTGCCTGGTCTTTTTAATCTCTGCGCCGCAGTTCGGGCACTTATCCGGCCCCGACGGAAACGTGAAGAAGCATTCCGGGCATTGCCTGACTGCGAGCGTACCATTCTGCTTATACTGCTGCCGTGGTTTCAGGATGGAACTTAACGACCATTCCCGCGGATCATCAGGCAGGCCGTGGCGGGTATAATTGCCAACGTGATCCAGTATGATTGCCGTCTTGCCGGGTTGTGGCCTCAAAGCGCGCCCCTCCTGCTGGATTGCCAGCGCAGTTGACATTGTCGGCCTCAGGAGGATACAGCACCAGCAGTCCGGGAC
>DHDF01000107.1:20000-20865 GCA_002399225.1 bacterium UBA4883
GGACGATTTGCCTGCGCTCTGCCGCCGGTGTGTTGCCGTCGAAGTGTACCGCATTGATACCGGCCTTTACGAATTCGTCGGCCATTGCGATAGAATGCTTTATGCTGGAACAATAGCAAATCGTTTGCAGCCCATCGGCATATTTCCGATAGTTTTCAATCACGTCACCGTAAACAGCCCGACGCATCAGTAATTCGGACGCGCTTTCCGGATCGAAGTCAAAGCCTTTCCTTTTCAATCCAGACAGGTCGGTGACGGATGGTGCGAAATACCGGTACGGGGATAAGTAACCCTGCTGGATAAGCTCGCCGGTTGTTACACCGGCAACCATCGTGTCATAGGTTGCCCCGAGCGGTTTGCCGTCCAGGCGGCACGGTGTCGCGGTCAGGCCGACAATATAAGCATCCGGGAAACGGGTGATTAGTTTCTGCCATGTTGCCGATGCGGTGTGTTGTGCTTCATCGAATATGATAAAATCCGGTTTGGGGTATCGCTCCGGGTGATTTGCGTATGTAGCTACCATGCCGATATGGATTGTGCGGAGCGGAATTCCGAAGCGTTCAAACGTTGCTATGGTTTGGTCAAGCAATTCGCGCCGGTGAACTAAAAACCAAACTGTTTTCCCGCGCGCCTGAGATTGGGATGCCATGTACGCAAACAGGACCGTTTTTCCGGCGCCACAGGGAAGGACGACAAGCGGGCGATGGAAGCCGCACTGGAATGCTCTCCGGGTACGGATGAGCACATCCGATTGATAAGGACGTAATGTTAATTCTTGCAAGTATATATTCACCTCGCTTTTATACCACAGTTACCATATAGTTACCGTATGGTGGTAACTGTTGAAACCCGCATTGTTACGCGA
>DHDF01000107.1:21129-22526 GCA_002399225.1 bacterium UBA4883
GCGGTAACTCGGTAACTTTTGCACAATTAGAATTAAAATGGCAAATCATCTTTGGCAGAGACCTCGTCACCTGATTCGAGAATCACAGCAACGCAACGAACACAGTTTAATCCACTTATTTTTTTTACATATGTGCTTCTTCCGGCTTGTGCCATCAATAAGCCTTTTTTCTTCATCCAGCTTCTCAGCGGACGCGGGTCGAAGCCGCCGTCACGGCAGGCATTATCAAATACAGATGCGATAATGTAGGCTACATTATCCTCAATGACTCCATAAATGTCGCCGCGGTCGTCGCTCGTCTGTCCACGCATTTTGTTGGCATTCTGCGCCACCCAGTCACAGATGTAATGGTATCCGCGCTCGCCGACGTTGACCTCGTCTTTTGTCGCCAGAAATTTTGAAATGTCTTTTGCTGTCAGGGCCTGTCCATCATGGAAGATCCATTCTGTAGCCAAAGCATCACCGGTCAGAATTGCAGCAGCAGCCATTGCCTGTTTTTCCGTGGATTCACCTTCAGACAGTTCCTTAAAAAATTTATTGTAGATATCCTGCGCCAGCGTGATATTCAAATCACCCGGCTCATAAAGCCTGTCTACAAATTCTTTTCCAGCAAACCCATAGTTTTTATAAAGCAGGCCGACAAGCGTATTGCCATCCGTAATAATTGGATTCTCCGGGCTGCATTCAATGCTGATCACCCGGTTTATTGCCCCGGCGCCGCTGCTGTCTGTAGTTATGGGTGTTTCACCTGTCGTAATGATGCAGTTTGCCCAGGTGGGCGTCTGGTCAATCCCACCGGCCGTGTTGCCTCTCGTGCGCCCCTGCCCTTCAGAAAGCATATAGACAATGTCAAATTTGTTTTGGCCATGCGAATTTTTAAGAAGCTGAAGTTCATCAATCATCAGCGGCAAATGGTTGAAGAATGCTGCTGAACGCTCCAAACCGACCTGTGTTGCGTTGAAATTCTGGATATATGCCTGTCCCTGCCAGTGCGGATCGCCCCATATAGAGGCGGCACACATCAGAGCGACAGTCTTTCCGGACCCGGATTCGCCGGACCATATATGGACGAAAAACGGGTTGATATTAAGCGGCGAAACAAGCACGCTTGCAAATGAAGCAGCCAGCAAAATCCGGAGTTCCACATTTGTCCCTCTTAAACCCTGCATCAGCTTGATCCATTCGTCCCGGCTTCCTTTACTCTTAACGGCGGAATACGCGTTTTTTAATTTATTGTCGTCGCCGTCGAAAACAATGCCCTTAACATAAGGCGAGAATCCGACGTCTTTTATCATTCCGAGCCGGCTGATGCTTTTTATTTCCGGGATAATATCAAGATTCAGGTTTTCAAGCTGAAACAGATAATTTACCAGATACTTTGCTGTTTCACTCGTTAC
>DHDF01000058.1:0-10901 GCA_002399225.1 bacterium UBA4883
TAACTTTCTATCTGGACGACTTTGGGGGGCAAGTCAATATCACACCCACCATATATATTGTCACCTGCCGCTAATACTGTGCCATCTTTTTTCAATCCGACAGCCCTATAAAATTGTGCTGATATTTGAGAAATATTTGTCCAAGCACTAATCGAATTTTTTATATCAGACAAATATTGAGACCAAAAAGGGTCTGCTGATTGATTCATTTCTTGAATTGACTTATCATTTATTGTAGAAATTACTGATCCATCTGTCTTTAATCCGACGATAAAACATTCTCCATTAGCAATTTCCTTTATATTTGCCCAAGCTTTTATATTCTCAAGTCCAGTATCTTTCGAATAGTACTTAAAACTATTATTACCCGCAAAACAGACAGTTCCATCATTTTTCAGTCCGGCAGTATAGCCATTATCAGTTATAACAGAAATAATGTTTTTCCATCCTTTAACATTATACTGTCCACAATCATCCGTATTTCCTGCTGACAATAATGTACCATCACTTTTGATCCCAACTGTATGAAATGTTCCGGCTGCTAGCAGATTTTGCAACCTATTCTGAGCTAACTGAGCATATTTGCTACTATCTTTATAATTCCCGATTTTACGGAACAAGGGAATTGACTTTCTGTTATCTGTAGAATTATAAAGCGATAACGCTGTTTTGTAAGTATTTTCTTCCTTTTGTAATAGTTCGTTATGTGCCTCTTCGGCCTGTTTCTGCTGAATTATTGAATGAACCGAAAATATAGATATTCCTACTACTATAAGAAGGACGGCAAAAACAGCAAACTTTCTAAGCTTCTTCCTAAATTTTTCATTCCGCTGTTGACGTAACTTTCTTGCCTCTTCAAGCTTGCTTTCTGCTTCAATTTTCTGTGTCTCAAGCTGTTTATGATATTTTTGCAGAGACTCAAGTAAAAAGTCTTTGTTAATAATCCTTAGTTGAGTGCTTCTATCTCTGCCACACCTTACACAATGGCCTTGATTATTGGTATTCATCTTACCGCAGGAACAAAGCCAATTATCATCTAATTCTTTCGGAATATAAATTAGAGGAAATGAGTCGTTAT
Organism: bacterium UBA4883; assembly: GCA_002399225.1. GTDB lineage: Bacteria > Bacillota > Clostridia > Oscillospirales > Acutalibacteraceae > Caproicibacter. Next base: position 1,079 of record DHDF01000058.1, read on the forward strand.
AATCTTCATGTACTCTATTCAATTCATTGACCAAGTTATCAGGCCAATCAGTAATACTTTCCCTATCAGGAATAGGAAGTTCTTTATCTTCAACGGCTGCTATTGCACCATCCTCAAACATCACTTTACTAAAATGTATATGTACTTTTCTAATCCGCTTATCTGGCAAATAAATAGGGTTTTGTTCCCCAAATGTAGTATGAGGAACCTGCTTCAAATCCTGATAAAAAAATTGAAATTCCGTACATAGTGACTCACCCATTTCATCAAAACCATCAATTAGAAGATGGACTGACTTAATGTGCTTATCGGAAATATTGCAAAGTTTTAATTGCAATAAAATTTTTCCTGTACTATTGTCGAATAAGATTGCACCTTTAATCCATTCAACAGGACTATCGGGATTCCATGTATCTGGCTCTACAGTTGTAAGACGTTTGAATCTTTTCATTATACATTCACCTTCATTCATTCCAGCGGCGGCAATGATGTTGATTCTGGCGTGTCATCGTGTTTAGCTTCAATGTTATTCAGATTCTCTTTTTTATAATGTAAAACTATACCTAAGCCAGCAAAGATTGATCCACAAATAAACGTCATACTTCCGATTGTTATGTAGCCAACGAAATATTCCGAATTGATAATATAGTTATAAGCGTCTCCACCAACATAAGCATTGCGGCTTAGGCTGGAATCTGTAGTATTGCTATAATAATTGTTTTTCTTATCAAATCCTTTGTAAAAAAATACACAACCGATAATGACTAGGATTGCCGCTCCGCTGTACTCAATATGTAAACATATGTAGTGTATGAACACTACTATTTGCAGGGTAAAATTATACATGGTGATATGAATGGATGATAATTTTGTAGTGCGTCCACGTAAATCTTATGGTAAAAGCACCGTCGTATCTGCAAGGCTCCCTAATGATCTTCTCAAGGGATTAGATACTGTCTGTACTAAAACTGGACGTTCTCACAATGAACTAATTACTATGTGTATAGAATATGCGTTACAAAGAATCAAGATAATTGACGAGAAAGATTAAAGTGCTATAATAAAAACAAAATATGTGGTATGTAAATTCCTTTGAACCAGCTCAAAAATGAGCAAAAGGGTCTTGGAAAATGCCCACCCCTTAGGGGAATCTATATATTCGTTTGCCTTACGTCAAATTTGACGCACCTTAAAATTTCAAGCAAGATATTAAAAGATTATTGCAAATTTGCAATTCTCAATCATGTTTATTCCCTTATTAAAATTAGATGAATTTGCCATAAAACTTTTAAGGGTTATAGTTTACCACCCATGCCATTAAAATTAAAAATCATATGTTATTATTACTGCTTATAAAACAGCGCATATGCTTTTGTAATTGTCTACAACCTTGATAGAGTTTGTCAGACTTGCTGAACCTTTACCAAGCTTTGCATAGTCTTAGGCTGTAAATCTAAAAAAACTCCCTTACTTTAAGGATAGAAATCAAAATTCATATCCAATAAAGCAAGGGAGTTGATTTTCATTAAAAAGTTTAGGTTTACGCTGTCTTCATGTGCAGCCTGAGCCTGTCTGAGATCATGGCAATAAATTCGGAATTGGTCGGTTTGCCGCGGGTGTTGTGGATCGTATAGCCGAAATAGGAATTCAAAATATCCACATCGCCGCGGTCCCAGGCTACTTCAATTGCATGGCGAATCGCCCTTTCCACTCGAGACGCCGTCGTGTTGTACTTTTTCGCCACGCTGGGATAGAGCTGCTTGGTCACCGCATTGATAATATCAGGAGTCTCAATCGCCATAATAATGGAATCGCGCAGATAGTGATAGCCTTTAATGTGTGCCGGCACTCCAATCTGATGGAGGATTTCCGTCACCTGGATTTCGAGCGACGGCTCTTGCTTCTGCTGAGGTGCCTGCATCTTTCCCTGCGCATTTGCGTCAAATCCACTCATGGTACACAGCTGAACCACACGGTCGGCCAAATCGGAAGCATCAAAAGGGCAAACGGCAAAATATGCCGCCCCGGACATCATAACTTCCCGTTCGAGGGTAGGACTTGTAAAACTGGAAACAATCACAAAAAGGGGTTTTGTCCCGGGAACCTTCGCCCGAATTGCTTTCATCACACCGATACCGTCCAGCCTTGGCATAAACAAATTGGCAAGCACAGCATCGGGATGGAGCGCTTCTATTTTTTCCATCAGCTTCATACCATCCTTCTGTGTATAACTTACTTCCAAGCCAGAACTTTCAAAAACTCGACCGTAGTCGTTGTGAAACTCTACCGTGTCATTCGCTATGAGCAATTTTATACGTTTTTCCATATTTTGATCCCCCTAATTGATTTATTATAGCCATATAATACCATATATTGGTAAAAATGGCAATACATTGATAACATTTTTTTTGCTTTAAGGGGAATTTTTTCTGTTTAAGACGCCTTTAAACGTTGCGCAGAAGAAAGAGCCTGCGTTTCTGACAGCATATTCTCCGCAAAGACTCCATAGCCACGCGTCGGATCATTGACAAAAACATGAGTAACTGCGCCGACCAGTTTGCCGTCCTGCAAGATGGGACTTCCGCTCATTCCCTGGACGATGCCGCCCGTCTGGGGAAGCAGTCTCTCGTCGGTAATATGGAGAACCATGTTTTTGCTGCGCAGTTGGTCTCTGTAATCGATTCTTTCTATTTCTGCGTCATAGTATCTGGGTTTTCCGCCGTCTATGGTTGTCAGAATTTTTACTCTGCCGGTCTTGACATCCTGTTTCATAGCAACCTTAACCGCACAGCCCGTCGGGGCGCTGTTTAAATGGCCGTAAACCCCGTCGGTAATATTGGCCGTCAGTTTGCCCATCGCATTACTGCCTGCAAAGTATCCCCGCAGTTCACCGGGCTTTCCTTTCAGGCCTTTTGTTACGCCGTTGATGTTGACCGGGACAATATCGCCGCTTAAAAGCGGCATCAGTTCACTTGTATCGGAATCGCAAATTCCATGCCCCAAGCCTGCAAAACTTTTTGTAGACGGGTCATAATAAGTCAGGGTGCCAATGCCCGCCGTACTGTCACGCACCCAAAGTCCGGCTTTGTAAAGTCCGTCGGTTTCCGACCGGACCGGATGAAGAATCACCGTAGAAACGGCGCCATCGCGGCGAATGGATAATTTCAGGCTTTTTCCGCCACAGTTTTCCACATCCTTTGCCACTTCGCTGTTGGTGTTGACTTCTTTGCCGTTCACGTCGGTAATCACATCCCCGATTTTCAGCCCTGCCTGCGCGGCAGGATTGACGGATCCGGAGGAAGTTTGAATATCCGCCAGCCCTACAATAACCACGCCGTTTGTAAACATTTTAATCCCAAACGGCGTTCCGCAGGGCACGACGCAGGTCTGGTCAACAATGCTGACATCTACGGACTTAATCGGAATCAGATGATAGAGCATCATGGTTCCCTGGTACGTTTTCGGATAAGGAACATTCTTGCTGGCTGTTACATCGTTGCTGCCTACCACCTTGATCGCCCCGGAAAGCCACTCCAGATGGTTTCCGTTGATTACGGTGTAGGAATTGGGAGTAAAGTAATCCGCCGTTAAAAGTACTGTCGCCAGCAAAAGTTCCAGTACGGCAGCGGATGCGGTTAGCATTGAAATAATTTTTTTCAAAATTTCACCTCCCTTGCGCCGCACTATTACTCTGCTCACAAGGGAGGTTTTTTATGTTGTCAATTCTGTTTTATTTTTCCAGATAATAGAAAAGGAAGCAGGTTTTCACCATTCGGCTCCAACCGTGCCGGATATTGCATAAGGTGGAACAATTTTATTGGAATGGAAATGTATAATCGGCGTTCTGTGCGGCATTTTAAAAAACCTTTTTATTCGCTCCCCCTGTGAGCCTCTGGCAAATTCCATTCCTCTTTTTGCCAGAGGTATACACAGATCCTCCGCTTTGCGGCCTTCACTTCGATTTTCTCTTCAATGGCCAGTCTTTGAATCATCTGCACTTTAGAGATCGTTCTTTTTTCTTCCGAAAGTTTCATTTTTTGAATCAGATCCAGCCGAAGCAGGGCGACATTTCCATGCACGCCGCCGCTTTTTGCGGGCACACTAACGCAGGAGGTGAGAAAAGTGGATGCGAATTCCTATGGCGGTGATTTTGACTTTCCGGCCAGCGCAACCCTGCCTGTTAATCAGGATGCCGACGAACGTTATTTTTTATCCCTGCCGGAAGAAACACAGCGGAAACTTTTAAAGCAGAACACTTCCGAAAAAGCGTTTCACCAGGCACTGGAGCGCCTGCAGGAAACGGAATAAAAAAAGACGGGTATCATAAAAGAATCGGAATTCCTGTCCCGAAAAGGATAGGAGTTCCGGTCCTTTATTTTTCAGCAACTGCTTCAACAAGGAACTTCTGTGGGAGGTTCCAGAAGATGGCAAGTATCAGAAGAACCCCTTCAAAGGCAACATGGACCTCAACAAGCTTCAGAAATTGATCGATGAAGTCGGTCCTGAAAACGTCCCGATGATTTATACGACTATTACGAATCATACGGTATGCGGGCAGCCTGTCTCCATGGCCAACATTCGTGCGGTCAGCAAAATTGCTCACAAATATGAGATTCCTTATATGCTGTATGCTGCTCGTTGGGCTGAAAACTGCTACTTTATCAAGACCAATGAGGATGGCTATGCTGACAAGTCTATCTTTGAAATTTCCAAGGAGTTATTCTCTTATTGTGACGGCTTCACTGCCAGCTTGAAAAAAGATGGACACGCCAATATGGGCGGTGTCTTGGCTTTCCGTGAAGTTGGAACCTTACGCGCCCACAAAAAAATAATTTTTCTTTATCCGACATATTTAAAACTATTTTGAACCAGACATACGGGAACGAGGCTTTCTGGAAGTTTGCTTCGATCAAAATCTGTTTTAGAATAAAAGAAAAAGCGGGCGGCCCCGGTAAGGGACCGCCCGTATATGTTTAATTTAAATACAAATTGGTCAGGTCAGGAAAGCCGGGTCTTAAAATCCTCATATCCGAACTGCCGGATCAACCGAAATCCTTCCGATTCCCCGTAAAGGAGAATCGCCGGCAGCCCAATCCCGTTAAACGTGTTGTTCTTCACCATGGAATAAATCGCCATGTCGCAGAATACCAGCCGGTCCCCGGGCGCGAGCGGCTTTGGGAATGAATAGTCGCCGATCACGTCCCCCGCAAGACAGGTCGGCCCGCCGAGGCGGTAGGTGTACGGCAGTTCGCCCGGCTTACCCGCACCCACAACCTCAGGGCGGTAAGGCATCTCCAGCACGTCTGGCATATGGCACGCGGCGGAGGTGTCCAGAATGGCAAGTTTCATCCCGTTTTCCACAAGATCCAATACGGTGGTAACCAGAAAACCGGCGTTCAGCGCAACCGCCTCGCCGGGTTCCAGATAAACCTGCACGCCGTACCGGTCCTGCACCCTGCGGATACAGTTTTCCAAAAGTTCAAGATTGTAGCCCGGCCTGGTGATATGGTGACCGCCGCCGAAATTAACCCAGCGGAGCCCTTCTAGAAAGCGGCCGAATTTTTCTTCAAAAACCTGAATCGTGCGGTCAAGTGTTTCCGCACCCTGCTCGCACATCGTGTGAAAATGCAGCCCCTCAATCCCGCCGAGCTGTTCCGGCCGAAAATTTGCAAGCGTTACGCCGAGACGGGAAAACGGTCCGCACGGGTCATAGAGGCCTGTCTTGATCTCGGAATATTCTGGGTTAACGCGGATGCCGCAGCTGATTTTCCGCGGGCAGGCTTTCACCGCGCCGCGGAACTTCTCCCACTGAGAAAACGAATTGAAAACAATATGGTCGCAGTTCTGCAAGATTTCCCCAAATTCGTCCTCCCGGTAAGCAGGCGCGTAAATATGGACTTCCTTCCCCATTTCCTCCCGGGCAAGCCGCGCCTCAAACAGAGAGCTGGAAGCAGCCCCGTCCAGATATTTTCCGATCAGCGGATAGACGGTATACATCGAAAACGCCTTCTGGGCAAGCAAAATCCGGCACCCGGTATGCCGCCGCACGGAATCGAGGATCTTCAGGTTTTTTTTCAGCAGCTGCTCCTCCACCACATAGCACGGGGTGGGCGGAATCATTGGGTCAAACATGTTTTTCCTCCGTCAGTCGATCAGTTTCGGAGCAAAATCTTCGTGCCAGGCCAGCCCGCAGCGGTTCATCGCTTCCATGAACGGGTCCGGATCGAATTCCTCCACGTTGAAAACGCCCGGTTTCTTCCATTTTCCGGTCAGCACCATCATCGCACCGATCATCGCCGGGACGCCCGCCGTGTAGGCGACGGCCTGACTGCCGACTTCACGGTAGCACGCCTGATGGTCGCAGATGTTATAAACATAGTAGTTGCGCTCTTTTCCGTCTTTGATTCCCTGGAAAATGCAGCCGATATTGGTTTTGCCTTTCGTCCTGGGGCCAAGGGTGGCGGGGTCCGGCAGCACCGCCTTCAAAAACTGGAGAGGGACAATCTGCTTCCCCTCGAATTCGATCGGCTTGATCGAGGTCATACCGACGTCTTCCAGCGCATGGAGGTGGTCGAGATAGCTCTGAGAAAATGTCATCCAGAACCGAATTCTCCGAATTCCCCTGATATTTTTTGCAAGGGATTCCAGCTCTTCGTGGTGCAGCAGATAAATCTCCTTCGGGCCGATCTGAGGCAGGTCGTACATCCGCTTGATCTCCATCGGCTCCGTTTCGATAAAGCGGCCGTTTTCAAAGTAGCTGCCTTTCGCGCTGACTTCGCGGATATTGATTTCCGGATTGAAATTGGTCGCGAACTTATATCCGTGGTCGCCGGCATTTGCATCGACGATGTCGATCGAATGGACCTCATCAAAATAATGCTTCTGGGCATAGGCGGAATAGACTCCCGTCACACCGGGGTCGAAGCCGCTGCCAAGCAGCGCGGTGATGCCCGCCTGCTGGTAGCGATCGCGGTAAGCCCACTGCCATTTATATTCAAAATGCGCAGTCTCTGGCGACTCATAGTTTGCCGTGTCCACATAATCCACCTTGGTTTCAAGACAGGCATCCATAATGGTCAGGTCCTGGTAGGGCAGCGCCACATTGATGACAATGTCGGGCCGTACCCTGCGGATCAGATTGGCCAGCTCCTTTGTATGATCCGCATCCACCTGGGCGGTTTCAATCTTCGTTTTTCCCCCGTCCAGCGCTTTCTTCAGCGCATCGCACTTGCTTTTGGTTCGGCTTGCAATGCAGAGTTCTTCAAAAACGTCTGGGTTCTGACAGCATTTGTGAGCGACAACGCTCGCGACGGCGCCCGCGCCGATGATCATGGCTTTTCCCATGGTTAATCTCCTCCTCTGATCGATTCTTCTTTGAGCGGCTCCACTTTTTTCAGCAGGTCGTTGACATAGGTCGGCAGCGCAAACGCGCCGACATGAAGCTTTGTATTATAATACCGGGTCACAAGGCCGAGGCGGTTCCACTCCTCCGCCCGCAGGTCTTCTACAGGGCGGTATTTCTTGGAAGCGAAACCGAACAGCCAATGTCCGGAAGAATAGGTCGGAATATGAGCCTGATAGACGCGGCTGATTGGAAACGACTGCACAATCCGCTGATGGGCCCGCTGCATGGCGACCGCGTCATTTTGGTAAAACGGGCTTTCCTGCTGGTTGACGAGAATTCCATCCTCTTTAAGCGCCTTATAGCAGTTCCCATAGAACTCTTTGGTAAAAAGGCCCTCTCCCGGCCCGAACGGATCGGTGGAATCCACCACGATCAAATCGTATTCGTCCCGCTTGTCGCGGACAAAGCGGAGACCATCTTCATAATGGATGCACACCCGCGGATCGTCCAGTTTGCAGGCGGTCTGCGGCAGGTAAGTCCGGCAGGCGCTGACCACCTCCCGGTCGATCTCAACCAGATCGATCTGCTCGATACCCGGGTATCGCGTCAGCTCGCGCACGGCGCCGCCGTCCCCGCCGCCGATAACCAGAACCCGCTTTGCGCGGGGATTTACGGCCATCGGCACGTGTACGATCATCTCATGATAAATAAACTCGTCTTTTTCCGTCAGCATCATGAATCCGTCCAGCGTGAGGAAGCGGCCGAACTCCGGGGAATCGAAGATATCGATGCGCTGGAACTCGCTCTGGCTGCTGTAAAGCTGGCGGTCCACTTTGATGGAAAAATCGACGTATGGAGTATTCTTTTCGGTAAACCAAAGTTCCATTTGTTAAATCTCCTTGAGGACCTGTATCGTTTCTAGGCTGGCATCCCGCATGCCGGTCAGCGCGGCACCCTTTTCCGCGGCATACTGAATATACTCCAGGATTTCCGGGGTGATCCGCTCCCCCGGCGCAACGACCGGGATGCCGGGCGGATAACACATCACCGATTCCCCGCAGATGCGCCCCGCGCTCTGTTTGAGCGGGAGGGGCTCCTTGTCCGCGTAAAAGGCAAGCTGCGGCGGTTTTACCACCTGGGGAGAAATATATTCTTGGGTCAGCAGCCCGGTCTTGTCGCGTTCGTACCGCCGCTTGATTTCGGACATGGCCGCCACCAGACGTTCCAGATCAAGCGTTCTGTCCCCCATGGAGACATAGGCAAGGATATTCCCCAGGTCGCCGAATTCAATTTGAATATCATATTCATCACGGAGCAGATCATAGACTTCGATTCCGGCCAGCCCGATGTCCAGCGTATGGACGGAAAGCTTGGTCACATCAAAGTCATAGATGGTTGTTCCATTGATCAGTTCGCGTGAAAACGCATAATAGCCGCCGATCCGGTTGATTTCCGTGCGCAGGTATTCCGCCATGGAAATGACCCGGCGGAAAATTTCTTTGCCGCGCAGCGCGAGATTCCGCCGCGAGATATCCAGCGAGGACATCAGCAGGTAGGAGGCGCTGGTGGTCTGCGTCAGGTTGACGATCTGGTCGACATAGCCTTCGTCTACAGCCGGCCCCGTCAGCAAGAGGGAACTCTGCGTCAGGGAGCCCCCGGTTTTGTGCATACTGACCGCCGCCATGTCGGCTCCGGCGGCCATGGCGGAAACTGGAAGCCCTTCTCCAAAGTAAAAATGCGTGCCGTGCGCCTCGTCTGCCAAAACCAGCATATGGTGCTCATGCGCCAGCTTGACAATCTCCTTTAAATCGGAACAGACACCGTAATAGGTCGGATTATTGACAAAGACGGCTTTCGCATCCGGATTGTCTTCGATCGCCCTGCGCACGTCAGCGAGCGACATGCCGAGGGAAATCCCGAGCCGCCGGTCAATCCCGGGGTTTACATAGACGGGAACCGCACCGCAGAGGATCAGCGCGCTGATTGCGCTGCGGTGAACGTTGCGCGGCATAATGATCTTTTCGCCCTGCTTGCAGACGCTCATCACCATGCTCTGCACGGCAGAAGTCGTGCCGTTGACCATGAAGAAAGTGTGGTGCGCCCCAAACGCTTCCGCCGCCAGTTCTTCCGCTTCCCGGATTACGGAGGAAGGGTGACAGAGATTGTCCAGCGGTTTCATGGAATTCACATCGACCGTCAGGCATTTTTCCCCGAGAAACGCCGTCAGTTCCGGATTCCCGCGGCCGCGCTTGTGGCCGGGAACATCAAACGGCACGATCCGCATTTCCTTAAAGCGGTTCAAAGCTTCCAGAAGCGGAGCCCGCTCCTGCCCCATCAGGATTTTGCCCCCGCGGGGGCGTCGTAGATGTTTGCGCCGCTGAAAATCTCGATCATTTCCCGGCGCAGGCTTTCCGTAATCGACAGACGCAGTTTGGGCGGCAGCTCATAGACATCCGTGTTGAACAGGTAGTTCTGAAG
>DHDF01000058.1:10946-36048 GCA_002399225.1 bacterium UBA4883
TGACGTCGATCGCGTCGTATTTCAGGAGGGTGGCGGCGTCAATATAATCCTGAATGGACGTGATCTTATGGTCCATAAAGAGTTTCTTTCCGCTGAAATCGCGCGTGAAGCCGCGGACGCGGTAATCCGCCGTGATAATATCCGAATCAAAGCTGCCGATCAGGTAGTTCAGCGTGTTGAGCGGCGAGATCTCCCCGCAGGTGGAAATGTCGATATCCACCCGAAACGTCGCGATCGCGTTGTCCGGATGATACTCCGGGTAAGTATGCACGGTCGCATGGCTTTTGTCCAAGTGAGCGACGATCTCGTCGCCCCCGCGCCGGAGGACCCCTTTTCCCAGATTGCAGGAACGGTCGATCTGGTCGGGCGGAAACGCCTGTTCGGCAATCAGAAACGCAACGCTGGCCCCCTGTGGATCGTAATCCTGCTTGCTCACATTCAGCACCTGCGCACCGATCATTTCCGTCACATGGTAAAGGATATCGGTCAGACGCTCCGAATTATACTGTTCATCAATATAGGCAATATAATCGCGCTGTTCCCGCGCGCTTTTCGCATAGCAGACATCATAAATATTAAAGCTGAGCGATTTGGTGAGATTGTTGAAACCATAGAGTTTCAGCTTATTTTCCAACCTAAACACCCGACCTTTCCCCGGATTTCACAACCAGGATGCAAACCATGAATTTTTTAAATAAACCATTGAAAAATCATTGAATATCATGAATTTTATAAGTTAATCCCAAAAAATCTTCATCATTCTTCGATTTTCAGGCTTTTCTTTACCAATTCATCATAAAAAATCAATATATATTATATACACAAATTCTTAATAGTCAAGGGAATTTCCCGGATTGGCAAGAAAAATTATCTTTCCCCCGCGCCGCCGGATCTCAGGTTTCCCTTCTGGAAGGCATTTCTTCGGCGGCCGAATCTTAAGTTAAGTCATTTTTCCATCTTTATTATAACATAAATAGGAATGACAAAAGCTATGCAGAGGCAGAATTCGCGGCCACCTTTCCAGGCGCAGATTGAACCACCGGAAAGATCATGGTATAATAATAAAAATCGAAATCATTCGAAATGGTTTCAAAGGGAGGAATTTTGTAAGATGAAACTGACGCAATTCTTACGCGGCGGAGAAAAGCGGCTTGGAATACTGACAGAAAAGGGAATGGTTGACGCAACCGCCTTTTCGAATGGCAGGCTTCCTTTGGCAATAGAAGATGTGATCGGCGGCGGAGAAACCCTGTGGAACAAGCTCAGGGGTCTTGACTTCCGGGGGGCACAGACAGTCCCGGAACGGGAAATCACCTATCTCCCATGTGTGGAAAAGCCGGAAAAAATTATCTGCATCGGGCTGAATTATTCCCGTCACGCAGCCGAAATGGATCTGGAGGCACCAAAATACCCGACTCTGTTTAATAAATTCAACAGCGCGCTTTCGGCGCACAAGGAAAAGATCTTTTTGCCCGCCTCCGCGGAAAAGTTCGATTACGAAGCGGAACTGGTCATCGTCATGGGCAAAACCGCACGCCATGTAAGCCGGGAGAATGCCCTTTCTTATGTATTCGGCTATATGCCCGGCAACGATCTTTCCGCTCGGGATCTTCAATTTTGCACCAAGCAATGGATGCTGGGGAAGACCTGCGACGGGTTTGGGCCGATCGGTCCCTGCATTACGACGGCGGACGAGGTTGGGGATCCCCAATCTCTGAAGATTGAAAGCCGTGTCAACGGCGAACTGCGTCAATCTGCCAGCACCCATGAGATGATTTTCGACTGTGCGACCATTATCAGCTACGTTTCTCAGTATATTACGCTGCGCCCCGCGGATCTGATCTTCACGGGATCGCCGTCCGGTGTGATTAAGGGAATGCCGAAGGAGAAACAGCATTGGCTCAAAGCCGGGGACGAAGTCCGTGTCACCATCGAAAAGCTCGGCAGTTTGAGCAATATCATGGCATAAGCTGAAACGGTCTGCAGAATTAAAGACATTTATCATCCGGGCAATGCAGGAAGGCCCTCGCGGAAATGTTCCGCGAGGGCCTTCCTGCACCCAAAGGGATTTTTAAGGCAAAAAGTTTTTCCCCAGCAGCCGGTTTTGACGGCCGGAAAAGCAGTCACCGTGTAGGGAAGTTACTTTCCCAGTTTTCCCTTGTACTTCATAAAGTCAGTCCGAGTGCTCTTCAACAGGCTGAGCGCGTCGGAAGTATCATAATACGAAATCGGCTGATCGTAAGAAGCTTTCAGAGCATTTGCATAGGCTGTATCTTCCGTGACCTGTTTTGCAACCGAAGACATTTTTTTGATGATCGCCGGATTCGTTCCTTTCGGGAACGCAATGATATATGGCTTCTCCATGGCGAAATCAACGCCGCCCTCTTTCAGGGTTGGAATATCGCTCAGATTTTTATTCCTTTCGGAGTTAAACTGCCCGATTACATTCAGCTGACCGGTCTTCTTGTAATCTTTCACCGTACCATAAGTAATTGCAGCAAGGTCGATGCGCCCGGCAAGAAGACTGGAAACCTTATCGGAGGCAGAACCGGTGTCAACGATTTTAAAGCTGATCCCGGCTTTGTCTTCCAGCATGAGACCCTGCAGATTGGAATATCCGCCCAGTTCCGAACCATAAAGAAGCTTACCGGGCTTTTCTTTCGCTTTCTTGAGGAGATCCGCCACAGATGTAATGCCGGAAGCCTTGCTGGCAACGAGAACCGTCCCCTTATCGACCGCCGGGATGCAAGCGATGTCGAAAGAATCCATGTTGTAAGGAATCAACCCGGCAACCTCATTGACAATCAGCTGTCCCGTGTGGCCGAACAGCATCGTATAGCCATCTGCCATAGCGCTTTTCACAGTAGAGGTGGCAACGCTTCCGCCGCCGCCCTTTTGATTGGTAATCACCATGGTCTGGCCTGTAATCTTCTTAAAATAAGTTGCAAAAGTCCGTGCATTGAAGTCCGTGTCGCCGCCGGCGCCGGCCGGGACGATCACCTGCACTGTTTTTTTCGGCCAGTCGGTCGCCGAAGCCGCCGATTGAGAAGCGCCCCCCGCTGTTGATGAATTGGAAGAAGCCGTGTTGCCGGAACACGCGGTCATGCACCCGGCTGCCAATACCGCCGCCAATGCGACAGAACCCCATTGTTTCATTTTCATACTGTCTTGATTCCTCCCTAAGTTAAATTTGAATTTATATTGTTTCACGGCCTTCTCCCTATCAAGGCCGGAAAACGCTTTCTCAGCCGCGCCGTGTCTTCCATATGGCATCACACCGCCGCAGCCTTCTTTTCCCGGTTCTGTTTCAGCGCAGTCCAAATCAAATAGGCAACGGTGCATCCAAGGAACAGCGCGCTGATCGGGTGAGTAAAGAATCCGGAAAAGCTGTTTCCTGACAGCATCAACGCCCGCAAGAAATTGGTTTCTGTCATGGAGCCGAGAATGAACCCGATTACCATCGGGGCCTGCGGAACATGGAACCTGGTAAAGATGTATCCAATGATGCCGAACGCCAACAGAGCCCATACGTCAAACATGCGTCCCGACAGAGCAAAGGCGCCAACCACGCAGAAAACGAAAACAATCGGCAGCAAAATATATTTGGGCACCGAAAGCATCTTTGCAAACACGCGCAGCCCGAAGAATTCGATCAGCAGCATCAGGACGGCCGCCACGCAGAGAGCCGCAAAGATATCGTAAACCAGCTGCCCCTGCGTACTGAACAGCAGCGGGCCTGGGGCGATTCCGTGAACCATGAACGCGCCGAGCAAAATTGCCGTCACTCCATCGCCGGGAATTCCAAGCGTAAGAAGCGGGATCAGAGCGCCGCCGATGGAAGCATTGTTGGCGCTTTCCGACGCCACCAGGCCGTCCATAATCCCTGTTCCGAATTTTTCAGGATGTTTCGAGTGGTTTTTGACGGCGGAATAGGCGACCAGATTGGAAGTGGAAGCCCCGATACCCGGCAGAATACCGATTCCGGTGCCAATGAGAGAGGCCAAAAAGCCGTTTCCAAGCTGTGATTTGAATTCTTTGAGGGTAAAACCAAAGCCCCGGATATGCTTGTAACTGATCTGTGCGACGGACGAATTTTCGCCTTTTTTAGCGGTTTCCGCCGTTTTAATGATTTCAGAAACCGCAAACAGGCCAATCAGTACGGACAGCACATCAAAGCCGCTGCTCAGGTCTGTGCTGCCGAAGGTAAAACGCTGCACCGCATTAACCGGTGCAATACCGACGGTGGCAAAAACCAACCCAAGCGCCCCTGAGAAAATGCCTTTTACCATAGAGCCGGAAGACAGGGTCGCAATCAGACACAAAGCAAAAACGGACAGCGAAAAGTACTCGTGAGGGCCAAACGCCAAAGCACCCTTCGCAATCTGCGGTGCAAGAAAGATCAGAACGACGACGCTGAATATTGTCCCCAAAAAGGAAAATACGACGCCTGTCCCCAAAGCTTTGATTCCTTCGCCATGTTCAAGCATGGGGTGGCCGTCAAAACATGTAGCGACGGAGGATGGTGTCCCTGGAATTTTAAGAAGAATGGCGGAAATCAGTCCGCCCGACACGGAACCGATATACAGCGCCAGAAGCAGCCCCATGGCGATCGCCGGATCCATGCCATAGGTCATGGGCAGGAACAGGGCAATTGCCATGACGGAAGACAGGCCAGGAATCGCCCCAAAAATGATGCCGATGATGGTTCCGACAATCATCAGCACCAAACAGTAAGGCTGAAGAACATTTGCAAGTCCATTGATAAACAGCTCCATTTTCGATCTCCCTTATATGATTGTAAAAATTCCCTGCGGCAGCATGACATTCAGTTCCGTATACCGGAACACCAGGTAAATTGCCACACTGGAAACCACTGCAATCGCTGCATATTTTCCATAGCCTATTTTTTTGCCAGTCGGCGTCATCACAATAAATTGCAGGAAAAGATAAAGAGCGGTCGACAAAACAAATCCGAGATACTGCATCAAAGCGACATAGGCAACGATCAGCACCACCGTATACAGAACGGTCCGGCCATCTTTTTCACTGCCGGTTTCAGCTGTTTCCTGATCTTTATTTTTAAAACATGCCACAAATTGAAGGACCGTAAGAAGGAACATAACCGCATCAATAATCATAGGGAAAAATCTACCGTTAAACATTCCCCCGCTCACAGGCACCTGCAGGGTAAGAATGAGATACCCCACTGATACGATCAGCATAATCGTGCCAAAAATCAGGTCATTTCTTTTTTTTACAGAAAGTTTATTTTTTGCGTTCAATTAACATCCTCCCATTCACTCAAAACCATAGGGCGGCACCCATCGTATATGCCGTCGCAGAAGTCTAAGACCTCTGTCTGCCCGCCATCTTTCCTCAGAATGATGAGCAGTCCGCTGGTCTATTTTAAAGAAGCAGACACCGTTTCAAAAAGGAAAGCCCCAATAGCTATGGAACATTTTCTGGCTCCAGCGACTTCGTATCTTCCTCAATGCCGAGTTTTTTGAGCCTTCTCCACAACGTCGTTTTGCTGATGCCAAGCCTCTTCGCAATCAGCTCGCGATTGCCATCGTACTGCGCCATCAGGCGGACCAGCACGGCCGCCTCGGGGCTCTCCACACGCTGTTGTCCGGCAGAGGGCAGATCCAGAACAACCGGATACGCTTCCAGCAACAGGCGGCGCACAAAGTCCCGGTTGACACTTCGATGCGGCGACATAAGCAGCAGGCGCTCACAAAAGGCCTGCAGCTGCGGCAGATTCCCGGGCCATGGGTAAATCAACAGTTCGTGCTTCGCGTCTTTTGTCAGACTGAGGTACCGGCCGTACTGGCGCTCCATTCTGTTGATGGTCAGATCGATGAGCGGATCCAGATCTTCTTTCCGCTCCCGCAGCGGCGGAATTTTCAGGCTAAAGACATTCAGTGCATAAAACAGGCTGGCAAAAAAGGAACGCTGTTCCATGTGCTCGGCCAAATTGCAGCTGGTTGTGGCCATCACACGGACATCCAGCCGCTGCGGGCTGTAAACACCGCAGGGAATGGAGGTCCCCGTCTGCAGGTAATGCAGCAGACGGCGCTGTGCATCCGGACTTAGGTACTCCACATCTTCCAGAAGGAGCGTGCCGTCATGCGCGGATTCAAACATACCATGAGAGGCTGCATCCTGGCCGCCGCGGCCAAACAGTGCCAGGCTGCACTGTTCCGGATCCACGCAGCCGCAGTGGAATACGGCAAACGAATGCTCCCGGCGGTTGCTCTCGTTGTGAATGGATTGAGCCAGCGGAACTTTTTCCGTTCCCTCCGGGCCTATGATCAGAAGCGGTGCATTTGATTTCGCACAAATTTTCGCCGTGCCAAGCATCTGCTTCATCGCGGCCGAATGGACATAGGAAAATTCTGAAAAATGAAAAGCCGCGACAAAACCCTGGCGGTAAATTGCCTGCCGAACATTGGATTCCATACGGGAAAGCGCCAGGCTTTCCTGAAGGGAAAGAATCACGCCGCCCACCTGTTCTCCTACCAAAATCGGTGCGACATTCACCAGAAACGTACGCCCCCGCAGCCGCATGACACGGGCAAAAGCGTCTTTTCCCTTATGCAGCACCTCCTCAAAGATCGTCGTGTCCAGCTCCGGGATCAGACGGTCCACCAGACATCCCACGGCTACTCCGGAATGAAGATCCAGCATGCTCTCCGCCACATGGTTTAGCCGGACTACCCGGCCATCCGGGCTAAGTTGCAAAATGCCATTAAAAGAATAATCCAGCAGCGCACGCATCTGCGCCGTATTTTCTTTTTCCCGGTCGATGGTAAGTGCAATCAGCTCTGCCTGCCGCAGTGCGTTGGCAATGCTTTCACGGCCGGAGTTGACAAACATGCTTGGCATTCCACATTTTTGTGCGTATCTCCGCGTGATATCTCCGCCCAGAATCACATTGTTTCCATCCTGTACGGCCTGCTTTACAGCATCCTCGATTTGATCCGTATTATCAACAATATACTGATGCAGCTTGACATGGAAAAGCCGGTCAAACTCCTGCATGTCCGAATACATATTGCTCAGTCCGATGACTGCAATGGAAGGGTGTTCCATCTGGACCAGTTTTTTGGCCGCTTCTACCATCACGCCCATCTCCTGGCCGGTCAGAAGAAGCTCTACCAGAGGGACCCCCATCATCTGCTTTATCAGGCTGGCCTGCTGTCCCCTGGCAATCATAATATCCACATGCTCATTTTTCGCTTCCTCGACAACGCTTTGCACCTCCTGCCCATTTACCACCCGGAACAGGATCGGGTGGCAATGCGGCAGCTGCTCCAGAGGAGCGACCTTGATCGCCAGATTTTGAATATCCATTCGAGGAGAGACAAACATTACTTTCGCCATCGGCATCCATTCCTTTGCAGTTCGGCAGCAGGCAGCTTAACGCACCAAAGCGGGCTTCTTATGGTCGTATTTCCAATTGGGTATGAGGCACTGCATGGCTGTCGCATCATTTCGTTCATGGGTAGGCAAGCGGTTATAAAGCGCGTTTGCCCTTCTAACTTTGTCCATGTCTAATGTTACACCCAAACCCGGCTTCGAGGGAAGGGACAAATATCCGTTCTGAATCCTCGGCGTGTCTTTCAGAAGGTTCTGGCCGTCCTGCCAGACCCAGTGAGTATCTAGCGGAGTGGGATTGCCCGGTGCAGCGCAGCCCACCTGTGCAAACGCCGCCAGCGTAATGTCAAAATGATTATTGGAATGAACCCCCCAGGTCAGTCCCCAGCTGTCAAGGAGCTGCGCCATGCGGATGGTCCCGTCGAATCCCCAGAAATGCGGATCGGCCAAAATAATATCACATGCATTTAAGCTGACGGTATGGTAAAACTGCCGCCAGTTTGTGGCAATCATGTTGGTGGCTACCCGAAACTGGGTTGCATTTTTGAATTCACGCATAATTTCGCGGCCGGAAAATCCGGCTTCCGGTCCGCAGGGATCTTCCATATAGGTGATGACATCATGCATGTCTTTAGACAGTTCAATCGCTTCGTCAAGACTCCAAGCGCCGTTGGGATCGATATTGACTCTGGCATCCGGGAACAGTTTTTTCACCTGTCGCAAAGATTCCATTTCTTTCTCGCCCTCTAAAACGCCTCCCTTGAGTTTAAAATTTCGGAACCCATACTTTTCGTGCAGGCACTGGGCTTCTTCCGCAATTCTTTCCGGGGTCAGGATTTCCTCCCGGCGCATGCGGAACCAGGGATCCGGGCTGTCCGATTCGTCCAGGTAGCGGATCTCGCCGGTATATTTGGACTTATCAGAAACATAAAACAAATAGCCCAGCATCTCCACCTTTTGTCTCTGGATCCCTTCGCCCAAAAGTTCCGCCATTGGGACTTTCAGAAACTGCCCCAGAAGATCAAGCATGGCGCACTCGATTGCCCATTCGCTCTTTACAACATATTTCAACTTTGAAATATCGAGCTTCTGGATTCCCTCGCCGTTATCGTTTTCCCCTGTTTTTGCCATTCTGTGAATCATTTGCAAAACGTGGCGGTACTGCCCGATCTCGCGCCCCACAACCAACGGCTTTACCGCATTCAGCGATTCGCAGATATAATCTCCCCCATGGATCTCTCCAATGCCCTGATGACCGGCCGAATCTTGCAGAACAACCAAATTGCGTGTAAAATAAGGCGCATGTGCACCGGAAAGCGTCATTAACATGCTGTCATAACCGGCAACAGGAATCACTTTCATATCTGTAATGATAGGTGAACTAGCCATTTCTCAATAGATCCCCCTTGTATGAATTCTCAACGACATTACTTTTAAAATATCATCATTTTTTTTGAATTTCTATTCGCAAATACATGAATTTTTAACATGCTTTTTGAAGAATATGAGAAACCGGCTTATTTATGATTTCATATTTCATTATTTTATTTCATTCTTTCAGAAATCATCGTCTTGGCGCATCCTTTTCCTGAAGTTTTTGAACGGCTTTTTCCTGAAAAACGGCAAAAAATAAAGCGGCGCCTCTGAATTACTTCAGAGAACACCACCCCGGTTTGTGTGTTTGGGCAGCGAAGCGACCTGCGCATACGCACAGGCCGCTTCAAGAAAATAAGCCTTATTTGCAACTGTTCCCACTGTGCAGGAAATTTGATCCATTTACATAAAGACCTGCAGACGGCCCAGCTTTGCCGACCGCAACCGTTTTAAAGAAGAGATCACTGTCTGCCGCCCGAAAGTACCCTGCGGCTACCGAACCGCCTGCCGCCCGGTGCCGTCCGTACGGATTTTGTAGAGCTTTTCACTATCACCGTTCAGATAATAGAGCCAGTCATCTGCAGCATTGATAGATCTACAGTCATCATTGCTCAGCTTTGTTTTCCCCGTCCCATCCAGGCGCATTTTGTAAAGTTTTTGTCCGGGCTTATCATCGGCATTCCAAGTATTATAATAAATCGAGCCGTCTACGATGTTAAAATAGCTGCTGTAGTCGTCACTCAGCGCCGTTCGCTTTGTGCCGTCCGGGTGCATTTTATAGAGAATTCCGGAACTGATGTTGCGATCAAGATCGCAATGGCAAATCTCAATGTAATAGATCCAGCCGTCCAAGGCAATGAAACCCGTGCCGTTGTCGCCGTTCAATTTCGTCATCCCGGTGCCGTCCGTGCGGACTCTGTAGACCCCTTTCTCCTTGTTGATTTCGCCTCTGCAATAAATCCAGCCGTCCATGATACTGAGGTCATCGCATCTGCCTTCATTCAGTTGCGTCTGGTCAGTGCCGTCCAAACGCATTTTGTAGATCGAGTAACCTTCGTCCAAGTCGCAGTAATAGATCCAGCCATCTATAACATTGATATCGCCGCTGATATCCTTGTTCAGCTTTTTCCGCCCGGTCCCGTCCGTGCGCATTTTGTAGATTGTAAAGTCGTCGGACTCATTTTCATAGTAAATCCAGCCGTCCACAATATTGATAGAATGGGCGCCGTCATCATTCAACTTTTTCCAGCCGGTGCCGTTCTTACGGATTTTGCAAAACTGAAAGGTTTTTGTTTTTGAGGAACTGCCTGCAGAGTTACTGTAATAGATCCAGTCGCCACCCTGCGCAACCAGACCGTCGTAAGCGATATTCCCACCCGCGCTGCCGCGCGTACCGGAAACCGCCGAACTCTGAATCCGGGCCTGAGCCGAAACCTTCGATTTCCCGCCGAAAGCCGCGGGCGCAGCGGATTTCGCGCTGCCGCATGCCGTGAGTGAAACAGCCAGCAGAAGCGCCAGCATAGCTGAAAAAATCCATTTGCTTTTCATTAACTCCGCACTCCTCATCGTTAATTTACGGCAGGGATAGGGCCGCGGCCCAGTCTCCGACGAAAATGTGAAAATTCTTGGTTATTATATCAGAAAAAAAGCGGTTTTGCCAACATTTGGCAGAATTCACGGCCACACGGTTCGTATTTGAGGCAGCAAAGCGGCCTGCGCACATGCGCAGAGCCTGAGATTAAATGAGACTTTTCACCAGGGATTTTTAACTTTGGTTAAGCTTTTTCCATTTTCTGATCTTAGCCCTGAATGATATAAACGGCGCGACAGTATTGATGTGAATCCATTTCCAAACAGGCCAATTGGCGGGCGTAGACGAAGCCCATTTTCTTCCGCCCGGCTGAAAGAGTTCGGAATCCGTAAATTTTTCCGTCAATTGTTCAATTTGCTCTTCCGACTCCAGAAACATACTGCTTAATTGCTGCAAGCTATAGCGTTCCTATCGTTTATAAAAACTCTCATACAAGCCGCCGAGATTATTCCATTTATAATCAGGATGTGGGGTGATGACCGTTATTCCTTGCCGTTCCTGCCGCTCCCAGCTCAGAATCAGATTGAGCCATCCCAACTGATAGGCTATCATCTGCGCAGGAGTTCGGTCAGCGTTGTCAACAAGTTTATCTTTATCGGTTTCCGGAATATCAGAAAACTCATGAATGAACAGTTTTGCTCGCTTTGATATTTCCTCAATCAGTTCTTGCTTGTTTTTATATCCCTGCATATTATCTCCCACAACACGAATTTCAGAAAACATCAAAATGTCAATTGCCTTGTGAATCTATCAATGATGCATCATAGAATCATTGTATTTTACTGGATAACCGTGTAGCCGTTCGCTATTTAAATTATTCCTATTATACTTTTCTCACGCCAATATTTCAATCAATCTTGTCAATTCACGTTCTTCGTTACACATATTGATATTCATAAGGGTATTGTTACCATTCGCACAACGTTTTTTCTGCAATCGAAATCAGTAACCACATATATTTCAAACTCATATTATATAAGACAAAAGATCTTTATCAATTAACTTATGGAGAACTTAATTATGGCAAAAATTGATGATTATAATTTAAAGGCAAGTGATCCGTTTACTCTAAGCGGAACCGAAGAATCAACTGAAGATCTTCAGTTAACCGTCAGTACAGCTTCTGAAGAGGGAATTATTATAGGTACCGTTACCTCTTCTAACGCAACTCCTATCGGTGGAGCAGCGGTGAAGATATTTGACAGCTCAGACACCCCTATCGCTCATACCATAACAAACCCGCAGGGACAATATACAATTCCCTTCGTCGTTCAGGGAACTTATAAAGTCATTGCCGCGATGGGCGGTTATCTTACGCCGCTTATTATTCCGGTAACTGTGGTTGCCAACCGGCCTACGATTGTGAATATTACGCTTACTCCAGATCCCGACGCTGCATTAAACACCCTTGATGGCATTATCCGGGAGGCTGGAACGCTTATTCCGCTGTCTCATGCCATAGTAAGCACCTATTTGGTGCAGGGTACCACTCAAACGCTGATTTCAACCACTAATACCAACGCTACCGGTCAATATATATCACCATATCTTGCCGACGGCGATTATATCGTCGTAGCAAATAGAGATGGATACGATCAGACAACCAGCGCTGTTACATCTCTTTCTAATGCCGAGATTGCTTCTCTCGACATGACACTTTACCCCAACGCAATAACAAATACTGGAACAGTAAGCGGTATCATAACGGACAGCACTACCCTGCTCCCCATCGGAAGTGCAACGGTCGCGCTGTATGAAATCATAGGTACGACAGAAACACTTATAAAGCTGACAAAAACCAACAGTGCCGGCAGATATTTATTTGGCTCGGTAGGCGCCTCAAACTATGTAGTAAAAGCTTTTGCCCAAAAGGATGAATAGCCAATGGTTAACAGATATATGTACTTGTTGTCCAAATCGGAGGAATTCCACCTTGATTCCGGGCAGGAAGCATCCATAAACTTAAAATTAGAAAAAGCGCCGCCCTTGCCATGCACTGAGCTATCCGGACAGGTCGTAAGCAATTGCACCAACGTCCAAGGAGCGACGGTAAAGATACTAGGCAAGAATTCCGAACCGGTCTGTCACACCGAAACCAACATTGACGGAGAATTCTATTTTATTAATACGCTTATTCCAGGAGACTACGAGATCATTGTCTCAGCTAAGAATTATCTGGTTTCGGAAAGCATATTTGTATCTCTAAAACCATTTGCGCCACTGTATGTATCAATCAATTTAAAACCGGATGAAGATGCAGAAAATGCCATTCTGTACGGTACCGTCAGAAATAGTGAGAATGTCCCTTTGCCCAACGTCCAAGTCTGTATTTACAGTGACAGGAACATTGGATGTCCAATGAATATCACAATAACAAACGCAAATGGAGAATATCTGTTTACCGGACTAAACCCAGGCAAGTATACGATATCTGCATTTAGCTATGGTTATACATTGCCGAAAGATATTACAGTTGAAATATTGCCGGAAGATATTTTCCGCACCGACATTTATTTATACAGAACCGTTCTAGTGGCAAAAGGAACTATCAGCGGGGTTGTACATCACAACGGATACGCAGTTCCGTATGCAATCACTGCTCTTTATCGTAAAGGAACCAATGGGTACAGCCTGATTCGGCTTCAACATGCAAACGGTAATGGAGTTTATCTGTTTTCGAATCTTAAAGCCGGTGAATATATTATAAGGGCAAAGCTGGAATAACAGTAAGCAATCAATGTCTTGAACTTAAAAAGGCTTTGTTCCATATAGAGTTTCTTGTCCCTTGTAACACCTAATCCTACTATTATGCTACTTCAGTTCCCGACACAATTACTCCGTGGCCCCCTAACCTGCTCCGTCAGAAATAAAAAATCAGCACCTCATAAACATGAAGTGCTGAACTGATATTTACGCATTCACCTTTTTACAAGCGTCAGCTGATTGTTCCCAACGTGTTAGGAGTTTTAGACCCATTGATATAGATTCCCGCCGACTGGCCCTTTCGTCCTACCGCCTGAACCGCAAAGTAGTAATCGTTGCCCTTGTTTCCTTTGTACTTAATCTGAAACACGGAAGAATTTCCAGACGCAAATGTCGGCTTTTTTCCATTGAGTGATGTGATCTTGAACTGATAAGTTTTCCCATGGCCGACTGTCAATTTTGCCCCCGTATCGCTTTTGAAGGTAGCGGAACTGCCCGGCGTATTTGCCGTCGCATTGCTTACCTGCGTAAACTTTTTGATGATTTTATAATATTCATTGCTGGAATCTTCAGACTGATACGTGACCCAGTAGAAATTATCATTGCTATCCCTCAGCAAAACAGGGCGGTCCGTTATGGCCTCTGAGCGGTTTTCTGATCCAATTACGCCGACAGCTACTTCTCCATGAGCCGTGTATCCGTACACGAATTGCTGATCCGGAAATATGACGGACTTATCCGTGCTCATGGCAACCTTGCAGTATACATTCCCGTCCGAGTCGGTATTGGCCCCAGAAAACAGAGGCATACCGCCATTAAAACCAACATCCTCATAAACTTTGCCCTCAACATTAAAATTGTAGTCGCCAAGGTCCTGATCCGGGTTACCGCCGGAATTTGTCCCAGCAGTTATAACAATTATGCTGCCGTCAAAAGCCTGATACGTTCCAAGCAAGGAGTTTGCATCCGCCGCAAAGGCAGGAACGGACAGGCTCACCGCCATCACTGCCGCCAATAAACCTGCTAACAGCTTTTTCATAATTTTTTCCCCCTATATTTTATTGAATTACCGTGATTGTGCTGGGTATTTTGGAATAATGAAGCGCATTATAAATCAAGGTCTTTAGCGTGTAAGTACCTTAATATCCACCGTAATCGTAACAATTTCGCATAAGTTTCCAATCAAAAGGTGTCCCCATGCATAGACCTATTCAAATATCATTTTTCTACTTTTATTATACTTTTTTCATGCCAATATTTCAATCAAAGCGCCTCTAATTTTTCCAAATTTCTACAAATATTGCTATCTATCGATTTTATCGTACAACCGACAAAACAAACAGGCGGTACTTTCCGGATTCTCCCGGTCAGTACCGCCTGTTCTCGTTTCGTATGATTAAAAGCAGGTCAAAATCGCCTGTTTTGCCGGACCCTAGCCCGCGAAAGCCTCTTCGGCCCTCTCTTTGTAATGGTGGGCTTCCTCCAGCATCATATCCTTGACTTTCATCAGGCGAATCTGCGTGGAACGCTCATTCTCGTCGAGTTTCATCGTAATATACTTGATATTTTCCTGCATATCAGGAATCATAATATGCTCCAGCGCATTGACGCGGCGGCGGGTCTTCTCGATCTCCGCAGCCATCAGACGGCAGGATTTCTCCACCTCCGCAAGCTTCAGCATATCCGGCAGCAGATCCGAAAGGGATTTGACCGCATCATCCAAGTCACCGGAGGTAAACGCAAAGCCGTAGGAATAAATGTCATTCGGGTCTGAAGTCCGGGTCTGATATTGAAAGGCAGGGACTTCCACGCTCATGACGTTGCGCTGTGAAACTTCCAGCGAAACTTTCTGCTTGGGGGCCATCAGTGCGACATTGACCTCTTCGTCCGGCATTCCCGCCCGGGCCAGCACAAAATTCTGGTTGGCGGAACGGATTCCTTCTTCCACTTTTTCACGCAGGGTGCGGTTCAGGCGGACCAGATCGAGATACTGCCGCATCAGCTCGTCGCGCTTGTCTTTCAGCAGTTTATGCCCGCGCAATGCCGTGACCAGTTTCCGCTTCAGCCTTGTCAGCTCCATACGGGTCGGATTTACATGTGTGGTAGCCATACCGCCGCCCCCTTTCTAAACTTTGCCGTAATATTGATCCAGATACTCGTCCTTGATTCGTTTCAGTTCGCTGCGCGGCAGAATTGCGAGCAGTTTCCACCCCAGGTTCAGCGTTTCCTCAATGCTGCGGTTGGTATCGTAACCCTGGGAAACATACTGTTTCTCGAATTCGTCCGAAAATTTCGCGTACAGCTTGTCGATATCCGTCAGGGCCGCTTCGCCGAGCACCACCATGAGTTCCTTAGCGTCTTTGCCGCGGGCATAAGCGGCAAAAAGCTGGTTCATCAGGTCCGCATGGTCCGCGCGCGTTTTCCCTTTGCCGATCCCTTTATCTTTCAGACGGGACAGCGAAGGCAGCACGTCAATCGGCGGCGTGATTCCCTTGCGGTAAAGCTCACGGCTCAGAATAATCTGGCCTTCCGTGATGTAACCGGTCAGGTCCGGAATCGGGTGGGTCTTGTCATCCTCCGGCATGGTGAGAATCGGGATCAGCGTGATGCTGCCGCTCTTTCCTTTCTGCCGGCCCGCGCGCTCATAGAGGGTCGCAAGGTCCGTATACATATAGCCCGGATATCCGCGGCGGCCCGGAACTTCCTTACGGGCGGCGGAAATTTCGCGCAGCGCATCCGCGTAGTTCGTAATATCCGTCAGGATGACCAGCACATGCATATTCTTTTCAAACGCAAGGTACTCTGCGGCAGTCAGCGCCATACGCGGTGTCGCGATGCGCTCGACGGCCGGGTCGTTTGCCAAGTTGACAAACACGACGGTCCGGTCGATAGCTCCCGTTTCGCGGAAGCTCTGAATAAAGAAGTTCGACTCTTCATAGGTAATGCCGATGGCGGCAAACACCACGGCGAACGGCTCCTCTGTTCCGATGACCTTCGCCTGACGGGCAATCTGCGCCGCGAGGGCCGCGTGCGGAAGGCCGCTGGCCGAAAAGATCGGCAGCTTCTGCCCGCGGACCAGCGTGTTCAGGCCGTCAATCGCAGAAACGCCGGTCTGGATGAATTCCTGGGGGTAATTGCGCGCCGCCGGGTTCATCGGCAGGCCGTTGATATCGAGCCGCTTTTCCGGCAGGATTTCCGGGCCGCCGTCAATCGGATGCCCGAGGCCGTCAAAAATGCGGCTGAGCATATCCTCTGAAACGCCGAGCTCCATGCTCCGGCCGAGAAAACGCACCTTACTGTTGTCAAGATTGATTCCGGTGGAGCTTTCAAACAGCTGGACCAGCGCGTTGCCGCCGTCGATCTCCAGCACTTTGCAGCGGCGCTTTTCACCGCTGGCCAGTTCGATTTCACCCAGTTCGTTGTAGGCGACGTCTTCCACGCCGCGCACCAGCATCAGAGGACCCGCAACCTCCTGAATGGTCTTATATTCCTTTGGCATCAGAAGTCCTCCTTCCGGCTGAGCAGATCATTAATTTCCTTTGTCAGTTCCGCCGTAACTTTATTAAATTCTTCCCCGACCTGATCCACCGCAACATACTTGAAGCGCCCGATCTGCTCGCGGACAGGCAGCTTCACAAGTTCTTCCACCGGCGCCCCCTTCTTCAGGGCCTCCAGCGTATCGTCGTAGAATTGCAAAACCAGCTTCATAATCAAATACTGCTTTTCCAGCGGCGTATAGGTATCAACATCATTAAAAGCATTCTGCTGCAGGAAATCTTCCCGAATGCTCCGGGCAGCTTCCAGTTTCAGACGATCCGGGGCGGAAAGAGCGTCCATGCCGACCAGCTTGACGATTTCATCCAGTTCGCTTTCGTCGTGCAGCAGGCGGAGAATCCGAGCGCGCATGTCCATCCAATCCGGATGTACGTTTTCATTGAACCACTTGCCGAGTGAATCGGCGTACAGCGAGTAGCTGGTCAGCCAGTTGATGGCCGGAAAATGGCGGGCGTAAGCCAGCGCGGAATCAAGGCTCCAGAACACCTTGACGATGCGCAGCGTCGCCTGGGAAACCGGTTCGGAAATATCGCCGCCCGGAGGGGACACGGCGCCGATGACGGAAAGCGACCCTTCGCGGCCCTCTTTCCCCAAAGCCTTGACGCGGCCGGCGC
Source organism: bacterium UBA4883 (assembly GCA_002399225.1). GTDB lineage: Bacteria > Bacillota > Clostridia > Oscillospirales > Acutalibacteraceae > Caproicibacter. The sequence continues at coordinate 28,161 of DHDF01000058.1, forward strand.
GTTCATAGAACTGAGCCAGCCGGCTGCCGAGGTAAGCCGGGTAGCCCTCTTCACCGGGCATCTCTTCCAAACGGCCGGACATTTCGCGCAGCGCTTCCGCCCAGCGGGAAGTGGAGTCGGCCATCAGGGCGACGGAGTACCCCATATCGCGGAAATACTCCGCGATGGTGATCCCCGTGTAAATCGAAGCCTCACGGGCTGCCACCGGCATATCAGAGGTGTTGGCAATCAGTACGGTGCGCTTCATCAGCGAATAACCTGTTTTCGGGTCTTTCAGTTCCGGGAACTCATTCAGAACATCCGTCATTTCGTTGCCGCGCTCTCCGCAGCCGATATAAACGACGATGTCCGCTTCGGCCCACTTGGCCAGCTGGTGCTGCACAACGGTCTTGCCGCTTCCGAACGGACCGGGCACTGCGGCGGTTCCGCCGCGCGCAATCGGGAACAAGGTATCAATGACCCGCTGGCCGGTAACCAGCGGCATGTCTGGCGACAGCTTGGTCTGATAGGGGCGGCCAATCCGCACGGGCCATTTCTGCATCAGCTGGATCTCTTTTTCCGTTCCGTCCGCCGTCTTGATCTTCGCCACGGTTTGTTCGACTGTGAAGTCGCCCTCCGCAATCGACGAAACGGTCCCTTCCATGCCGTTCGGCACCATGATCCGGTGCTCCACGATTTCCGTCTCCTGCACCGTGCCGAGGACGTCGCCGCTGCTTACCTGATCTCCCTTGGAGGCTTTGGGAACAAAATGCCATTTTACATCGCGCTTCAGGGCCGGAACTTCCACCCCGCGCTGAAGGTTATTGCCACTGATCTTCATGATTTCCTCCAGCGGGCGCTGGATTCCGTCGTAAATACTGCTGATCAGGCCGGGGCCGAGTTCCACGCTCAGCGGGGCCCCGGTAGACTCCACCGGTTCGCCGGGTTTCAGGCCGGAAGTTTCCTCGTAAACCTGAACAGATGCCTGGTCTCCGTGGATTTCTATAATTTCACCGATCAGACGCTGCCTGCTGACGCGAACCACATCGAACATATTTGCGTCGCGCATTCCCTCTGCGATGACCAGAGGTCCGGCAACTTTTTTGATCGTGCCTTTGCTCATTTTCCTTCTCACCTGCTTCTTTCATTTTCGCTGTTGTTGAAGATGATATCGGAGCCGACCGCCTGCTCTACCGTTTCCTTCACGCGGTTCATTCCGATCCCCGTATTTCCGGAAACGCCCGGAATCGGGATGATAGCCGGAAGTTGCCGGGACTCGTACCGCTCAATTTCCGCCGAAAGGCCCTCGAAAGTTGCTTCCGTCACATAAATCACGGCATAATCCGCTTCCGCCAGGCGTTTCAGTTCCCCGGCGGCTTCGGTGAGATCCCGGACCGGGTGGACCTCCAGCCCCACCGAGGCAAATCCGTAAATGCTGTCGCGGTCGCCCAATACGGCGATTTTATACATACGTCTCCCTCAGCCTTTCCCGGACGGACTCATCCGAAAGCCGGTTCAGCTTACCGGATAAAATAATCCTGACCGTTTTAATTTCGTTCTCCCGCGCCAGGAGGTAAGCTGCCAGCGGCGCGATCGTAAACGGATTGTATTTTTGCGGGCGGATCTGCTCCGTCAGCAGATCATCGCACCAACGTTCAAACGCGGAGACCGATTTTTTCACGGCGGGCGCGGCCCCGGCATAGGGTGTCAGGGCAAGGTAGTCCAAAATGGCATCGAGCCCGGAAACCGCCTCGTGCGCCAGTTTCTTTACATCCAGCGTGGCGCAAGGCGCAAGGGCACGTTCCAAAAAATCCAGCGTCTTGCCCGTGCGGACGGCGCGCACCGCAATCCGAATATCAGCAGAAGCGACCGTCAGCTCCGCATACTGCCGCAGCATTTCATTTTCAGAAGCTCTGCCCGCTTCCAGTACCGCTTCCAAAGCAGCCCGGTCGATGATCACATCGCACATCTGGCCGTCGTGGTTCTGAAGAAGGACCCGGCAGGCCTCTTCCGCGGCATTCCGCATCCGCTCCGGCAACTGGGCAAAGTCCTGCTCCTGAATGGCTTTTACAATCAGTTTTGGATCGACCGTGCCATTATTAAAATAGATCTTCGGTGTTTGGGTCTTCATGCAGACTTCCTTGACTGCCGCTTTCAGATTATGAAAATCATTTGCGTACAGAAACACATCGAAAACCGAAAGGTCGCTAATCAGCTCCCGCATCAGGTTCCAGGTCTTTTCCCGCTCCGCAGCCAGAATTTCTTCGGCGCTGCCGGAAGAGACATCCCAGCCTTTGTCGGAAAGGACGCGCAGGCAGTCCTCATAGGTTTTGCAGGCCATGAGCTGTTCCATCGTCTGCTTTCCAAAAAGCGAGAGCTCCTTGGAGCGGATGCGGGCAACCGCGTATACATAATCCTGTTTTTCGGCCATTTTCAACCCCCCGAAAACACGAGCTGGTTTACTTTATCCTGCAACTCATCACGGCGCGCGTCAAATAAAGCCGAAAACGAGCAGTTTTCCTCAATTCCGCCATAAGACAGCACAAAGCCGCCGTCGAGATTTCTCGCCTGCTTGGAAACTTTTAAAGACGCGCCCTTTCCCTTGACCGCCTCGTTGAGAAACTTTTCAAAACTTGCAGGAAGCCGTTTGAGATCCGCAGAGGAAAAAAGGATCTCCCCTTTGCGGGCGGGCGCGTATTTGGCCGCCATTTTCAGAATGAGTTTAAAATACTCGTCGTCGGGCAGGGCATACAGAGACTGCTTCGCTTTCTCGATGATATCCGCAATCAGCTGCTGCTTTGCGCCCAGAACCTCCTTGCGAGCCTGCAGAGCGGCCGCGGATTTGGCCCGCTCCCGGGCCATGGCTGCCTCTTCTTTGGCGCGCCTGCCGACGGCGGCACACTCCTCGGCCGCCTCCTGCCCGGCCCGGCTGCGGATTTCCTCCGCCTGCGCGCGCGCTTTGTTCAGCTTCGCGGAAACAGCCGAGTCGGATTCGGACGTGATATCCTGTATGATTTTATCTAACCCTGTCATTGACCAGTTCTCCTAACTGTTAAACTTTCAGTGCGCCGACGCCAAAAATTGCGAGGATAGAAACCAGAAGAGCAAGGATTGCATAGGTTTCAACCATTGCGGGGAAAATCATGGCTTTGCCGAATTGGTCCGGGCGCTTGGCGACAAGCCCGATACTGGCCACTGCGGCGTTGCCCTGATGAATGGCGGAAAAATAACCGACGATTGCCATCGGCAGGCAGGCCGCAAGGTACAAAAGGCCCTTTGCGCCGGAAATTGCCGCCGCGCCGCCGCCGAGGATGCCGATCTGAGAAAGAGCAATAAACGCAATCAGCAGGCCGTAGATGCCCTGCGTGCCGGGAAGAAGCTGAAGAACCAGCACCTTGCCGAACAGGGAAGGATCTTCCGTCACCACGCCGGCCGCTGCCTGGCCGGTTTTGCCTACTCCGGACGCAGAGCCCATTCCGGGCAGAAGCGCTGCGAGCGCCGCGCCAAGAAGCGCAAGGGGAAGCCCAATACTATTAAAAAAGTTCATAATTCATTTTCCTCCTTGAATTGATAATATTTGGTATGAGCGCTTGCGGAAAATGGGGTGAACTTCCGCCCGCCGCCCGAATAAAACTTGCCGAAAAATTCCACATACTGAAGACGGTTCGTGTGCACATAGGCTCCCAGCATATTGATTGCGATGTTCATCGTGTGGCCGATCACAAAAATCAGGATAAAGGCGATGACCCCGACCACGCCGCTGCCGATCATGCTGGCCATTTTATTGACCACGCTTGCGATGACGCTGGTTGCAAGGCCAAGCGCAAGCAGCCTTGAATAAGAGAGAACGTCGCTCAGCCATCCGGTGACATTGTAAAGGGAATAAAGGCCTTTCATAATCCGTTTCACCGGGTTGCGCGAATCGCGCCCGCCCGTCAGAATAATGCCGACCGCGGCAACTGCTGAAAGGATGGCGGCAACATGCGCCGCAGAAGGAGAAATGACAAATTTCAGGCTGAACATGTTTCTCATCATGCTGGTGCTGAGCAACAGGACGGTCAGCCCGATAATCAGCATGTACCAGAAAATGACATCGCACACGGCGTCACCATAGCGTTTTGTGTGGAGCGCCTGGTACAGGTTGGCGCCGAGCCCGGCAAACAAATGGATCAGACCGACCAGCATGCAAAACACCAGAAGACGCATTGGCTGGTTCAGCGGGGCAAACCAAACTGCCGGAATCGTCACATTGGCGTGGAAGAAAGTTTTCCCCACTACGTCGACCACATCACCGAAGTAGCTGCCGAACATCACTCCCCAGAAGGTTGTGGAAAGCCCGCAGTAGAAAAACATGTTGAGCGTCCGATGAAGGGACGGAGACATGTGAGGATGTTTTTTCATCAGGATGAGCGTGATCAGCGTCATGATGATCCCGTAAGCCGCATCCCCCAGCATCATGCCATACAGGAAATAATAGAACGGAGCCATCAGCGCGGTCGGATCGATTTCTCCCTTTGCCGGAAGACTGAACGACTGCACAACGTCTTCCACCGGGGTTGCAAACGAGTTGTTTTTCAAAAGGACGGGAACGTCTTCCTTTTCCTCGGGTTCTGAAAATTTGATCGCCACGTTAAACTTTTTGCTGAGCGCAGCCTCAAGGGCCTCCGCTTTCCGGGCAGGCACATAGCCGGTCATCAGAAAAGTCCGTTTCGACTGCGACAGGCGGCCGATCACTTCATATTTGTCTGACCGCATGGTATCATAATCTTCCAAAAGCTCCAGGTCAACCCGCCGGCCGGCACCGCTCTTGATTTCGGCTTCGTCCTGCTCAATCGAAGCTCCGCATTTTTCTTCCTCCACCTTCAAATCTTCCATCCGCTGCTTTGGCGGTTTGTCCGGCTCAACGGCCAGCTTTGCAAAGCCCATTGAATTCAGGGCAGCTGCATAAGCTTTCTGATCCTTCTTTTCACAGATCAAAAAAAGATAAGTCTGATCCTGCATCGCGCTGATTATTTCCGCGTTGAAAGGCCCTGCTTTCGGTGCCGCCTGCGCCAAGCTTTCGCTCAGCCCGGTCTGCGTCAAAGCGCCCACTACGGAGCCAATGAAAGCAGCGGTCGTTTTCGTCCCCGTAAAATTCATGGGGACGTCAAGCGCCATCCATGGGGAAAGCGCTTCCCGCTCCAGCCCGATGCGGACGATCTCCGCGCGGTTTTCCGCAATATTCTTGTCAAGCTCTTCCAGCCGGCCCGCGATGCGGAGCACTTCGTCATGCCGCTGGGCAAATTCTTCGTACTGCTGCACAGTCAGCTGCTTTTTTCCGTTCAGCGCCGCCAGCATCGGCCGGTTTTCCGGTGCGGTCCGGTCCAGAATTTCAAGTGCGCGTTTGGCTGTCAAAATATTTTTTGCAAACGTAGCGTGGGAATCCGACAGATCGCTTTTTTGAAAGATCCCGTCTTCCAGCTTGGTGTCGCTAATTTCGACGACGCCGCGGCGCTGAAGATCCTCCAGAATCCGCTTGCGGTCTCTTTTAAGCGCGCAGAGTACCACGCGCTTCATATGTACTACTGCCAATTGGATTGTCCCTCCTTGCGTCCGGCGCTGGCAGGTTTCAAATCAGTTCGGATAAAACAAGCCGAACCGCTTCGTCCTGCCGGCGCTGCGCAGTTTTGCGCAGCGACTCAATCTGGGAAGCGATTTTGGACTGCGCATTCTGTTCGATCTCACCACCCTGCCGGTTTGCTTCGGCAAGAAGTGACTGCGCTTCCTGCTTTGCTTTTTTCAGCATTGCATCTTTGTTCGCTGCAGCTTTTTCACGTGCATCCTGCAGAATGGCATCGCACTGCTTGTCGGCCTGCTCCTCTGCTTTTTTCGCGTCGGACTCCGCTTTTTTAATTTCATCTACGATTTCCGTTGCCATTTTTTCACCTCGACCCCGCCAATATTTTTTGCCAATTTACTTCTTTAATAAAAATTGTATCCACTAGATTTTTATTTTACATCTAAGTTGAAAAATAATCAATCCATTCCGCCGCTTTTCTTATATTTCTTGGCGGCAAATTAAAATTTCATTAAAAAAGATTTAGCACTTTCTGTATTCTCATGAAGAACCTCGTCGAAAAATAGACAATAGAAATTTCAGACGGAACCCTCCTTTGAAATCTTTGCCAGCAACTTCACCAATTTTTTCATGCCAAATTGCGGCGAAAGGACTATAATAAATAAGAGGAAGAAAGGGCAAAAACGAAAAACATAACTGCTGAAAAAGCACTCTCTAAAAATATAAAAGAAAGGATGTAATTTGTTGTGGCTGTAATCGGAGCATTTATTATGCCGCATCCGCCAATCATTGTTCCTTCCGTTGGGAAAGGGGAAGAACAGAAAATTCAGAAAACGGCACAGGCCTATGCTCACGCAGCGGAAGAAATTGCCCGGATGAAACCGGAAACTCTGGTTGTTCTCTCTCCGCATGCCGTCGCTTATGCCGATTACCTGCATATTTCCCCCGGCGCAACGGCCAAGGGAGATTTGTCCGAATTCGGATCTGCGGACCCTCCGCTGGAATTTGACTGCGACACTCAGTTCGTTGCGGCCCTGTCAGAGGAAGCCGCCCGCCGCCGCATCCCCGCCGGCACTTTTGGGGACAAGCACCGGCCGATCGACCACGGGGCATTGGTGCCCCTCACGTTTATCACCCAGGCATACCGCGATTTTCGGCTGGTCCGGTGTTCGATTTCCGGCCTGAGCGCACTGACGCATTACCGCTTCGGCCAATGTATTGCGCACACTGCAGAGCTCCTGGACCGAAGGGTTATTCTGATCGCCAGCGGGGATCTTTCCCACAAGTTAAAGGGAAGCGGCCCGTACGGCTATGCGGAGGAAGGGCCGCAGTTCGACCGCGAGGTGACGGCGGCAATGAAAGCCGGAGATTTCATGCGCTTTCTGACCTTTGACGCGGACTTCTGCGAGATGGCGGCAGAATGCGGTCTGCCTTCGTTTCAGATCATGGCGGGGACCTTCGACGGACAGTCCGTGCTGCCGGAATTTCTCTCCTATGAAGGGACGTTCGGAGTCGGCTACGCGGTCTGCGGATTTACTCCGCTGGGGCCGGACGACAGCCGCCGGTTTGGGAAAGAGCTGGAAAAGGGCCAAAAGGAAACCCTTCAGAAGCAAAAGGAAAACGAGGACGAATATGTCAGGCTTGCACGGCTGTCACTGGAAACCTGGATCACAAAAGGGCAGCGCGCTTCCCTGCCGGAAAATCTGCCGCCCGATCTGAAGGAACGCCGTGCCGGAGTGTTCGTCTCGCTGAAAAAGGACGGGCAGCTACGCGGCTGCATCGGAACCATTCAGGCAACCCGCTCCTGCATTGCGGAAGAAATCATGCAGAACGCGGTTAGCGCCGGCACGCAGGATCCCCGGTTCGACTCTGTTTACGAGAAGGAACTGCCGGAGCTGGTTTACAGCGTTGATGTGCTGGGGAAAGCGGAACCCGCCGCTTCTTTTGAAGAGCTCGATGCCATCCGGTACGGAGTGATCGTCCGCAACGGGAACCGCTGCGGACTTCTTCTTCCGAATCTCCCCGGTGTAAAAACGCCCCAGGAGCAGGTGCAGATTGCCCTGCGCAAAGCCGGAATTCGGGAAACCGAACCCTACACCATGGAGCGATTTGAGGTGGTGCGTCACATATGAGTAAAATAATCTGCAAAACCTGCCCCCGCAGATGCGCCCTGGAAGAAGGACAGACCGGTTTCTGCGGCGCGCGGTCAAACCGAAACGGCAAAATTGCCGCCGACAACTACGGCAGACTGACGGCGATTGCACTGGACCCTGTGGAAAAGAAGCCGCTGCGCCGGTTTTTCCCCGGCAGCCGGATCCTATCCGTCGGGAGCTATGGCTGCAACCTGCGCTG
>DHDF01000058.1:36193-36501 GCA_002399225.1 bacterium UBA4883
GGCTGCAACCTGCGCTGTCCGTTTTGCCAAAACCACGATATTTCCATGGCGAGGCGCAGCGGAGACGGAACGCGGTTTCTTTCCCCCTCTGCGCTGGCCGAGGAAGCACTGGAACTGAAGTCCCGCGGAAATATCGGCATCGCCTTCACCTACAACGAGCCTCTAATCTGCCCGGAATATCTGCTGGACTGCTCCCGGCTCAACCGGAAGAACGGCCTGAAAAATGTTGTGGTGACCAACGGTTACATAAGCTCCGAAACGCTTGAGCTCCTGCTGCCCACGCTGGACGCCATGAACATCGACCTCAA
>DHDF01000058.1:36643-37007 GCA_002399225.1 bacterium UBA4883
GACGCCATGAACATCGACCTCAAAAGCTTCTCCCCCGAATTTTACCGGAAGATCGGCGGAGAACTGGAAGAAGTCAAGCGCACCATCTCCCGGGCATCCGAAGCCTGCCATGTCGAGGTGACAACGCTGATTATTCCGGGAGAAAACGACACGCCTGAGGAAATGGAGCGTCTTTCCGGCTGGCTGGCGGAAGTAAACCCGGAAATTCCGCTGCACATTACGCGGTTTTTCCCCCGCTACAAAATGAAGGATCGGGCCCCGACACCGATCGCAACGATTTATACCCTCGCTGACATCGCCCGGCGAAACTTGCGGTATGTTTATGAAGGCAATATCTGAGAACGAAACACAGGCGGGGGGCCGG
>DHDF01000058.1:37166-38771 GCA_002399225.1 bacterium UBA4883
GCTCCGGCAAATTTGCCGGAGCCCCGCTTTCCTTTCGGCCTGCCGACCGATTACTGAACCCCTTCGATTTTCTTAACAAACATTCTCTGGGAATTATTGCCCTTATAAACCCCGGTGTAAGTAACTTTCACATTCTGTCCAGCCTTAAAACCGTTGTCCAGGTTAATTAGCTTAACGCCGAGCCTGCGCACGGTCAGGTCGTGCCCGTCCGTCGTATGGATTTCGACGCTCATCATAGCGGCATCTTTCACAACGCCCGTAACCGTATGTTCCTTTTTGCCAAAGGCCGGGTCATCCTTTGCAAGGATCGGAGCGGAGTCCTGATAAGTATAGGTATAGACCTTTCCATCTTTCGGGCTGTAGAGCAGAAGCGGGCCTTCCACATAGTCCTCATCCCACGCGGAATAAGTCCGGTAGGTTACGCCGCCTACCTTAGCCGGCTTGTCGGTTTCCTCCTTAAGTTTGTATTTTTTCCAGTCAAGCGGAACTTCCGACTGAATTTTCTTTGTGATCTGCCCATTCGTCAGGCTGGAAACGCCTTCCGATTCCTTTGACGAGGACAGTTCCTGGGAAGACGGTTCAACGGAAGAGATCTCAGACGAGGCCACCGGCTCGGAACTTGAAGAAGATGACAAGCTTTGTCCTGGAACATTCTTGCCAGTAAACAGAAAGACGCCCCCACAAATAGCCACGACCGCGACAATTAAAAGGATCCAACCAGTTTTTTTCATTGTAATGATGCCTCCTGTTAAACTGCTTCCGGAATGTTTTGTCTTTTTACTATACATTATTTTCTACTCAAATTCAATAAATAAGACAAAACTGTAAGGAATCGGCTCGCCACTTTTCGCCGTTGCAAAATTTTGGCACCGCGTGTTATAATAGCAAAATAGGGAAGCAAACTACACATAAAACAGGAAAGCGTTCGCGCTGTCCCTGCCGTGCGGCACAATTTCTGCAAAAAGGAGCAAAAAAAATGATTCTAGTTAATACCGACTATATTACGGGCAAAGAGCTGGAAATGCTCGGCCTGGTCAAGGGAAGCACCATTCAGGCTAAAAATATTGGAAGAGATATTACTCAGGGGCTCAAATCCATGGTCGGCGGGGAGCTAAAATCCTACACTGACATGATGAACCGCGCCCGCGCACTCGCCACCCAGCGGATGACGGAAGAAGCCGAAAAGCTCGGCGCAGACGCCATTGTCAACGTTCGGTACGCCTCTTCTTCCGTGATGCAGGGCGCGGCGGAAATTATGGCTTACGGCACGGCCGTTCGATTCAAATAATTGATTTATTAATTTGAAAAACGGACGCGGCCGGGTGCCGCGCCCGTTTTTCCCATACGGGGGTTTATTTTCATGAAACAGGAACGAACTTACCCGAAGCTGGCCGTTACACAGAAGGCGGAGCGCAGTATCCTTCGGGGACACCCATGGGTTTACGGCACGGAGGTCACAGGCGGCGATTCCTGCCAGGACGGGGAGCTGGCCGACGTGGTCAGTCAGCACGGGTCTTACCTCGGCACCGGCTTTTTCAACTCCCATTCAAAAATTTGGGTACGGCTGATCTCCCGAAATGCAAACGACCGGTTCGACGAGGCGTT
>DHDF01000015.1:0-2150 GCA_002399225.1 bacterium UBA4883
AGTTTTCGGGGCTCAGGTCAATATTTCTTCTTGGAAGAATATAATATCAATAGCAACAACCAATAATTATACATTTGGACTAAAAACTGATGGTACAGTTATAAAAGCTGGAAACTATGTTTCTATTCCTATTAATGTGTCCAATTGGAAAGGTATTGTTGCAATTTCATCATCTGATAGTCATATTGTCGGTTTGGAATCTGACGGTTCTGTTATAGCGGTAGGAGATAATAAACAGAATGAATGCGATGTATCCAATTGGAGAGATATTATTGCAGTGAAGGCAGGTTACGGATATACAATTGGTCTTAAGTCTGATGGATCGGTAATTTCAACGTCAAGCGGAGATAATGGAATATACACTACTACTATGAATTGGAATCTATTTAAATAATTTTTCAAATCCTGCTCTTTTTAAAGAGATTCATCACGGAACAACGTTGCCTTTGGCTTCCGGTGAAAAAATTTACACCCGTTGGGGATACCGGCAATTTTTTGAAGACCGTACTCTCAGCATTATCCAGCCGGATACTTGCAATACCGGTGGTATTACGGAATGTAAAAAAATCTGCGACATGGCGAATGTTTACGATATTGGCGTTCAGCTTCATGTCTGCGGTGGGCCGATTGCAACAGCGGCAGCCCTCCAGATTGAAACCGTGATTCCCAATTTTGTCATTCATGAGCACCATGTCGGTGCCCAGCAGGCGGATTGTGTCAAGACCGGAAAATATGATTATCAACCGTCCGGAGGAAAATTTTCCGCTCCAGATCTGCCTGGCATCGGTCAGGAGATGTCAGAAGAGGAAATGGCCTCCGCTCAGAAAGTCACCATCCAATAAAATGATTTCCATTTAGCAGTTCCTTTTCGTAATACAAAGACACGAGGATTTCTTAACCGGGGTGAGTTCGCCGGTTGAGAGATCCTCGTGCTATTCTTCCATCGTCCGTAAAGTTTTACTGCATATCCAGGGGAAGTTTCCTCCGGGGCGGCGGGTAGCTTCCCGAGAGAGTCTGCAGATCTTCTGGCGTCAGATGGATTAGGTTGGCCTCTGCATTTTCGCGCACATGGCGGACAGAGCGGGTCATGGGGATTGCGATGGCTTTACTGCTGCGAAGAGCAAAGCTCAACACAATCTGAATGGGGGAGACGCGGTGAGCCGAAGCAACAGCTTTGACCGCCGGGTTTTCCAGCAGGCCGCTCCGCAGAGAACCGCCCTGCGCCAGTGGGCAGTATGCCATCAGCGGAAGGTTCTGCTTTTCCATCCAGGGAAGAAGACTGTACTCGATCCCTCTGGAGGCGAGGTGGTAAAGAACCTGATTGACCTGGCAGTGTTTCCCGCCGGGAGTTTCCCAAAGCTCCTGCATATCGCCAATGTCGAAATTAGAAACGCCCCAGCCGCGGATCATCCCCTGTTTTTTCAGTTCTTCCATGCAGGTGACGGTTTCCGCAAGCGGGATGCTGCCACGCCAATGCAGCAGGTACAGATCGAGATAAGTTCCGCCAAGGCGCCGAATGGATTTTTCACAGCTTTTAAAGATAGAGTCGCGCCCGGCGTTTTGGGGATAAACTTTGGAAACCAGAAACAAGTTATCGCGCGGGATGCCTTGAATCGCTTCCCCCACAAGGCGTTCGGAGGCGCCTTCCCCGTACATTTCGGCGGTGTCAAGGAGCGTCATGCCAAGCCGGATTCCCGTGCGGAGTGTTTCAATTTCGTTCTTTCTATTTTGGGGGTCCTGTGCCAGATGCCAGGTACCCTGACCAAGGCGGGGAACCTTTCGGCCGTCTGGAAGCGTAACCAGGCTTTTTTGGTTGATCTGCGCCAGTTCCGAGGGGGTGCAGTCCATTTCAATCCATCCTTCTTTCTGTCAGATTGTTTCAATGTCGGCCGGCTGAACGAAAAAGCGCGGTTTCAGGCGCTTTTTCTCTGTTTTTGGATCAGCCGCATCAAGTTGTCCATGGTTTCATTCAGGTCGCTTTTGCTGCGGGTTTTGGCTTTCTTGAAGTCGACCGCGACGCGGTTGATGCTGAATACGGCCGTTACGCCCATGTCGTAAACCGAGTGGATGTCATCGCCGACGTTGCCGACAACCGCGAGGACCGGAATGTTTTGATTTTTTGCTCTGCGTGCGACTCCGATTACGACCTT
>DHDF01000015.1:2256-5802 GCA_002399225.1 bacterium UBA4883
CGACCTTGCCCCGCAGGCTTTGGGTATCCAGACGGCCTTCTCCCGTGAAAATGAAATCGGCATTTTCAATCAGGTGTTCAAAGTTCACCGTGTCGAGAAGCACGTCGATGCCCATTTGAAGGCGCGCTCCGAAAAAGGCGACCGCACCGCCGCCCATGCCGCCCGCTGCGCCGGCGCCGGGGATCTGAGAAATGTCCTGATGAAGCTGTTCCGCCACAACTTCGGATAGATGCCGGAGGCCTTGGTCCAAAAGCTTCACCATCTCCGGATCGGCGCCCTTCTGCGGCCCGAATACAAAAGCGGCACCGTTTTCCCCAAACAAGGGATTGTCAATGTCGCACATAGCGCGGATTTCGGCTTGACGAAGAGCGGGTGAAAGCTTGGAATCGTCAATTTTCGCAATTTTGGACAAAGTGCCTCCGACCGGGACGAAAGGATTTCCATGGTCGTCCAAAAACTGGATTCCGGCGGCTGCAGCAGCACCGGTTCCGCCGTCATTTGTGCAGCTCCCGCCGAGGGCGAGGATGATTTTCCGGCATCCGTGTTCCGCTGCATGAAGCATCAGCTGGCCGACGCCGTAAGTGGTCGTCTGGTCGGGATGAAGCTGGCTGCCTACCAGAGGCAGGCCGGCGCAGGCCGCCATTTCAATCACCGCGGTTTTTCCCCCGTCGACAACGCCGTAAAAGCTCCGCATTTCTTCTCCGTAGGGGCCCTTCACCGTTACCTCTACTTTTTCTCCTTCCATAGCGGACAGAAAAGCATCCACGCTGCCTTCGCCGCCGTCCGCCACCGGAATGGAAACCGTCTGCGCCTCCGGATCATGCCGGTGAATGGACCGACTCATGATGTCGCAGATTTCTTTTGAGCTCATGGTTCCCTTAAAGGAATCTGGAATTAAAATGTATTTACTCACTAATTTCTCCTCCCTTGTATCTGCCCGGACACCTTGTTCCTGGAAAGCCGCCGCCCAAAGAAACGGCTGGCAATCCCGCTCCGCTATTTATAAAATCAGAGCATTTTCAGTGGAACCCTATCCAAAAGATTCCATCGAAATGCTCTGCCATAGTCCTTTAAAACGAAGGTTTATTTACCAATTTTTGTGCCGGATACCTTAGCATAGTAATTTGCAAGGCTGCTGTGGTCTTCCTGGCCGCGTCCGTCGGCATGCAGCGTTTGCAGCATTTCCATGACCTCTGCGGTCAGCGGCAGCGGAGAGCCAACACGATGACCGGTTTCCAGAGCGTTGTTCAAATCCTTAATATGCAGGTCAACCTTAAATCCGGGTTTGAAATTGCCATCCAGCATCATGGGAACTTTAGCGTCCATTACCGTGGAACCCGCGAGGCCGCCGCGAATTGCCTGGAAGACGACCGCCGGATCTACACCGGATTTTTTGGAAAGGGTAAATGCTTCCGCACATGCTGCGATATTGCAGGCTACGATGACCTGATTTGCAAGTTTGGTCGTATTCCCTGCGCCGATCGAGCCGCAGTAAACCACGCTGCCGCCCATTGTGTTTAAAAGATCTTTCACTTGCTCGAACAGTTCCTTCTCACCGCCGACCATGATGGACATCGTCCCATCGATCGCTTTCGGCTCACCGCCGGATACAGGAGCATCCAACATCTTTACGCCCTTTTCGGCACATGCCTTGCAGACTTCCTGAGACATACCGGGCGCAATCGAACTCATATCGATCAGGATTGAACCGGACTGGGCACCTTCCAGAATACCGCCTTTTCCCAGCACAACCGTCTTTACTTGAGGAGAGTTGGGGAGCATGGTGATCAGCATTTTGCACTGTTCGGCCACATTCTTGGAAGAAGTGGCTGCCTTTGCGCCTGAGGCCACAACGTTGTCAATATTTTCTTTTTTAATATCGTAAGCGATCACTTCATGGCCTGCTTTCAGCAGATTGCGGACCATAGGCTTTCCCATGATTCCAAGTCCAACAAAACCGATTCTCAATTTAAATCTTCCTTTCTGATGTTGATGTATCATTAAAAAAATCAGTTGGCTAAGTTACCTAATTTTGACAGCTCCGCTTTCATGAGTTCCAGACTCTTTCCCGAAGCGGGAAGATTTGGGGTATAGGGTTTGCCAACATTGCGGCCGACCAGATTGGCAAGATCCTTTGTCGCCACAGGAAAGCTGGCCTTGTCCATCGACAGGCGGAGGGGATTCAGATGGAACTGTGCCTCGCGGGCTCCATCGATATCCCCTTTCTGTACTTTGTCATAAATGGAGGTGACCAGCTTGGGAACAAAGTTTGCCGTTGTGGCGACGCAGCCGACGGCTCCATGCATCAGGGCGCCAAAAATCAAGGTGTCTTTTCCGCCGAACACGCGAAAACCAATATCGCGATTCCGGCGGATAAATTCTTCTGTCTGGGTCATGTCACCGGAAGAATCTTTCATGCCGACGATGTTGTCGACTTCGTGCGCGAGCTTTTCAACCAGATCTCCGCTCATTGTATATCCGGTGCGCCCAGGGTTGTTATAGAGCAGCATTGGAACGTCTGGCACGGATTCGGCAATCGTTTTGAAGTGGAGATAAAGCTCCGCTTCCGTGGGCTTCAGAAACATCGGCTGCAAAACTGAAATGCCGCTTACGCCCAGTTCCCGAGCCGCTTTGGCCAGTTTGACGCACTTAGGTGTATGGATCACACCGATTCCCATATAGACGGGAACTCGGCCAGCTGCCTGACTAAGAATGATTTTTACGGCGCGGAGGTACTCATCCTCGTCTACCATGTAGAATTCGCCGTTGCTGCCGAAAGCCAAGATGCCGAGCACGCCACCGTCGATGACAAAATCGACCTGCTCGCGCAGTTTTGCCTCATCTATTTTTTCATCCTTGTCGATCGGCGTCAGAATCGGCACGATAATGCCTTTCATAAAATCAAGATTTTTTTTCATCTGACGGACTCCCTTTTTTAATTTACTTATGCTCCGAACCTTTTTGATTGATGACGACGGGCGCTTCTCTGACATGCTGCACCATGAGCCTTTCCGCAAGTTCACTGTCTCTCTTTTTTACGGCCTGCAAAATGGCAATGTGTTCCGCGTGCCGGTCCTGAATGTTTTTGTAGTCGATCTGATTCACCACATTCCGGATGGAGTTGTCAATCGAACGAAGATTTTCTCCCAGATGGATAACATATCCGTTGTGAGAAGCATTCCGGAGAACATTATGAAATTCGTCGTTTTTCCGGCTGATCAAATCGACTTCTTTGCGGGATGTGATCAACGGTTCCACACAGTCCAAAACCGACTGCATTTCCTGAATTTCCTCCTCTGTTGCATAGCGGGCGGCAAAATTAGCAGCTACGCCATCAATTGCACTTCTCAAATAAACGATTTGCTTCAAGTGCCCTAAAACGTCCGAGGAGATAAAGGAACCCCTGCGAGGTGCGCTGACAATGAGACCTTCAACTTGCAAAACCCGAAAAGCCTCTTTCACGGGGGTAGTGCTTACTTTTAACATGGAACTGATTTTTCTTTCGCTGATCTTTTCATGGCTTTTCAGTTCACCGTTCAAGATCAT
>DHDF01000015.1:6018-6803 GCA_002399225.1 bacterium UBA4883
TTTCTGATATCTGGTATATCAGTTTAGTTATAAAATACCACAGATTTGCCGGGCTGTCAATCTGTTTTTTGAAAATCTTAAAGACTTTTTGCAAGCGCAGGCGCGGCTTTATGCGATTGAGAACTTCCGCCCGCAGGTTTATGTTTTCCCGCACGCAGCGAATTTTGTCTTTTCACGTTTTGTCTGTTTGTCCAGCCGGGCCACAGCAGGGCAAGGTAGCCATATCCGATGATTCGAAATTTTGAATAGATAAATAAGATTATCCTTTTGACTTATTAAATCATGAACGATATAATGAATCCGTCAATAAAAACGATAAACAGAGACAATAATTATGCATATTATCTAAAATACTTCTGCCGCTTTTGGATCAGAAAGAATGTGCACAGAAAGCATCCCTCGCACTTTTCCATTTCTAATTACATTCTTTGAGCTTATAGGAGGAAGTATTGTGACGCCGACTGTGCTGAAAATGGAAGTTTTTCCGGTAGCGGGAAAGGACAGCATGGAGATGAATCTTTCCGGCGCCCATGCCCCTTAGGTACAAAACAAATCAACTTTATTCTCACCATCGCGGAAGAGGGCGGAATCACCAAAACGGCCAACAAACTTTTTATCAGTCAGTCCGCACTGGATCAGCAGTCGCTGAAACTGGAAGACGAACTTGGCACGCAGCTTTTTGTCCGCTCGCACAATAATTTCTCTCTTACGGAGGCGGGGGAGGTTTATGTTTCCTATGCAAAGAGCATTTTAAGTCTCAAGAACGAAGCCTACAATAAAATCCG
>DHDF01000015.1:6947-9678 GCA_002399225.1 bacterium UBA4883
GAAGCCTACAATAAAATCCGGGATTTGGTCAACCGGCAGAAGGGGATGCTGTCCCTCGCTTTTGCCCCGGAGCACGGCATGGAAATGTTTATGGCCGTTTATCCGGAATTTTATCAGACTTTTTTGGGAATCGTCGTTTTGCCGAGGAAGATCAGGGTCAAGAAACAACTGGAAATGCTTCTGAATGAAGAGTTGGATCTGGAATTTGTTTCCCTGACGGAGGAAAAGCTGCCAGGTCTGGTGCTTTAGCCTTTTGTAAAAGAAGAGTTCGTTCTGGTGGTGCCTCTGTCGCATCCGCTTGCCAGCTTGGCGGCTCCTCCAGGTAAACCTTTGAACGTCGTCTTGGGGATGGAAAAGCTGCAGAATTTGACGTTCAGCCTGATGGATAAAGAATCCACGCAGCGAAAGGTGATTGATCCGCTTTTCACCAAAAATGGATTGAAACTGAATATTTTTCTTACGACGGCCAGCAACCGTGCCAATATTTCCATGGTGAAAAACGGTCTGAACTGTTCCATTCTGCCTTATTACTAGGTAAGGGATCGAAAGGACGTCGCATGTTTTATCTTTCTGATCACCCTTCCTGGTCGATGTGCGCCTGCTACCGGGCCCGTCGGTACCAGAGCAACGCAGCAAAATATTTTATTGAGCTGGCAAAACGCTATTTTAAAAAGGTCAACCAGAAGAAACTCCGCGCCGAGCTTTAGAAACGGCCGCATTTTTTAGGAATGCGGCAAACACCGGCCGTTTTCTTTCTGCTGCTCAATTGGTTCTTTCAAAGGGGCCTTTTGGGCTTTTTTCGTCAGCGCTTTGGTGCGTGTAAAATGATGCTTGTCTCTGCCTTGACATTTCTCGGGAAATTCGTTACAGTAAGGAAATAGGAGGCAAAAGATGGATGGGAAGACAAGAAGCAATATCAAAATCGGCGCGCAGGTCGACATTGTCCTCAAAAAAGATCAGCCGACCGGCAAACTGACGCGCGGCCATGTCAAACGGATTTTGACTAAAAGCCCCACACACCCTCATGGCATTAAAGTGATGCTGGAGGAAGGCGATCAGGTCGGCCGCGTGCAGAAGATTCTAGAACAGTAGATTGGAGGGACACAATGGCGGAAATCTATTTGGCGGGCGGATGTTTCTGGGGAATGCAGAAATATATTTCCTCTCTTTATGGGGTGATGAAAACAGAAGCGGGCTATGCGAACGGGCCGACTGTTTCCCCAACTTATGAGCAGGTTTGCCAAAACTCCGGGCATGCGGAAACCGTCCGCGTCGAGTATGATCCCCAAAAAATTTCGCTCGCTTTTCTGCTGCGCCTGTATTTCGACGCCATTGATCCGGCTGCCGTCAATCACCAGGGCGGTGACAGCGGAATTCAGTACCGCACGGGGATATACTATACCGATGAGGCGGATCTCCCTGTCATCCGGTCCGAAAGAGAGCGGGTGCAGGCTGCGCTTTCGGCGCCGGTTGCGGTCGAAGTGCTGCCGCTTAAGAATTTTTATCCGGCGGAGGAGTTCCACCAGAATTATCTGGATAAAAATCCGGAGGGCTACTGCCACATCAGCTATGCGAAAATCAAAAAAGCAGCCCGGGCCAGAGAAAATCAACCGGATTTTTCACCTTCGGACCCCAAAGTATTAAAGGAGAAACTGACTCCAATTCAATATGCGGTCACTCAGAATTCCGAAACGGAACCGCCGTTTCAAAATGAATACTGGGAAACGGATTGGCCGGGAATCTATGTGGATGTGACCACAGGAGAGCCGCTGTTCACTTCACGGGACAAATTTGATTCCGGCTGCGGCTGGCCGAGCTTTTCCAGGCCGCTCAGCCCGGAAAAGCTCACGGAACACCGCGACCGGAGCCATGGAATGATCCGCACGGAAGTGCGCAGCCGTACCGGGGACGCACACTTGGGGCATGTTTTTCCGGATGGCCCGCGGGAGCGTGGCGGCCTGCGGTACTGCATCAACAGCGCATCGCTCCGGTTTATTCCGAAAGAGAAGATGGAGGAAGAAGGCTACGGTGACTGGCTCGATCTGGTGTGATCATAGAAAAGTTCCCCCCGGCCACAGCCGGGGGGAACTTCATTTTATCCCTTTAAAAGTTCTGTCAGAATCTTCTGTGTTTCCTGTGGATTGGCGCGCCCTTTCGTCGCCTTCATGACGGCGCCGACAATCGCGCCCAGAGCTTTCTTTTTTCCGGCCCGGTAATCGGCGACTGCGGCGGCGTTTTCCTCGGCGGCCTTCCGGCAAACGGCCCTTAAATCTTCCGCGCTGATTCCGGCAAGGTCTTTTTCACTGAGAAAATCGGAAGCCGGTTTTCCGGAGTCCAGCATCTTTTCGAGGGTGGATTTTATCAGATTTTTTCGGATTTTTCCCGCGTCCAGCAGCAGAATTAAATCGTGCAGCTGCGCCGGGGAAACAGCGACCTCGAACCGGTCTTTTTCCGCCTCGCTGCCGAAACGGGCGAACATCTGCTCTAAAATACAGTTGGCAGCCGTGCGCGAATTTTTCGTCCCCTTTGCCGCCGCCTCAAAGTAATCGGCAATGCGCCGGTGTTCGATCAGCTGGCGCGCGTCCGCCTCGGGCAGACCATAGTCCGCCACAAAGCGCGCCAGGCGTTTCTGCGGGTCCTCCGGCATTTTCGCGCGGATCGACTCGCGCATTTCATCCGTCACGCGGATGGTGACAAGGTCCGGTTCGCGGAAATAGCGGTAGTCGTCGGC
>DHDF01000015.1:9842-10737 GCA_002399225.1 bacterium UBA4883
CGCATTCCCTCGGTGCAGCCGGTGCCCTCGTCGTAGCGCCGGGTTTCCTGCACCACTTCTTCGCCGCTCATCAGCAGGTCGGTCTGCCTGTCGAATTCGTAGGCGATTGCCTTGGCCATATGGGTGAAAGAGTTCATGTTCTTAATTTCCGCGCGGGTTCCAAACGCTTCCTGCCCTTCGGGGCGGACGGAAACGTTGACATCGCAGCGCAGAGAGCCTTCCTGCATTTTGCAGTCGGAAACCCCGATGTACCGCAGGATCATCTGAAGGGTCTCCACATACTCCTGCACTTCGTCGATGCTGCGCAGATCGGGTTCCGAGACAATCTCGATCAGCGGAACGCCGCCGCGGTTATAGTCGATGTAGGTGTTGCCGCGGTCATGAACCAGCTTGCCCGCATCTTCCTCGATGTGGATGCGGTTGAGGCGGATCCGGCGGCCGTTCGAGAGCTCCACCCAGCCGTTTTTGCACAGCGGCATGTCATACTGGGAAATCTGGTAGGCTTTCGGCAGATCCGGATAAACGTAATTTTTCCGGTCCATCTTCGAAACCGGGCTGATCTTGCAGTGAGTGACAAGGCCTGCCGCAACGGCGTATTCCACCACGGCTTTATTCAGCTTGGGCAGCGTGCCCGGAAGGCCGATGCAGATCGGGCAGCAGTGGGTGTTCGGCTCCCCGCCGAACTCGGTTGAACAGGAACAGAAGATCTTTGTTTTTGTCGCAAGCTCCACATGGGTTTCCAGCCCGCAGACCAGTTCGTAATTCATAGCCTGACCCCCGTTTCCACAGCCTGGAAGACATCGTCCCGCGCCGCCTGTTCATACTGGAACGCGGCGTTGAGCAGAGTGGGCTCCGAAAAGCGCGCGCCGATGAGCTGCAGGCCGACCGGCATCGA
>DHDF01000015.1:10871-11113 GCA_002399225.1 bacterium UBA4883
AGCTGCAGGCCGACCGGCATCGAATCGCTGCCGAAACCGCACGGAATACTGACGCCCGGCAGGCCCGCAATGTTGACCGGAACCGTGCAGATATCCGTCAGATAGGTTTCGACCGCGTCCTGCGCGGTGAAGTTCAGCGGGAATGCCGTCGTCGGGACGGTCGGCGCGGCGATTACATCACAGTGGGCGAAAGCATCCTCAAATGCCTTGACCACGGTTCCGCGCAGGTTCTGCGCCTTTTT
>DHDF01000015.1:11288-13623 GCA_002399225.1 bacterium UBA4883
TTCTGCGCCTTTTTGTAATAGGCATCGTAGTAGCCGGCGCTCAGAACATAGGTGCCGAGCAGAATCCGCCGTTTGACTTCCGCGCCGAATCCTTCGCTGCGCGTCTTGCAGATCATGTCGTTGCGGTCGGTATAGTGTTCCGTGCGGTAGCCATACCGGATGCCGTCGTAGCGGCCGAGATTGGAAGAAGCCTCGGCGCAGGCGAGAATATAATAGGCCGGCAGACTGTATTTGACCGAGGGCATTGAAAATTCCACCAGTTCCGCGCCCAGAGATTCGTAAACCTTCAAAGCGCCGAACAAAGCGGCTTTAACGTCTTCGCGGACACCGTCGTAATATTCCTTCGGAATCCCGATCTTCAGGCCGCGGATCTCTTTTCCCAAAGAAGAAAAAGCGGGCAGCGCCCGGTTGCTGCTGGTCGAATCCATCGGATCGTGCTGCGCGATCGCATCGTAGACCAGCGCGGCGTCCTCCACGCTCTGGGTCAGCGGCCCAATCTGGTCGAAGCTGGAGGCGTAGGCGATGAGCCCGAAGCGCGAAACGGCGCCGTAGGTCGGTTTCAATCCCACAATGCCGCAGAAGCTGGCGGGCTGGCGGATGGAGCCGCCGGTATCGGAGCCGAGCCCGAACACGGCGAGATTCCCCGCGACCGCGGCCGCGGCCCCTCCGCTGCTGCCGCCCGCCACGCGCTCCGTGTTGTGGGGATTCTTCGCCCCGCCGAAACAGGAGGTTTCACAGGAAGAACCCATGGCGAATTCATCCATATTCGTTTTGCCGAGGAGGACCGTGCCCTGCTTTTTGAGGATGCTCCAGACCGTCGCGTCATAAATCGGGACATAGCCCTTCAAAATCTTGGAGCAGCAGGTGGTTTCGATGCCCTTGGTGGAAAAGTTGTCCTTCAGCGTCATCGGAATCCCGGCAAGAGGGGGCAGCTCTTCCTTCGCCGCGAGTTTGCGGTCGACTTCCGCCGCCGTTTGCAGCGCGGTTTCCGGTGTAAGTTTTACATAGGCGTTTAGGCGGCCGTTTTCCCGCCGAATGGCTTCCAGATATTGTTTTGTCAGCTCCGTGCAGCTGATTTCGCCGGAGCGCAGGAGCTTCCCAATTTTTTGAATCAGTCCGTGTTGTTCCATTCCGGCCCTCCTACCTTCTCCGCCGGAGAAGGAAATATCCGTCTTCTTCCTCCGGCGCATTTTTCAGGATTTCCTCCCGGTCATAGGAGGGGACGACGGTATCTTCGCGGAATACGTTCGACAGATTGTTAATGTTGTCGAAGCCCGTGTCTTCGGCGGAAACCTTATTGATGGTGTTCGCAAATTCGATGATGCCGTTCATATCCTTTGTCAGGCCGTCAAGCTCTTCCGGTTTGACCGAAAGCTTGGCAAGCCGGGCAATTTTTAAAATATCCTCGTTGCTGACCATCTTTCAGACCTTCCTTTCAGCCGGCTTGCGCAGGCGGATATGCACTTCGCGCAGCTGCTGTTCCGTCACTTCGCTCGGCGAACCCATCATCATGTCCTGCGCGTTGGAATTCATCGGGAATGCGATGACTTCGCGGATGTTGTCTTCCTCCGTCAGGAGCATCAGGATGCGGTCGATGCCGGGCGCCATACCCGCATGCGGCGGGGCGCCGTACTGGAACGCATGGTAAAGCGAGGTAAACTTGGTCTTGAGATCCTCTTCCGTATAACCTGCAATCTCGAACGCCTTTTTCATGATGTCGATCCGGTGGTTCCGAACGGCCCCGCTCGAGAGTTCCACGCCGTTGCAGACGATGTCGTACTGATAGGCGAGAACGTTTTCCGGCTTTTTGGTGAGCAGCGCTTCCATCCCGCCCTGCGGCATGGAAAACGGGTTGTGCGTGAAACCGATTTTTCCGGTTTCGGGGTCCGGTTCAAACATCGGGAAATCAACGATGAAACAGAGATCAAAGCGGCTTTCGTCAATCAGGCCGAGGCGCTTTCCGAGCTCCGTGCGGATCTGCCCCGCCAGCCCGGCAACCAAGTCGGCGTCGTCGGCGATAAAGAACACGACGGTGCCCGGTTTGAGGTCTGCGCGGCGGGTCAGCTCGTTGCGCTTGTCATCCGGCAGATACTTGTTGATTGGGCCCTGGTACTGGCCGTCTTCCGTTACCTTGATGTAGCCGAGGCCTTTCATGCCGATGCTTTCGGCAAACTTCAGCATGTTTTCAAAGAAGCTTTTCGGCCGCCTGCTGCAGTTCGGAACGCTGATCGCACGCACAATTTTATTTTTAAAAGGCTTGAACGTCGTACCTTCAAATAAGTCGGTGATGTCGAGAATGACCAGCGGATTGCGCAGATCCGGCTTGTCGGAGCCG
>DHDF01000015.1:13796-14408 GCA_002399225.1 bacterium UBA4883
AGCATGGATTCGGCGTAGGGGATACGCGGGAACGGAGCTTTGGTTACGGTTTTGTCGGAAAACTTCGCGAAAGTTTCCCCAATCACTTCCTCCGCAACCTTAAAAACATCTTCCTGTGTGGCGAATGCCATCTCGAAATCGAGCTGGTANNTATTTCAGCATGGATTCCGCGTAGGGGATACGGCGGAACGGTGCAGGGGAAACCTTTTTATTTGAAAATTTACGGAAGGTATCACCGATCACTTCTTCTGCAACGGCAAAGACATCCTCCTGCTCGGCAAATGCCATTTCAAAGTCAAGCTGGTAAAATTCGCCCGGCGAACGGTCTGCACGGGCATCCTCGTCGCGGAAGCAGGGTGCAATCTGAAAATACCGGTCAAAGCCGGAAACCATCAGAAGCTGCTTAAAAATCTGCGGCGCCTGCGGCAGGGCATAGAACTTGCCCGGGTGGCGGCGGCTCGGGATCAGGTAGTCCCGGGCCCCCTCCGGTGAAGAGGCGGAAAGAATCGGCGTCTGGATCTCCAGAAAGCCGAGGTCGGTCATCTTCCGGCGCAGAAACGAGATCACCTGAGAGCGCAGCACGATGTTCTTGTGCACCTTCGGGTTGCGCAG
>DHDF01000015.1:14635-15348 GCA_002399225.1 bacterium UBA4883
GAAAGGGGGACTTCGAACGGCAGAGGAGCCAGCACCTTGCCGAGCACCGTAAGATTTTTCACTTTCACTTCTACCGTGCCGGTTGATATTTTGGGATTAACGGTGTCCTCATCGCGGAGAACGACAGTTCCCGAGGCGGTCAGGCTGCATTCGCGGCTGACGTCTTCCAGCAAGGCGTCGTCGTAAACGACAATCTGCACTACGCCGGAATGATCCCGCAGATCAAGAAATTTGATCCCGCCGTGATCGCGGATATTCTCAACCCATCCTGCAACGCGGATCTCCTTCCCGATTTCCTGTTCGCTCACTTCGCCGCAAAAATGCGTTCGGTATTGATTGACTAGGTTCATGTTCCGTCTATCCCCTTTATCTACAATCTTTAGATCTTTTTCTTTTCAATCTTTATTATATCATGCATTATAGCATGAAACGTCTCTTGATTCAACGGAAAACAAGGCCGCCACAGCATGGAAAATGTGCTGCTGACGCGTTTTGGCCCGTCCCCGTTTTATCCTGTCACGGTTTTCGCATGAAATACAATAGAAATGGCTTAGCCGCCGGAATTCCGGGCAAAGCCCGGCTGCGGTTCACACTTTGGAAGGCTGGGCTTTTACCAGATTCAGCAGAATTTCCACCATTTTATCCATCGCCTGAATCGGAATGAATTCAAACCTGCCGTGAAAGTTCTGCCCGCCGGTCGGCAGGTTCGGGCA
>DHDF01000015.1:15463-15633 GCA_002399225.1 bacterium UBA4883
CCGCCGGTCGGCAGGTTCGGGCAGGGCAGTCCCAGAAAAGAAAGCTGAGCCCCGTCCGTTCCGCCGCGGATCGGAACGGCGCGCGGTGAAATGCCCGCCTCCCGCATGGCCTGCTCTGCCCGCGCGATGATCTCGGGGTGTTCTTCAATCTTTTCCTTCATATTGTAATA
>DHDF01000076.1:0-1021 GCA_002399225.1 bacterium UBA4883
TAAGCTGCTGGACAAATGAACCGTGGATCAAAATTTGGCTGTCTGAAATCAAATTGCAATTTAGCATAATGGAGGGCTGGGTGGGAGCATAGCTTCCAAATATGCTGGGGGTAGAAAAAGAATGGCCGGAACAGCGGCACTGCCGCCCCGGCCATTCTTCTATAGACCTGCTCTTCGGGAGTAGTGAGAGATATTGTGTAATAATGCCGCTGTATCAGTTCGGTTAAAGTGCCATGGCCGCTTCATAAGCTCCCCAGATAGCGGACATCACGTTTCCCGGCCGTTCGGCATCGCCCAGCAGGTGGACACGGTCGCCCTTGACAGCTTCGTACAGGCTGTTGTCGCTCCGGTACCCGACGGACATGACCACATGGTCCGCAGGGAGTTCGACGGTGGATGGGATGCCTTCCGGCCCCACCGCAAACATCAGCTTGGCGCGATTCGCGACGTTCGGGTGGTTCTTTACCGTGACCTTCACGGCAGCCTGCCCGTTCTCATAGCTCACGAGCGAAGCGCTCTTGATAACGTCGACCTTGTAATAGTCGAGCAACTCCATCAGCATGTTGTAATTGGCCGCAGCAAGACCGAACACGTTGAGGATCGTGTCCGCCAGTTCGATGATGGTGACCTTTTTGCCCTGCCGGGCAAGCTGATAGGCGATTTCGCAGCCAGTGAGGCCGCCGCCCACCACCAGGATGCTTTCTCCTTCTACAGTGCCTTTGCGGAACGCCTCGATGGCATAGGTGACATGGCTTTCGTCAAGACCCGGTATCTCCAGTTTCCGTTCCGTTGCGCCGGTTGCGACGAACAGCTCGTCGTATTGCATCTGCCCGAGGGATTCCTCCGTGATTTTCGTGTTCAGGTGTATCCCAACGCCCAGGTTCTCCATCTGCTTTTTATACCAGGCGAGCAGACGTTTGTCGTCGTCCTTGAAATCCGGCGTCGCCGCCGCGACGAATACACCGCCGAGCTCACCGGTTTTTTCATAGAGCTCCACCGTATGGCCGCGCAGCGCTGAAAC
>DHDF01000076.1:1163-1846 GCA_002399225.1 bacterium UBA4883
TCCATGCCGCCGATCCCGCCGCCCACGACCACGACGCGTTTTTTTACGGGGGCGGGCTTGATCGCATAGCTGACCTCCCGGCCGCAGGCGGGGTTCAGCGCGCAGCTGATATCCTTTCCCTGGAAGATGCGCCCGAGACAGCCCATATGACAGCAGATGCAGGGCCGCACATTGTCGAGATCGTCCGCCCGGAATTTGTTCGCAAGCTCCGGGTCCGCCAGAAGCGGCCTGCCCATGCCCATGATATCGATACGGCCATCCGCTATGGCTTTTTCCGCTACTTCCGGCTCGTCGAGCTTGCCGGCGCAGACCACAGGGATGCCGACGACCTTCTTGATCTCCGCCACGTCGTTCAGGTTGCAGGCTTTTGGCATATAGGTCGGCGGGTGCGGCCAAAACCAGGAATCATAGGATCCGTTGTCACAGTCGAGCATATCGTAGCCGGCCTTTTCAAATTCACGGGCGATCATTTTGCTCTCCTCGAGGTCGCGCCCGAACTCTTTGAAGCTCTCTCCCGGAAGCGCGCCGCGGTTAAAGGCTTTGACATAGCTTTTAACGCTGTAACGCAGCGAGACGGGAAAGTCCTTCCCGCATCTTTTCTTGATGGCCTTCACAATCTCGATGGGGAAACGCAGACGGTTCTCGAGGGAGCCGCCGTATTCGTCGGTGCGGTAGTTTGTGTT
>DHDF01000076.1:2024-3549 GCA_002399225.1 bacterium UBA4883
CCCTCGTGCACGGCGTGGATTTCAACGCCGTCGATCCCGGCCTGCTTCGCATAGAAGGCGCCCTCGGCGAAATTATGGATATAGCGGTGGATCTCCTCTTTCGTGATGCCGGGATTTTTCTTCGAGGGGTCCCACACATTCTGAATCTCGGCCGGTGCGGGCTCCGTAGCGCCGATGCCCGCGCGGCCCGTGAGGGCCGTCATTTGCACGAAGACTTTCGCACCGTAACGGTGGATCCCTTCAGCCAGGTACTTTTGGTGTTCGATATAGGTTTCGGGGCTGTTCATGATGCAGGGCAGCCCGGGCCCCAGGGAAACGATGGGGACGAGCCCCGTGACGATGAGGCCGGTGCCCCCCTTGGCGCGTTCGATATAATAGTCGGCGCCGTCTTTTGTGTAGCTTCCGTCCGAGTTCATCAGCCGGGGAGAAAACACGCCCATCGGCATCATTGCAATCCGGTTTTTGACTTCCACGGATCCGATCCGGATGGGCTGAAACAGGTGCTGGAATCTGCTTGTCATAGAAACCATCCTCTCTTTAATGAATGATATTCGGTGAATTTGATTCTGCCAACACTTTAACACACCCCCGCCCGCCTTGTCAATGAATAGAAGTGACATCTTTACCGGATGATTTTTATGCACGTTTATGATATACTGTACGGAGAAAAATGGAAATGTGTTGAGGTTTGCTATGAAGAACAGAATGACGGCCCGTAAAAAGCAATCGCTTGAAACGAGAAATAGGATATTCCAATGTGCCACCGAGCTCTTTGCAAAAAATTCTTATGAAGAGGTTAAAATCAGCGATATTTGCCGTGCGGCGCATGTTTCCACCGGCGCGTTCTATCACCATTTTGCCACAAAGGAAGACATCCTCAACGAAGGGTATCGGGATTTTGACGAACTGGTACGAACGGCATGGGAGGGACACTCTCGGACTGATCTTTTTGATGAGATCCGCTTTTTGATTCAGTTTCAACTTGAAGCCATCTCGGCCAACGGGTATTTATTTGCCACGCAGTTTTTCAAGAATCAACTGAGCAATAAGGAGAAGTACATTCTCAATCCGGATCGGTTTTTTTATCAGAAAATCCGGGAACTTGTCGCGGAGGGAGTGGAGACGGGCAAGCTCGCGGGAGATGTGTTTGCGATCACGGAAAACATCCTGAGAGTCTCACGCGGCACGATCTATGACTGGTGCCTGCACGAAGGCTCCTATGAGCTTATCCCATGCGGGATCAGAGACATCAATCTTGTCCTTGCGTTTTATAAAAATCGGTAGCATGTAAAATTTTGTGTAAAGTCCAAATATCAGGATAAGAACAAACGTCCCTGGCATGACAAAGCCTCCATTGTCTCTTTTTCCGTCGCATATGACAATGGAGGCTTACACAATATTTTCAGCATTATTTGCCGGTCCTGCCGGAGTGCCCTTTCCGCTTACAGGGCATGGAGAGGCCGCGGTTCAACAGGCGGTTTTGATTTCGCATCGTAGGTATGTTAAAATATAAAAACATATAAGG
>DHDF01000067.1 GCA_002399225.1 bacterium UBA4883
GGCGAGAACGACCGCCGCACCCAAAACTGGCAGATTCAGCTGAACAAGGCACAGGCCGATCTCAACGGCATGACGCGCGAAGTCGAACAGAACAGCCACACCATGGACACCGACGCGATGAAGGACGGCATCGACCCTCTTTGCGGGCATCGGGCGCAATATGGGCGAGGGCATCGGCGTGGGCTTTGAGGACGCGATGAACCAGGTGAGCCGCGACATGCGCGCCGCCGTTCCCACCGACTTCTCCGTTTCCGCGACTGTGCGCGGCGCGTACGCGGGTGGGTATCCGGCAAGCGCTTATTCCGGCGCGAACATCACGCAGAATATCACCATCACCTCGCCCAAAGCACTCTCGGAAAAGGAAGCGGCGCGGGAATTCAAGAATCTTTCCCGCAAACTCGCACTGGAGATTTGAAGATGGAGCTGACCTATACCAATCAGGACGGCGCTGCCGTAACCCTGCGGCAGGCAAAGCCACTGTTTCTCACGAAGCTGGACGGCGTGGGGCAGGTGCGGCAGACCATCAACACCTTCCACGCCCCGGAGCAGGACGGCGCGTTCTACATATCCGCGACCCTGGACATGCGCAACATCACCGTTGAGGGCACGATTCTGGCGGGGAGCGTGGAGGAGTCGTTCGATTACCGCCGGCAGCTGCTGCGCGTGTTCACGCCGAAGCTGCGCGGCACGCTGACTTACCGCCAGCGCCAGATCGCCTGCATCGTGGAGGAAGCCGCTTTTTCGGCGGGGAGCGCGGCCCGCGCGCCGGCGTTTTTCGTCAGCCTCTTATGTCCCTCGCCCTTCTTTGAAACGCTGGAGGAAATCCGTGCGGAGCTTGCCTCGTGGGAGCCGAATTTCTCCTTTCCGCTGGAAATCATTGTGCCGGGCACCGAACTCGGTATCCGCCAGCCAAGCCAGATCATCACCATCGATAACATCGGCGACGTTCCCTGTGGCTGCGAGGTGGTGTTCCGCGCCATCGGCTCGGTGGAGAACCCGGAGCTTCTGAATCTGGACACGGGCGAATACCTGCGCGTCAATGCCGCCATGACCGCCGGGCAGGAGTTCCATATCTATACCCATTTTGCCGGGAAGCGCGTGGTCAGCGTCGTCGGCACCGCGCAGACGAACGCGTTCCATCTGCTGGATACCGGCTCCGCGTTCCTGCAGCTGGCGGCGGGCCGGAACACGCTCCGCTACGACGCGGCGCTGAACATGGATTTGCTGGAAGTGAGCGTGTACTACCGCCCACAGTTTCTGGGGGTTTAGGAAATGTATGATTTCAAAAATTACATTACCCAATTTGGTGCAACTAAATAAGGATTTGTCCGGAGCCTTGTTCTACTTTGGCGCAAAAATCTTTTTGAAAGTGTTATCGACGTATTGGGAATCATTCATTTTGACACGCACCAGTGAGTCCCACTTTTTACTGTTTAAAATATCGGGAAAGTTCGAATACAAAGCTTCAATATCGTTTCTTTTCACTTGGTAGGAGGTATCCAAAAAATTGTAATCAATCACCTGCAGGTTGTCAATCAAAGCAAAAGCAGCCGTTGAATTATAAAGCAGGGAACGTTTGACCTTTTCTTCTCCGATATTCCATACGGTGTCTTTGTAATTCACTTCTAAATCCAACTTGTCTGAAAACAATTGGAAATTCATGCCGGTAGTGCTTAGAGGAAGATGATTAAAAAGATTTGCATCGTTCGAAGCGTTTCCCATATACTTGTTTTTATATTTGAGAACTGTATTCAGATCATGCGTAGCGGGTTCCTGCTGAGCGGAAAGATATTTCTGTTGTTCGGTTTGATTGTGAGGGATAACAACAAACTGTACGACTGCAAAAAGCGCAATTCCTATAGTAAGCAGGCTGATAATCAATCGATTTTTATTTTTCATTGTAGTCACTCACCTCGTGTTTTTTGATCAGCTTTACCGAAAGACCTATAATGATCGGAATGATGATTGTCAGCATCGGCACAAAATAGGTGATGAGTAATGCAGCCAGGGCATACGGCCCGTCAATATTTACTCTTCGTGCAAACCAGATATTGCTGCCAAAATAAAGGGCTGTGGTGGCAAGCAGACTGACTACCGCGAAAACGGCCCAAAGAGCCCAAACTACTTTCCCCCTTTTTTCGTACTGTTGTATATTCATGAATCTTGTTTCGTCCATAAAGCCTTCTGAATGTGCCTGCTTTTGATAAAGCCACCAATAATAAATTCCTGCAATCAATACCGGAATGACGCTCTTCCGATCTGCAGGCAAGCCCAGACGAAAAATCAGCAAAGGAATTGTTAAAATCCATCCAATTAGTACGATAATTAGGCTCCACTGTGCCAGTTCAACTTTCAGACGGTTAAAATAAACCCGTTTATTGCCATCTACCAAAAAATCAATACTGGTGATGCTATCCTTGGCTTTTTGAATGGCTTCTGATTCTTCCATACCGGAAGACATCAAATCCGCTTTTTTTGCTTCAAGATTTCCCAGAATTTCGGATTTTAAATCCTCATTCTTATGACTTTTGGAATATCCGAAAAACAATGCATCGACATATTTGTCTAGGCCTCGTTTGAAAAATAA
>DHDF01000091.1:0-14083 GCA_002399225.1 bacterium UBA4883
TTTTCCAGCACAATCACCCCTTGCTATTCTGTATAGCTTATATTCTGCATTACTTATTACTGCTATATAGTAACACATAATAGTTGGCTTGTCAATAGAGTTTTGCTCTGATAATGTAATCCATCTAAAACGTAAAGGAGGACTTTGAATATGCCAAGAAAGGCACAAGCTCTGACACAAATGGCCGACCACGCGGCGACGCAGATTACCCCCAGTCACACGGACTGGACGGATTTAGTGACATTTTCCTGAATGTACGGTATAATAATGGCAACAGAAAAACGAATTTCCAGCTTTATAAAGGAGACATTTTCGTGGAAGGACTGATGAATGTGGGGAGCCTTGTTCTTGGATTGATTGCGTGGATACTGCCTGCGGTTAATCTTGTCCAGCATAATAAAATCAATAGTAAAAGATATGCCACCTTTACGGTAACAAGCCTCAGTTCCTGCGCGGTTGCGTTGCGCTTACAGCTTTTCTACACCGATCATCTGGTAAAAATAGAAGATTGGTCTGCGCTTCTGGATACTTCCCATGCGACGGCATTGGTTGCCACCCTGCTTCTTGTTGTTACGATTATTCTTAACGCAAGTGCGCTGATTGTGTATTTCGGAAAAAATCAGAAAGCTGACTAATTCTAATTTGCAGGGGAGGACAGGTATTTGAAAAAGATAACTTTTAAGCAACAAATGTTTTTTGGCCTTGCTATTGTTTTACTTGGTTTTGTGTTATCAACTCTCTTTAAGCAAGGCCTGTTTTCAAATGCAGGGGAAATTATTTATGGGCTTTTATTTATCATAAACCCAGTTTTCCCCGCACGATGCGAAAACATACCAAGAATGAGGCTCTACATACGCTTAGCTGGGCTGGTTGTTGTAGTCCTTGGGTTGATGACCCGGTTTAGCGTGTAAGAGCAAACTTTTGTACACATCAAATACATGTCCGGCGCGGAGGAACGGAGCTTCTGACTCTGACGGATTCCATGCTGGAAAAGCTCCGGAACATGAGTGATAGGGAACACGCCGCGCTTGATCTATTCCCGGACTTTGATAACCAAGGCGAGGAATAAAATTCTGCCTTTTGTGCCTATAAAGGCGCTAAAATACGCGATTCTACCGCTGGTCGGTTGCCCCAAACCCCCATTTGACTTAAAATATTAACCGGAGGTGCATCAAATGTATGAAATCGACAACGAAAAGTTCGGCGTGTTTTTAGCGCAGCTACGAAAACAGAAAGGTTTTACACAAAAGGAATTAGCGCAAAAACTATTCGTCTCTGATAAGGCCGTCAGCAAGTGGGAACGCGGATTAAGTATGCCGGATATCGCGTTGCTTTCTCCGTTGGCCAATCTGCTCGGCGTAACCATAACTGAATTGTTGAGCGGCCAATATATCAGTGAGCCTCAACAGATGAATATGCAGGAGGTTGAGAGCTTGGTAAGTGGGACCTTGAAACTTTCTGCAGAAGAAGAACAGCAATGCAGACAGCGGCGTAAACGGCGAGGTATTATTTATTTAGCTTGTGTAATAATCGTCTTTTTAGAATGTGCGCTACTTCATGCATTGGGTTATTCCTTAGACCAGTTAACTGACAATATCCTGACGGTTGAAATACTCAGCCTTTTATTTGGAGGATGGCTCTGCCTGTTTGCAAAGGAAACGCTTCCTTCTTATTATGATAAAAATAAAATTAACTTTTATAGTGACGGGATATTCCGAATTAACATAGTAGGTATCCATTTTAACAACAGTAACTGGCCTCATATTCTTCACGCCGGACGGTTGTGGTTAATGGTCGTCTCTGTAGTTTTCCCGCTTATTTATCTCACGGTAAACTGGTCCTTTCCGGTAGTATGGAGTTCAGGAAAGTTGTATTTTACACTGTTCGGGTGTTCCTGCTTTCTCATTCCGATGATTGTTGCTGGGAAACGCTATGAATAAGTTTTGGATCGGTTATACCAACTCCGGGGCATGAGCGATAGGGAATACGCCGCGCTTGATCTGTTCCGGATTCTGACAAATAAATTACTCCGTATCCGTCTTATGCACCATGCTCATGTCATCAACATCCGGGGAGAAACCTACCGGCTGAAAGACCGGCTCAAAACTGGCGTTCAAACTGTTCCGGCGGCAGATATCCCGGCGTTGGAGAAACCGGCGGAAGAATAACCGGCGCTTGTGGGTCAAATTCACCGGCGTTGACAGTTCGGAAGCATATGGAAAATCATCACAAGGTGGAAGGCAATGGGATAGATAAAACCATAAGTGTCATTCCATCACTTGAAAAATGTTATATTAAAAGATTGTACTAAGTAACATTATATTTATTTTCAGGATTCTTTACAATACCGGAAGAAGCCAAAAAAGACATTTTCCCTTGCTTTGGAACGTAAATAAGACTATTTGTCGCAAAGTGAAAGAAGAATGGCTTATGAAGATTCTGCTGATGGACGACACTCCTATCTTTCTGGAAGGGCTGAAAAATTTTCTGAAAATCGCGCGGCTGCTCCTAAGAAAAGATCCCAGCTATCAGATTGGTTTGAAGCTGACCGGCAGTAAAGCCACCCGGCATGGTATGGATTATGTTCGACGTGTACGACAACAAAAGCCATCTGCTCCTCATGGCTCAAATAGAACCGTCTTTATAACAGGTTTCTTTATGGTGGTCTTTTCATTAACGGTTTTACCCGCGCGGATGCCCTTATCGTTATCCGTATTTGAGCCGGTGAGGTTTACCGCCGCTCCAGAAATACGTAGAACCGTCGTAGGAAGTTAAAATTCCCGTCCCCATTGGAAGCGAACTCCTTGCAATTTGGCTAATTGACTGGAATCTGAATTCTATATGCCATAATCAATACAACATTTAAACTAAAGGAGAACCGTACCACCTGTAGCCAATTCCGGAAAGCCATAAACAAAGTGTAATTGCTATCGGTAAAATAACTGTTAAAGCAAT
Source organism: bacterium UBA4883 (assembly GCA_002399225.1). GTDB lineage: Bacteria > Bacillota > Clostridia > Oscillospirales > Acutalibacteraceae > Caproicibacter. The sequence goes on from DHDF01000091.1 coordinate 2,956, forward strand.
TAACAGCAAAGGCTTAAGCTCTTTAGGGTGGCTGGCGCAGTATTCCCTATGCTTCTGTTGTTCCTGATCCGACTTAAATTTAAAATCTTCAATTTGTTGTTTGCGATACTTAAAATTACAGCACCACCCTCCCTCTAACTCTTCCTTCCGAATTTTATTTAACTCTTTTTGCACTGATTTGTATGTACTACATGTAGCTAATATTAATAAAGGAAGCGCCGCATACCACAAAAGAGAAAACAAGAAAAGGATATTAAAGCCATACAATAATATATAAGTAGAGTAACATCTAAAAGATAAATATCGAATTTTCTTGCTATATGAAACTGCTAAAATGATGGCTAACACTATAACTGCCTGATAACCTGAAAGTTGAAGTAACTCTCCAGAAAGGTCTAAACTATTCCATGGAAAGTATATCCGATTAAAAAAATCAATCATATATTAACCTCTCTATTCATTGCGATATTTAATTAAAACCAACTAAAATCCCCATTCATTAGTGTAACCATATCATTAATCCACATAGCAATTGACAACGAATGCCCTAAAAATATACTTGCTAAATCATTTATAATTTCAAATCCTAATTTTGAATTTAGAACGGCAAATTTATTGGCACCTAAAAAAGTACAGACAGTTGTTACCGCTGCAGCACCTACTCCGACTTTATACCAAAGATTACATATTTTTATATTTGCGTTGTAAGTTTGCTGTTTAATTTTATGTGTTCTCAGCTGTTCGGTAAGGTGATTAATAGATTGATTATAATCATATACTGTGACCCCCAACGACCCTAACCCTAAGGCAAGTGCAGCAGCGAACCTCGGCCCTCCGGTTACCGGATTTACCAAACAAACAAGCGATAATACAGAAGAAGCCATATTTAAAATCATGGATGTGACAGAATGCCCGTCTGGATCACCATATATAACAGGATTATTATTCGCATACGCATACAGATTTGCGCTTACTCCTGTTTGACCTTTATGTAAGCTTGCATCGTCTCTGCTGATGAAACGGGATATTTCGGGATTATAATACCTGCTTTGCAGGTAATACAGCCCGGTTTCAGTATCATAATAATAGCCCCTGTACCTGAACGGATTTTGGATGCCTACTGTTGAAGCCAAACTTCCGTCCATGTTTATAAGCTTGCCCCACGCATCATATTGATAAGTTACCACTTCATGGTCGCTGCTGTCCAATAATCCAATTATATCACCTTGTACGTTCGTTTCATAATAATATTTTACGTCGTTCAAAGTCATGTAACATAATTTTCCTGTTGTGTCATAAATAAAATTTAAAATATTTGTGCCATCCGTTTGACTTGCAACGTTATTGTTTTTGTCAAGAGTGTAAGTCGTCGTAATCCCGTTAACAGTTTTACTCGTGCGGATACCTGAACTATCGTATTGATAGGAACTTACATTTCCGCTGTTTTTTGCAAGCTCCTTGACCGATATTTTGCTGGCATAGTGAGCGCCGATATACTGCAAAACCGCATCGAACCGTTTGAGGCTGTTTATCTTTGAGGAAAAGGCTCAAGTAAGTAAATAAAATGCAGCAATGTTAATGGGTTGCAGACAATCCTTAAGCAATACCTTTACCAAAAGTAGAAAAGTGAAAGCCGATTGCAGGTTATATTAATCGGCTTTCACTTGCTTATTGCTTTTTTCTATTTTGATTCCAAGAATCAGGTATCTCAGGATCGGGATACGCTTCAGCAGTTCATATAAAGCGGGAGCGATGATAAGGACTAAGAAAATGGCAATCAGATAAATTGCGAATACAGGCAGCGCCGTATAGAGCTTCAGGAAATAGCAAGCCGAAAGAACAACAAGATAGTGGACGATGTAAATGCCAAAGCTCGATTTTGTCATATACGTTGCGAACCTCGAAGTTTTGTTGAACCATGCCTTTCCGCATCCAAGAATTGCCAGAACCGCAACCCATAGGTAAGCATTGGTGAAAAGGCTTTTCAGGCAGGCATCCTCGGTATAATTTTGACCGAAATAATACACCGTATAAGCAATGCCCGTCACGGCAGCAATCATCAACATCGGCAGGTGAATTTTCCGCACTTTGTCCTGAATTTCATCATGCGAGAAAATGAAATAACCAATCAAAAACGCCACGAAGTAAATACCGAAGCGATAAGCCGTAATAACCGGAACATTGAGAATCTGTGACGCTCCCCAGAGAGGAAGGAAAAGAAACAGGATCACGAAAAGATTACACTTCCCGCAGAGCGTGTAAAATTTATCCTTAGAATCGATTTTCCGAATCAGCACAAGAAGCAATGAGAATACCCACAGCATCTGGATAAACCATAACGGGCCGATCCCGGAAACGGCCATAATGGGGTAGCGAAGGAATGCCGGAAGCATATTCCACGCGCCGGCGATCTTCACGTTGAAATAGCCGACAGACCATTGGAAAACGAAGAGCCCGAGGGTGGAAGGAACAAGCAGCTTCGTGGTTCTTTCTCCTATAAACTGTTTATGGCTCCGATGTTTCAGAGCATACCGGGAGCTGATTCCGGCAATCAGGAACAGTAAGGCCATGAACCACGGATATATAAAATATAGCACGGCGTCCTGATACTGTACTTTTGAAAAACTGCCGACGCCGCCCAGCACACCCACACCATTGAACAAATAAAAGACGTGGTAAACCAGAACCAGCAAAACTGTAGCCCAGCGGATATTGTCTAAGTAGTGCTTTCTCATTGCTAATTTTCCTCATTATCCGCAAATATTTTTGCGGCAAGCTCGGCAAAGCTTTCTTTGGGCGGAATGGCAATGCCTTTCTTTTCATCGGCAAGCATAATCAGCGTGTCGCCGGGTTTGATGTTGAATATGTCTCTTGCCTGCTTTGGAATCACAATTTGCCCTTTTTCACCAACCGTAACCGTCCATGCATATTTTCCTTTTTTTGTACTCATATCTATCCTCCATGCTCAATAAGTATGATTTGTATAACATATTATATTGATTGGATGCGGAAGTCAATACGAAAAATCCCATCAATCAGTTTTGCTTCAATCATGGGGCTTATGCAGGGTTGGAAGTCCACTAGCCCTCATAAATTCAGATAAAACAAAAGACCGTCGATAAAATTCGGCGATCTTTTCAAATAGTATTTTGCGTGAGGTTCAATTCGCATAATTGGACTTGCTATCATTCATTTAATGCCCTCTTCTTTCTTTAAGGACAACGTTTTGCAAACACGGCTCAGAACTGGACAGGATATCCTGAAAGCGCGTGAGAATCTAAATCCGGCGAAGTCCTTCCCAGCAGGCGATCACGATTTCATGCGGGATGAATTTCGTCAGAATTCGCTGGATCGTTGCAACAGGGCCCGGCGTCGATACGGGAAGATTGAATTTGCTGTCGCGCAAGGCGGCTTTTGCTACGCGGCGAGCGTGAGAAGCGAGCGGAAAATGCCTTACCGCCTGCGGATCGGCGGATTTTTTCGCGGTGGGAATAAATTCCGTGTCCTTGATCCAATAGGGGCAGACGGCTGTGACATGAATACCCCTTCTTAAAAGTTCCCAGCGAAGCGCACGGCTGAAACTGCAGACAAAAGCCTTGCTTGCCGCATAGACATTAAGCGACGGCAAAGGCTGAAACGCCGCGACCGAACAGATTTCCAGAATGCGCGCGCCTCTTTTCATATAAGGCAGCGCTGCCATCGTTACGTTCACAAGAGCCATGCAGTTGAGCTCGATCATATCGCTTCTGTCCTGTTCCGAAACTTCGTCACCGACTCCTATTTTGCCGAACCCGGCGGCGTTTACCAGAATGCGGACGTCCGGTTTTTTCTCACAGAGCAATGATTCCAAGGCGGGAAGGGAATCACGCTTCGTCAGATCCAGAGGAATCGGAACGATGCGGCAAGAAATTTCCTTTGCAAGATCGAGCAGCCGCGCCGAGCGCCGAGCGATGATCCAGATCTCGTCCGTATTTTTTCGCCTTGCGATTTCTTTTACAAATTCGCGCCCCAGTCCGCTGGATGCGCCTGTAACAATGGCAATCCGCATGTCGGTGCTCCTTCCTTCCTTGCCATGACAAAATCTTCCGGCCACGGGATTACACAGTGATAAAGATGCCGCTGCGGCTCATGTTGCCGGCGGAAAGTCCGGTCATGCTCTTGCTGGTCACGGCAAAATGGGAAGCGCTGTTGAACCCGGCCATTAACGCTGCGTCGGTAATGCTGTTTCCATCCAGCAGGTGTCGATAAGCCTTTTTTTTCAAGCTTTATCATGGCAAGATAGCTGTTCAGCGGCATACCGGCCTGCTCTTTAAACAAATGGGACAATCTGCTCTGAGAAATATGAGTTGCCCGCAATATGTCGCCGATAATGTCGTAACCAATCTCTTCTTTTCCCTTGATCAGGTTCACGGCTCGAATGATTCTTCCATCCTGTGGAATGTCTTGATCGCATGGCAGCCCAAGCAGATCGAGCATACTATCATAGAATTGATAATAGCTTTTCAGGTTGGAGAGGGGGTCATGCAGAGTGAATGCCTCTTTTACCTGATCCACTGTCGCTTGATCGAGCAAACAATAATTCCTGTTCCATAAGTATTTCTTTCCAATTTCCACAGAGATACCCGAAACTTCCAAGGGGCAGTTCATGTGCCGGGGGCTTTTTTTATTTGTGACCGGGTGAAAACCAGCCTTTCCATTGAAACCGGTATATGGATTTTTTATCTTCCATTTTGTAAATCTTTGTGCTACACTTGATACAAATTATTTTAAGCCGGATAAAAAATTCTATAGACAAAGTTTCTCATTTAAAATCATGAACGAGGGAATCGGCAGCTCTAAAAATACGAAGGCTCCGTTAAGGAGGTAACTTTCTTGAAAAAGTGCCTGATCATTTATTCCTCTTATCACCATGGAAATACGGCAAAACTTGCGAATGCGATGGCAGAAGCATCAGGAGCCGAAATCCGCACGGTTGATCGAGTTCAGGACGCTGATTTAGATCAATATGAAATCATTGGCTTTGGCTCCGGAATTGCATACGGCAAGCATTATGACAAATTGACGAAAGCGATGAATCAGTTCCGCGTGCAGGGAAAAGACGTCTTTGTATTTTCAACAAGCGGGACTGGAAACATCAACTATAACGCTGCGCTCATCGATCTATTAAAAAAATCGGGAGCTTCTGTCATCGGCAGTTTTGCCTGCAAAGGATATGACACTTTCGGCCCGTTCAAGCTGATCGGAGGAGTGTCGAAAGGTCATCCCAACTCAGACGATCTTGCTGCCGCCAAAAAGTTTATCCAACGCATGACAACCTGATTGGACTGGATTGGCGCTCGGTTTCATTCCGACTTGCACCAGTCAAGACCGTTACGGCGAAGAAAAGCGTTCGAGTGACGAAAAAGCTCAAGGGAACAAAGCGCAAGGCTGGAACGGCAGAAACGACCGAATCCAGCCTTGCATCTTTTATAATATGTTTTTCGTCTTCACATTGCGCGCTTACGTCAGCTTTCCAGCGCCTGCTGAGGCTTCCAGTGCCTGAGGCGGTACAGATTGGTCTTTTTACCAAACTGCGCCACAAGGTAAAGGAAAGGGACGCCAAGCTTGATCAGAAGAGAAAGGCCGACCCTGCGCATCCCGTACCGGGCACCAAAGAGCTTTCCGATCCGGAAGGAGGAAAAGAAGGTATAAAACCTCTTGACGGCATGAAAAAACTCTTTCTGCAATTCCCACGGGCTGAGTTTTTTCGGTAGGAACGTCACGTTCATCATGTCGAACAGACTCCAGTCTTTCGTGAGGAGGCGCCCTTCCTGTTCGTACTGCTGAAATACCTGGGTGCCGGGAAACGGGGTCAGAACGGCTGGCTGAAGCTGATAGGCATTGATCTTCTTTGCAAAATTTACGCTGCGCTGCATGTCCTTGGTACCATCCGTATCGATTCCGAGAACGATGCTGGCAATCATCCGGATCTTATGGCGGGCCAGAGTGGCCGCGCACTTCTCAATGTCGGCAATACTCTGATGCTTGTTGATCTCATCCAGGGATTCCTGGTTCAGCGATTCGATCCCGACCAGCGCACGGGATAAATGGGCTTTTTGAAGCAGATCGAGCATTTCTTCGTCGTTCGCCATGTCGGTCCGTCCAAAGAAGAAAGTTTCCTTAAACACAAGACCCTCCGCGATCATCCGGCGACAGATCTCTTTTGCGCGTTCCTTGTTTGCGGTGAAATTGTCATCTTCAAAGTTCATGTACTGAAATCCAAGCTTTTTGTAATATTTCAGCTCGCCGATCACGCTGTCGACGCTGCGCTCCCGATAGGGGTGAAACATGCGGGAAGTGGTGCAGAACGAACAGCAGAACGGGCATCCCCGCGTGGACATTACATTGGCGCAGTCACAGCGGGTTTTTAAAAGGGAATAATCCGGGTAAGGAGCATCGTCCAAGTTTTTCAGGCAGGGCGCATGGACGATTTTGTCCCGGATCTTTCCTTCCACCACGTCGCGGATGACGGTTTCCCCTTCGCCGACAATGACTTGATCCGCATGCCGGGCAGCTTCTTCTGGCAGAACGGAGGCATGCATCCCGCCGATCAGCACGCGGGCCTTTGTATCCTTGTGGATGCGGTCCGCCAGCACATAAGCCCGCGGTGCGGTCGACGTCATGGTGTAAAGGCAGACGACATCGGCATCCTGATAAACCGCGGGAGCCACATCCTGATACAGTTCTTCCCAGACGGAGACGTCGTGCCCCGCTTCTTTCAGAATATGCCCGAGGATCAGCGGACCCGTAATGGAGTTGGCGTGACCATACAGCAGGTTCCCAATTCTATAAAACGTTGACCGCCTGACATCGCCGGCGGGCGTTACAAACACAACTTTCATATGGATGCTTCTTTCCTTAAAACCGGCAGATATTGGATCATTCTCTTCTATAGATAGTGTAATATTCTTCCATTCCATTGTCAACTGTCAGTTTTAAAACGCTTGAAAAGATAAAATCCGCCGCATAGGTTCTGCGGCGGCTGTATGGTTGCTTTGAAAACGAACTTGTTTTCAAAGGCAGTAAGTGCAAATTTTTTAAATCTCGATGGTACCTACCAGACTCTTCATCGCGTCAATGGTGCGGGACATCAGATCGTCTAGGCTCCAGCCCAGCATGTCTGCCCCTTTCCGGATGACGTCCCGGGAGCATCCTGCGGCGAAAGCCGGGGTCTTAAATTTCTTTTTCACCGATTTGAGTTGCATATCCGCAACGCTTTTCGAAGGATGCATCAATGCAACGGCGCCGATCAGTCCTGTCAGCTCATCGGTGGCATATAAAATTTTTTCCATGAAAAGCTCCGGCTTGATGTCGACCATCAGCCCGTAGCCATGGCTGGCAACGGCGTGAATCAGCTTTTCGTCAATGCCGCGTTCCCGCAGAATCTCCTGTTCCTTAATACAGTGCTGCTCCGGGAACTGTTCGAAATCCAAGTCATGCAATAATCCGACAACCTTCCAGAATTCTTCGTTTTCGGGGTCGTATTGGCTGGCAAAATACCCCATGACTCCGGAAACAATCTTCGCGTGCTTCAAATGGAAGGGGTCCTTGTTGTATTCTTCCAGAAGCTTTTGGGCTTCCTCCATGTTTGGGATGCTCCCCATCTTAATTCCCTCCGGTTTCATCTTCAAGTTCTGCCATAATTTTCTTTTTTGATCCTATCTGATTTTTTTCACTTTGTCAAGAAATCCGTCCGGGAAAAAGCGGAAAAAGCAGAAATATTCATGATTTTCTGTTATACTTTAAGATAAATTTGATGGAAAGGACCGGTAAAAATGACAAAAGCTGAAAAGGGAACTCCAAATCAGCGGGAAAACTCCGGCTTTGTCTACGACACGGAAATCGGAAAAATCACGGTTGAATCTGACGGAGCGTCCATCACCGCCGTCCGGTTCGGGACGGCCGCCGGCAGGGAACTGCGCCGCACGGCGCTGATCGACCGTGCCGCCCGGGAAATCAGGGAGTATCTGGCCGGGGCCAGAACCCATTTCGACCTTCCTTTGTCTCCGGCGGGCACGGCCTTTCAAAAATGTGTCTGGGAAGCTTTGCAGACAATTCCTTACGGGGAAACCAGAAATTACCAGCAGATTGCGGAACAGATTGGCTGTCCGCACGGCAGCCGCGCCGTCGGAATGGCAAACCATAAAAACCCGATTGCGATCCTAATCCCCTGCCACCGTGTGATCGGTTCGGACGGCTCCCTGGTCGGCTACGCCGCCGGACTTCCCATCAAAGAACGCCTGCTGGCACTGGAAAAGGGCCAGACTCAAAAGGGCGCGGCGACCGAGCCAGACGGGATCGTTCCCTATCAGCGCCGCGCACATTATTACGAGACGGATCAGATGGGAATTGTTCATCATTCCAACTACATCCGCTGGATGGAAGAGGCACGCCTGGATTTTCTGGAACAGCTCGGCTGGGGCTATGAAAAGCTGGAAAGCGGCGGCCTGCTGGTCCCGGTGATCGCGGTGTCCTGCCGTTATAAAAGCCCGGTCCGGTTCGGGGAAACGGTTTGCATCTCCGTGGCGATTTCCTCCTATCAGGGGACCCGGCTTTCACTGGATTACCTCATTACGGATCAGCCGACCGGACATCTGCGCGCCACCGGCAGGAGCGAACACTGCTTCTGCAACCGGGACGGCAGGCCGATCCGCCTGAGAAAGTTCAGCCAGGCACTGGACAAGCTGTTGTCGGATCACCTGCGCCGTAACGAGGTTCCGTAATTTTACCCTCTCACGGTTTTGGTCCGCTCTTCGCCTCCGGCAGGTTCCGGGCCAGGGACGGGTAGCAATACCGCAAAATCCGCCGCAGGCGCAGCCGCGCCTTCTTCAGGTGCCGGGAAACCGTGGACGGCGCCACCCCCAGTTCCGCCGCAATTTCACTTACGCTTTTTCTTTCCCCATAGCGCAGACGGACGCACTGCTTCTGTCGCACGGTCAGTTCTCCTTTCGCCGCAAGCGCCATGGTCCGCAGCATCCGTCTGTGCTCTCCTCCGTCGTCCCGTCCCCGGCGGTCCGGGTTCAGTCTGTCCCCAAACAGGTCAAGGCTGAGACTGGGGCCCCGCTTCATTCCCGCGCCCCCTTTCTCAAAAGATATCTGCCCGTATGGCATAGTTCCAGATACATCTCATCCAACATGGCAATCCGCCGGCGCAGCAGAATGGCTTCTTCTCCGGAGATGCTTTTCAGCCGGTCCCGGAGGGGGCTCAGGTGTTCCTTCATCTTTTGTGCCTGACGCAGGTATTCCCGTCCCCACTCACAGTAGTCCATAAAGCTCCTTTCTCTACACTAAGTGTGTAGCTAATGGATAAAAAATAACGTGTGCCGATTTTTCTCGGCTCCACTGCTTCTTTATGGTACTACAGGAGAAAAATCATTGCAAGGGATTTTAGAACGCATGTTCTTTATTGGTGGGGTAAAGGGCCTAATTTTGGACTTTTCCCTCTGGAATTAGAAAATTTCTTGCGGCAACACGCTATGTGTGATATAATACGGAGACAATAGAGAGGGGACCTCAAAGTTGCTGAACGAAAAAATCCGGCAGCTGCGCACGGAGCGCGGCATGACGCAGAAAGAGCTGGCCCGTCGGCTTAGCGTTTCTCCGTCGGCCGTTGGCATGTACGAGCAGGGCCGGCGCATTCCGGACAGCACGGTCCTGACGCGCCTTGCGTCCGTGTTCAGGTGCAGCACGGATGAACTGCTGGAAACGGATTACTCCAGAGACGTAGGGGATGTCATCGACAGTTTTGCCCGCACTCTGGAGCGCCAGTCCGGGCTGATGTTTAACGGCGCGCCGATCAGCCGCAGCGACCGGGAAAAACTTGCAAACGCCATCCGGGTTGCCGCCGCGCTGTCTTCGCCGGCAAAGCGGTCTGCCGGGAGGTAGCGCCATGAACGGAATCGAGAGGCTGGCACACCGGATTACCAAGCGGTTTGGGGATGGATCTCCGTTTTTTCTCTGCGACTGCATGGGGATCCAGGTCCGGCGGCTGGATCTGCCAAAGAGGGTCCGCGGTTTCTGCTTCCGCACCGAATCCGGCAAACCGATTATTGTGTTGCAGGAAACCCTTTCTGAGATGGAAGACTGTTACTGCTGCGCCCACGAGCTGGGGCATCTGCTGCTTCACCCCGGGCTGAACGCGCAGGTCATCGCGGATCTGACCTATCTGTACGCTCCGCGCTATGAGCGGGAGGCGGATTTTTTTGCGGCCTGCCTTTTGATCGACCCGAACTTTGACGAATGGAGCCTGACTTACAATCCGCTGACACAAGAGCAGATTGCCGAACTGTCGGGTCTTCCGCGCCGGGTGGTCGACCTTCGGTTTGAACGATGAGCATGAAACACCGGCGAAACGGGAACAAGCGAGGCGTCATTTTCCAAGTGAGCGGGAGGAAAGTTGCTGTGAAACGAATCATTTCAGCTCTGCTGGCGGCAGTGCTTCTGCTGCTGTTCGCCGGGTGCAAATCAGCGCCGCAGCCGGAACCGAATCAAATTGACGGGGTCTGGAAAGATTCCTGCGGCCTGACGGAATACAAGTTTAGCTCCGACGGAACAATGAAGATGGAGGCGCTGAATTTAGGTTCATTTAAGGGAACCTACCGCGTTCAGGGCTCTCAGATCACCCTGCGCTACAAGGTTGTGGTGAAAAATGTCAAAGAGACTTATAAGTTCCGGGTGGACGGCGATACACTGTACCTGAACAACCGGAAATTTAAGAGAAAGAAATAGCAGACGCGTAAACCGCGAACGGGCGGCGCCGCCGGCAAGTAAGCCGGAAGCGCCGCCCGTTTTTAAATGGCATTTATTTTCTTAACCGACGGAAGAAATCCGTGAGAAGGGAAGAACATTCCTCTTCCAGAACCCCGCCGCACAGCTGAGGATGATGGTTGTAGGGCAGCTCAAACAGATTGACCACCGATCCGCAGGAACCTGCTTTGGGATCGTGTGCGCCGAACACAACGCGGCGCAGGCGGGCGTTGATCGCTGCGCCCGCACACATGGGACACGGTTCCAGCGTTACAAACAGCTCGCACTGCCACAGCCGCCACCCGCCCAGCGCGCGGCACGCGCCGCCGATCGCTTCCAGCTC
>DHDF01000091.1:14200-14487 GCA_002399225.1 bacterium UBA4883
CCGCCGATCGCTTCCAGCTCCGCATGACAAAGGGCGTTTCTGCCGGTCTCCCTGCGGTTTTTTCCGCGGGCCACAATTTCGCCGTCCCTGACGATAACGGCGCCGACCGGCACTTCTCCCTCCTCTGCTGCCTCCCGCGCCAGCCGCAGAGCCTCCCTCATAAAATCTTCATCGCTGCGCATGGCTTATGCCGCCGTCAGAGTATAGACCGAAGCAGCCACCGCGTAAACCGTCACCATAAGAACGCCGGGGTTGGAAAACAGCGCGCCCAGCTTCTGGGAAAAGCG
>DHDF01000091.1:14765-19817 GCA_002399225.1 bacterium UBA4883
CCCGGATTTCCCCCGCCATGACCGCTTCCGCCGCGCCGCGGTACCGCTCAACCATCTGGATGACCACTGACACCCCGTTGTTAACCGCGTGAATCAGGATGGAAGGGAGAAGGGAATTCGTCCGTACGACGACAAAGCCAAGAATCAGACCGCACAGAAAGGCGAAAACCGACTGAGCAAAATTTCCATGATAAAGGCCAAACAGGACGGCGGAGGCAACCACTGCGAACCCGTCTCCAAAACGCCGCAGCCCTTGAAGGATCATGCCGCGGAACATCATTTCTTCCACAATCGGCGGAATCACGGCAACACTCAGCACGTAAAGGGCCAGCACGGCGGAACTGTCGCTCAGCGGCATGTCCGGAATGGTCCCCTGGAATCCGAATTTTTGCTCCACGTTGACCACGATGCCCGCAGGAAAGTTACAAAGCATGCAGCCGGCACTTCCCATCAGAACGCAAGCCAAAATTTTTACTCCGCCGACCTTTTCAAACGGGAGTCCCGACGAAAGAGGAATTTTGCGCAGGACAAAATAAAGCAGCACCGGAACAAAAAGTCCCAGCGCATAGCTCAGCGAGTAAATTAAATAAAACAGAACAGGATTGATCCCCCTGAAATCCGCCGGACCGGACTGATATCCCTGCAGGATCCGGCAGTAGAAAATGCCTCCGTCAAAAAGGACCGACAGCAACAGAATCCCCAGCAGCGCAGTCCAACCGAGGCGGTTGGATTCCCTTCGGATCAGCTTCTTTTCTTCCTGCATGGCGATATAGTAACGAGGATCCCCATAGGGAGTAAAAGGGCCGTACGGTGAATCATATCTCATAGAAAATCTCCCGAGAAATTGAATTTGATCCGGGAGAAAAATTTCCGTTCGCCCAGATCTGTATCTGAATTTTCATTATATCACAAAACCGCGGCAATATCATTACCGGCGCATGAACTTTTCCCGCCGCCCCGCCTGGAAAATTGCTTTCCTCTCTTCCAAAGCAAAAGACCGGGCGGCGTCCCCGGGGGGTGCTTTCGCGCAAGCCACAAATTATTCACAGATCATCTAAAGAAACTTTAAATCCGTTTCATGAAGACGTTACAATCTCAAGTTATTCTTAAAAATAGTTTCAAAGTACGAGAGACCCGCAAATCAGATTACAAGCGCCTCGAAAGAGGTTTTTTAAAGGAAAGCCCTTTTTCATAACACCCTCCTCCCTTATTCAGCCGCCCGCAATCGGGCGGCTTTTTGTTTCTTTTTGCGCGGGCTTTACCGCCTTTTTTAAGGGATTTCGGCATCCATGCGGAATGATTGATTTCTTTTTTCATTATGATATACTTAGGAAGCAGGAAGTGATGCGCCACGCCGCGGAAAAAAGAGCCCGTGCGCGAGATGCAGAAAACCCGCGGAGGTATTCCGACTCTGATAGAGCGAAAGTTCTTTACGCTCATTTGATCAATAGAATTATGAGAAGAAAGACACGTGAATTAAATTGAAAATAGGGATTTTTGACTCTGGGATCGGCGGACTGACGGTTCTTCGTCAGGCGATGCGTTCCCTGCCGAAAGAACAGTATCTTTTTTTTGCGGATACGGCGCATGTGCCCTATGGCACAAAGACAAAAGAAGAGATCCTGTCCTATGTGGACAGCGCCGTGAATTTCATGGCTGAAAAAGGGGTCAAAGCGATTGTCATCGCCTGCAATACGGCTACCAGCGCAGCGATCGGCTACCTCAGGGCAAAATACTCCATCCCGATTCTCGGGATGGAGCCTGCGGTCAAGCCTGCCGTTCAGCGGAACCGTGGAAAAAGGGTCATGGTCATCGCCACACCGGTCACAGTTCGGGAAGAAAAGCTAAAGAACCTGCTGGCCGCCGTCGACAAAGACCATGTTGTTGACCTTCTGGCGCTGCCGGAGCTGGTCAACTTTGCAGAGAAAGAAGAGTTTGACTCCGAGGCGGTGCGCCGGTACCTCAAAAAGGAATTTTCAGCTTATCATTTAAAAGACTATTCCGCGCTGGTGCTGGGCTGCACGCATTTTAATTATTTTAAGGATACGTTGCGGAGCATGTTCCCTCCGGAGGCAAAGCTGATCGACGGCTGCGCCGGCACAGTCAGCCACCTTGCAAACGTGCTGAAAGAAAAAGGGATGCTCGAAGACAATAGATTGACTGTCGAGTATTACGCCTCCATGAGAAAAATTGAGGATGAGGCCTCTCTCCGGCGCATTGAGGGTCTATTCCACCGGCTGGACGAGATGCTTCCGTATTAGAAAAACGCGAAACAGTTTGCCGCGGTGCCAAAGAGGAAAGAAGGTAGGACATGCCCTACAGCGGGCGGTACTTTTTTAATCTGTACGATCTGGTGGACTGCATTACAAAGGCGATCGACCTGATTAACCCGGAAATTTCCAACCATCATCAGCAGGTCGCATACCTGGCTTATCATATTGCGGAGCAGCTTCACTGCCCTATCGAGCAGCTCCAGACTCTGGTGCTCGCCGCGCTTCTGCACGATATTGGGGCTTTGCCCTCAAACGACAGACTGGATTTTGCTGAGGGAGACGCCGTGGAAGACAACCATCATGCATTTGTCGGTGCCGGACTTCTTGCCGGTTTTCCGCGTTTGAAAAATATTGCAGAGGTGGTCCGGTTCCACCATATTCCCTGGAAAAATGGCAAGGGCCAATTTTATCACGGCAGAGCCGTGTCGCCGCTGAGCCATATTCTTCATCTTTCCGACCGGATTTCGGTGCAGATCAACCGTCAGCAAAATATCATCAGCCAGGTCGGCAGAATCAAAAAAAACATCAGCGAAAAGCGCGGCACGTTCTTTCCGCCGGAGGCAGTGGATGCCTTTCTGGCAATCTGCGACCGGGAGTCGCTTTGGCTGGGTTTAACCTACCAGCCCGGGATTACCAACCTTCCCAACAGCCTTGCGCTGGAAACGATCAAGCTGACGTTGGACGACGCCGTGGATTTGACAAAGATCTTTTCCTATATCATTGATTTCCGCAGCCCGTTTACCGCCATGCATTCCGCGGGGGTGGCCGCAGTGGCGAAGAAACTGGCCGAGCTGACCGGATTCTCCGGGGATGAATGTAAAATGATGAGCATTGCCGGACACCTGCACGACATCGGCAAACTGGTGATCCCGAAGCGGATTTTGGAAAAGCATGGCAGGCTGGAGCCGGAAGAATTTGACATTATTAAAAGCCACAGTTACTACACCTACCGGTTGCTGAGCCCGATCCGCGGCTTTGAGATCATCACACAGTGGGCGGCTTTTCACCATGAACGCCTGGATGGGCACGGCTACCCTTTTCATCTGAAGGCGAACAGCCTTTCTCTCGGTTCCCGCATCATGGCCGTTGCGGATATCTTCACCGCCATCACCGAAGACAGGCCGTATCGAAAGGGGATGCCGGAGGAAGAAGCCAAAACGGTGCTGGCCCAAATGGCGGAAAACGGCGGTATTTCTCCCCGGATTCTGTCGCTGTTGCTGGAACATTACCAGATGATCATCGGCCTTCGCAGGGAAGCCGCAGAAACAGAAGCCGGCGATTACCGCACAATTCTCTCCTGTTAGAAAATTCTGCGGCAGATTTTCGGCAGCGTGCTTTGTTCCGCCGCAGACCACACCTTGGGAGATATAAAGAATGGAACCTAAAAAAGAAAACACAAAAAAGGACATTCTGAAAAAGCTGTTTTTTTCCACCCTCTATTTAAGCACTTTCACTTTTGGGGGCGGGTATGTAATCGTATCGCTTCTAAAGAATAAATTTGTCGATGAGCTCCACTGGATCGATGAAACAGAAATGATGGATCTGGTGGCGATCGCCCAGTCTTCTCCCGGTGCGATCGCCGTTAACGGAGCGATCGTGGTCGGTTACAAACTCGCCGGTTTTTCCGGCGTTTTATGTGCCATTTTGGGGGCCGTCCTGCCCCCTCTCATCATTCTGACCCTAGTCTCTTACTGTTATGCCGCCTTCCGGGCAAACTTTGTCATCCAGGCAATGCTGAAAGGGATGCGTGCCGGAGTGGGCGCCGTGATTATTTCCGTCGTGTATGATATGGGAAGCAGCGTGGTAAAATCGAAGGACATTCTTCTGCTGGTGATCATGGCGGCATCCTTCCTTGCAAACTACTTTTTCAACGTTAACGTGATTTATATCATCCTTCTCACCGCGGCAATCGGTGCGGTGAGAACCATTTACAGGGAGCATCGGAGGGAGAAAACGGCATAATGGCGGTCTATGTTGAACTGTTTCTGGCATTTCTGCAAATCGGCGCGTTCAGCTTCGGCGGCGGCTATGCCGCTATGCCGCTGATTCAGGCGCAGGTGGTCAATCAGTACCACTGGCTTTCCATGACCGACTTCACCGACCTGATCACCATCTCCCAAATGACGCCCGGCCCCATCGCGATCAACGCCGCCACGTTTGTCGGGAATCAGATTGCCGGCATCCCGGGGGCTTTGCTGGCGACTCTGGGCTGCATCCTGCCCTCGTGCATTTTTGTGACGGCTCTTGCATGGATTTATACAAAATACCGCAATTTAAGCGTGATGCAGGGAGTTCTGGAATCGCTCCGCCCGGCCGTCGTGGCCATGATTGCAACCGCCGGTGTGGCCATCCTGCTTCCGGCCTTTTTCCTGAGCGGAAGCGTTTCTTTCCGGGCGGGAAACTTTCAGCTCCGTCCCGTTCTCTATTTTGCAGGCGCCATGCTTCTTTTGAGAAAATGGAAGATGGATCCCGTCGTGGTCATGGTCCTCTGCGGAGTTGCCGAGGTCCTTTATCAAAGCGCTGTTAAATTTCTTTAGCTGTGCCCTAAAGTCCATACCGAGAAGGAACAGAAAAACATCTTTATAAACAAAAAAGCCGCTTTAAAAGCGGTTTTCTTACTAAATAGTGCGACCAGGTCTGTAAGCCGAGTTCTGTCTTAAGCAGCCATCTATCTTGGCCGGATGTTGCCATCGCGGCTCGATGCCACCTTCTCGGGACGCGCCGGGCAGGCGCTATGTGTCCCTCTGCGGTGTTGCTCCGAATAGGGTTTGCAGAGCCG
>DHDF01000091.1:20031-31015 GCA_002399225.1 bacterium UBA4883
TCTCTGTTGCACTTTCCCTAGGGTCGCCCCCGGCGGCCGTTAGCCGTTATTCTTGCCCTGTGGAGCTCGGACTTTCCTCGCACGCGCGCTTTCGCGCTGCGCCCGCGGCTGCCCGGCCTGCTCGCATAGCAATATGATTTTAACTGATTTTGATTAAAATGTCAAGCTTTAGCTGCCCATGATTTCCGCTGCGGTGAAACGGGAATTCGGTTTGAGAAAAGAATCCGCACTAGGCATATTTTTCCGCAGATCTTCAACCGTTTTATAAAAGGCCCTTGACTTTTTGCCATCTTCTCAGTACAATAGTAAAGCACGTTTTTTATAATAAATGGAGACGTATCGAAGTGGTCATAACGGCCCTGACTCGAAATCAGGTAGCCCCTCACGGGGCTCGTGGGTTCGAATCCCACCGTCTCCGCCACATCAGAAATCGCTGTCTGCTCTTTGAGTGGATGGCGATTTTTCTATGTGCAGAATGTTTTCCATCGCGTCGGCAGATTGCACTTTTAGCCAGCCCTGCATACCGTATCCAGGCGCAAGAAATAGACTCATGGATACCTGTTCGAATCCGAACAGAGCAAACAGGATTCCGTTTGCGCGAAGCGCCTTACTGCCGATTCGGATGAGCTCCGTATCATTCTTTGAAAACTGTGCTACCATCTGGCTTGGAAAGAGAATCAAAAGAATTGCTACGGCCACACAAAAAACCGCAGACCATTTCAGGCACACTTTTGTTGCTTCGTTCAGTCGGTCATAATTTTTCGCACCGTAATTATATCCGGCAACCGGTTGGTATCCTTTCAGGAATCCGAAAACAACGTATGTGCCCAACGCCATGATGCGCAAAATTACGCCGAAAGCCGCAACCGCGGAATCGCCGTAACTGCTGGCCGCCGTATTTGTCAGCCCCATGGAAATACTCGACAAAAGCTGATAAATCAAAATCGGTATCCAGATTTTAAAAATCTCCTTGAATATTGTTCCGCCAAACCGGATGTACCGAAATGAAAACCGCAGGCATCCCTTTTTACTGCTGATCACCCAGATATAAATAATGGAAGCGGCGCCCTGTGAAACCACAGTCGAAACGGCCGAGCCGCGGATTCCAAGGTCCAGCGGGAAAATAAAAATCGGATTTAAAATTATGTTTAATGCCGCTTACCTTATCAAATTAGATCCATAGCTTGCTTCCGACTGGCCCGAAGTCAGCCGAATCTATCAGGAGGGAAATCCCACAATTTATATGAAATGCGAATGAACTTTAGATCCGTAACGTTATTTGCTTTCATCCAAAAGCCGCAAATCATCGTTGACAGCAGAAGCAGGAAGGTAAGGAGAGAGCTAATCATTGTCGCAGTTTTCATTTGATTTTTCTTCTTTTTCCATGGTTTGATATAATAAATTGTCTATCAGCGTATCGACAAAACGACCTCGCTGATCTTTGTCATGCAGATCTATACCGCTGTACATGAGAAAAGCAGAGCAATTTAGGACAGTGGCTTGTATTGGATTAAGGATCTGCAGCGCTATGATTCGAAGTTGCATATCATTTTTACTGGTTCCAAAGATATCTTTTAACAGTGGAATCAGGTATAAGGGAGTCTGCATATTTCCCTCCATAGGAACTTTCGGCGCCCAAGAAAAAATTTTCTTGACAAATTTGGAATGGCGCGCGTACAATAACATAGAAATACAAAGGGCCTTCCACCGAAGTGGTCGGTCCAATGTACTCACGATAACCGCTTTCCTTTGGCTGGGGGCGGTTATTTGTTTGCCTTGCTGAGCACGAGTATGTAGCCCGTAGCTGCAACAAGGAGCAAGGCAGCATAGAGCATTTCCATGCTTCTCACCTCCATTTCTTGGGTTATGTGCCAAAGCCTTTGCCTAGAAATGGAAGAACCGCCCGAGGCCCTTTGCAAAAGTATTATAACCATAATTTGGTAAAATTTCAAGATGAAAAATAAAAAACGCTTTAGCAGAACCATATAATAAATAAAATGAAGGGCGTCCCGGAAATCAATCCGGTACGCCCTCGTTTTGTCTATGCTATTTTTCATGGATATGCCGGCCTACACCGGGATATTGCGCCGCACCCTCTTCGCTTTCAGTCGAAGTCTTTATGAATAATTTGGGTGTGATCTAATTTGTGCATTAAGGAAAAAGTAGTAGGAAAAGCTTGACTTTAGAAAAATGTCATTTATAATAGAATAAATTTTGACAAGTATGAGAATTAGGTTCATATATGTGAACCGTTAAATTGGAGGATTATTTCATGTCTGTAAAATCAGCGGAAAGGGTTCTGCGGATCTTTGAGCTTCTTTCAAATTTTCCGCGCGGACTCACGGCAAAACAGGTCGGCGAACAATTAGGATACGCCAGAAGCAGCACTTTTGAAATCCTTCAAACGCTTAGTGAGAACGAATATCTTCTGGTAGACACAAACAAATGCTATGCCCTGGGGCCCAGACTGATTCGTCTGGGCATGAATGCCGCGGCTTTTCTCGACATCAACCGCATCGCCGCACCCATGCTTCAATGGGTGATGGACATCGTCAGCGAAACAGTATTTATGGCAGTCCTTTCCGGCGATGAGGTTGTGTATGTGGCCAAGATTAACAGTGAAAAGACCGTTTCTACAAACGCCAGCATCGGCAGCCGGAAACCTATTTACTGTACCGGACTGGGCAAAGCATTTTTGACTTTTATGGAACCAAACCGAAGTCAAGCCATGATTGCCGGACTGCAGTTTCAGCCAATTACCGACAATACCGTCCGTTCAAAAGAGGATTTGTACCGGCAAATGGAGAAATTTAAACGGCAGGGATATGCGGTGGACGACGGTGAAATTGAAGAAGGCCTGTGGTGCGCTGCTGCACCGATCTATGATGCTAACAGCAAAGTGATCGCCGCCGTCAGTGTTTCCGGCCCCAGAGAAAGAATGACTCAGAAACGGGAACTGGTCGTAAAGACCATTCTTCAGGCGACCCGCGATATTTCACGGAAATGCGGATATCTCTCCCCCAAAAACAAGCTGAAAAATCCTATGGAATAAGATCAAAACAGGAGGTAATCATATGATAAATTTATCAGGAGTCAATCCACCCGTCATCACAATATTCGATGAAAAAGGAAACTTGGACTGGGAAGCAAACAAAAAGCAGGCTGATTTTTTGATAGAAAAGGGTGTGAATGGGCTTTCTTATCTGGGAACAAGCGGAGAGTTCAGTGTTCTGACTCTGAAAGAGAGAAAAGAATTCATCCGTAAGATGACCGCTTATGTGAACCATCGGGCGCATGTCATTGTCGGCGTGGGCGACACTTGTCTCTCCAACGTCCGGGAGCTAATCGCGACAGCCGAAGAGGCCCGTGTCGATGGTATTTTGTTAATTATCCCTTACTTCAACATCTATTCGGAGGAGATGGTAGAAGCCTACTACGATGAGGTCGTGGCTTCCACTTCTTTACCCATTCTGATTTACAATTTTCCTGATCTTACCGGCTTTGACTGCCAGACCGAGCTGGTTCGCCGGCTTGCTTTGAAACATGAGAATATCGTCGGTATCAAGGAAACCGTATCAGACACCGAACATATCCGCAGCATGCTGACCATCAAAAAGTCGAAACCGGATTTCATGGTATTTGCTGCCTATGAAAACCACGTCCTGGCCACGCTACCATTCGGCATTGACGGATTTATCAATGCCACCGCAAACTTTTCCCCGGAATTTACGGTAAATACCTGGCAGAGCTTTCACCGCGGAGATATGGATGCCACGGTGAAAAGCGCAAAGAAGATGACCGAAGCTATGGATGTTTATCAGTACAGCACGCCGATGTTTCTGGCCTGCAAAGAAGCGGCTTATCAGCGCGTGATTGGAGGAAGTCACGCAGAGCGTCTTCCCGGGCAGTCCCTTTCGGCAGCCGCAAAGGAAGCCGTGGGAGCATTGCTCACTAAAATGGGGCTTCAATAAGTTCGCAGTTCAGGAAATCTTGTGGTGATTTTGCTGATCGCCTACGTTCTGGGTCTGCTGTTCTGTTCCGTATCTCACTTTCACGACAGAAGGACCTCGTCCGTTTCTTCCTGCACGCCGGCCAGTTCGGCAAATTTTTGCAGAAGGTCGGCTTTTTTGAGCTTTTTCTTCTCCTCCCCTGAAATATCCAGAATAATTTTTCCGGCGTTCATCATCAGCAGCCGGTTCCCATGGCGGATGGCATCCGTCATGTTGTGGGTGATCATCATGGCAGTCAGGTTGTTTTCCGCGACAAACTGATCGGAAAGTTCCAGAACTTTCGCGGCGGTTGCGGGGTCCAGTGCCGCGGTGTGTTCGTCTAAAAGCAGAAGCTTCGGCTTCTGGAGCGTCGCCATCAGCAGCGTGAGGGCCTGCCGCTGGCCCCCGGAAAGAAGCCCCACTTTGGAAGTCATGCGGTCTTCCAGGCCAAGGCCGAGCTTTTCCAGCGCTTCGCGGTAATGCTTGCACTCCGATTTTGTAACTCCCCAGCGCACCGTTCGCCTGTTCCCCCGGCGCATGGCCAGCGCCAGGTTTTCTGCAATTTCCATATTGGCGGCGGTTCCCATCATCGGGTCCTGGAAGACCCTGCCGATATACGGTGCGCGCTTGTATTCCGGCAGGGAAGTCACATCGGTGCCGTCAATCGAGATGGTTCCTTTATCTACGGGCCAAACCCCTGCGATTGCGTTTAGCATGGTCGATTTTCCCGCGCCGTTGCCGCCGATCACCGTCACGAAATCGCCCTCTTTCAAATTGAGGTCAATCCCGCAGAGAGCGGCTTTTTCATTGACGGTGCCGATATTGAATGTTTTGCATATTCCGGAAAGTTTAAGCATGGTTCTGCGCCCCTCTCTTGCCTGCGAGTGCAAAGGAATTTTTGGATTTTGCCCTGAGATAAGGGACCGCCAGGAATGTCGCCACAATGACGGCCGTAAGAAGCTTGAGCAGGTCGGTCGGCATTTTCAGCCACATGACAAGGCCGATGACAAGGTAATAAAGAACGCCGCCAACCACGACAAATCCAAGACGCAGGGCAAAATTCATAGATTTGCCCAAAAGCGCGTCTCCCAAGACTTCCCCGATGATGACGGCGGCCAGCCCGATGACAATGGAGCCCTGCCCCATTTTGATATCCGCAAACCCCTGATATTGAGCCAGAAGCCCGCCGGAAAGGCCCACCAGCCCATTGGAAAGGCTGATGGCGAGCACCTTCATAAAATCGATATTGATGCCCTGCGCTCTGGCCATGTGCGGGTTGCAGCCGGTGGCCCGGATGGCGCTCCCCTGCTCGGTCCCGAAATACCAGTACAGAATACAGATGAGAACCGCTGCAAAAACGAGCGCGGTGACAATGGAGCTTTTTACATTCCGCAGGGTCACAATCAGCGGATACTCATCCACATTGACGGCCTTGTTCGCCCCGCTCAGGATCAGCAGGTTCACAGACCAGAGCGAAATCTGCGTGAGGATCCCGGACAGGATCTCCGGAATCCCTAAAACGGTGTTCAGCAGACCGGTGACGGTACCGGCGAGAAGCCCCGCAGCCAGCGCGGCAACGAGGGCCAGCGGAACCGGCGCGCCGGCGAGGATCAGCACGACCGTCACGGCGCCGCCCGTCGCGAAAGTGCCGTCCACCGTCAGATCTGCAAAGTTCAGCAGCCGAAATGTGATTAACACCCCCAGAGCCATGATCCCCCAGATGATTCCCTGGGCAATATTGCCCGGAATCGCCATGAGCAGGTTGATTGGGCTGAGAGATGAAAGATATGCCATCATGAAATCCATAGCGCTTCCTTTCTGATGCTTGAAAATGGAGGGCCGGAGCGGCTCCCTTACAGGGACCGCAAGCGGCGATTGGGGCAAAAGGTCAGGAGGATGCTTTGATCGCCTTGAAACCACTGGGCAGCGTGATCCCCATCGCCTTGCAAACGCTGGGATTGTACTCTTTGGTGTACTTGGGAGCAAACTTCACTTTCATGGTGGCGGGGTTCGCGTGATTGACCAGAATATCATAGGCCATTTCGCCGGTTGTGTAGCCAAGGTCGTAATAGCTGATGGAAAGCGTCGCAACCCCGCAGCCGGCGCAAATGCCCTCTTCTCCGGCAATGACCGGCACTTTTGCAGGCAGGCAGACGTTTTTGATAATCCCCGTATTGGAAGCGACCGTATTATCCGTAGGCAGATAGATTACGTCGCTTTCAGAAGCCGCCGTCTTTGTGACGGACTGAACGTCGTTGGAATCGGAAAAAGTGTAGTCCTTGCAGGTGTAGCCCAGCTTGGTGAGTGCTTTCTTGATCACTTTGTCCTGATATTTTGAGTTGGGCTCTGCGGAACAGTAAATAATTCCGACCTTCTTCGCCTTCGGAAAAAGCTCATGCAGCAGATTGGCCTGCTGTTCAATGGGAGCCAGATCCGAGGTGCCGGAGATGTTTTTGCCGGTCGTGCCGGACCAGTTGCTGATGCCAAGGGCGGTGCCGTAATCGGTGACGGAAGTGCCGAGGATCGGGATCTTGCTGGTAGCCGTCTGGGCAGCCTGAAGCGCCGGCGTGGCGTTTGCCATGATCAGATCCACATTGGAAGAAACGAACTGATTGCAGATGACCGCGCAGGTGGGGGAATCACCCGACGCGTTCTGCATGTTGAAGGTAACTCTGCTGCCCAGCTTGTCAGTTAAGGCCTTTTGAAAACCTTTGGTGGCGGCGTCGAGCGCGGGGTGCTGCACCAGCTGACAAATTCCGACCGTATAGTGTTTCCCCGCCGAAGCTTTAGAGGCCGATGAAGCGGATGACGAGGGTCCGGATTTTGAGGCGTTGGAACCCCCGCTGCACGCTGTCAGCGACAGGGCTGTGGCAGCAGCCAGAAGCAATACTGCGATTTTCTTTTTCATGTTATCCCTCTCCCTTATTGTGATTGAATACGGTAATATAGAAAAAGCAGCGGCCTGCCTTTCCAGACAAGCCACTGCTTTTTTTAAAATAAAAAAGTTTTGTGTTCGGCTTTATCGTTCTGTTGCGGCATGCCTATTATGTTTTAACCCCGTAAAAAAGCAATAATAGGCATAGTAAAATCGACCCGCCGCTGCGCAGGTGTTATTGCGGACAAATTTACAGAAAACTTCGCTGTGCATTTTGCGGATCTCCCTTCACAGAACTTTAAATTAAGTTAAATATATCACTTTAAATTTCTAAAGTCAACGGTAGAAATATCTAAAATTGTCTCTTAAATCTCCCCTTGTTTTAACGGAAAAGATCAATTCCGGCTAAAAAAAGCAATGTAAAATGGCTTTTCAGGCGCCGCATTGATAGGAAATTTTTATGGTCTGCAAAGCAAATCCGGAGAGTTCCGATATATAAATCCGGTGAATCCACTTGTTTCGCACTACTGCTTCTTATAAAATGAAAGTGCAATTTCAAGCCCGGCTAAAAACCGGACCGCTAAAACAAACGAAGGATGATTGAAATGGCCTTTGACAAGACAAATCATGGGAAGCCATGGACCAAGGAACTGTGGTACCGGTACCTTTTTGAAAAATTCAACACGGAGGAGCGTTATCCGCTCGCCTCCGATGTGTGCCTGACCGATCTCGGCGAGGGTACGGCAAAAGGTGAAATTGTGCTGTCAGAGAAGAATCTGAATCTTCACGGCACCTGCCATGGCGGAGCGCTCAGCACCATCGTCGACGTGATCTCAGCCTTTTCCTGCTTCAGCCTCGGCCTCGACGTGACCACCGCGGCCATGAACCTCCAATTTCTGCGCCCGGGCGGCGGAAAAAAGCTCACTTGCACCGCAGCCCCGGAAAAAGTCGGCCGGAATCTCTGCAACGTAAGGGCCGTTATTCGGGACGAAAACAATAAAGCGGTCACAATTGGAAGCGTATTGCTATACGTCTTAGACCGGGTTGAAGTTTTATAATCTGTCCGGAAAGGACTCTTTCAACCCCATATTTCGAACCCTCTTTTCAAGTCTTTCGCAGCGAAGCGGGCTTTGTATATTTATGCAAAATTTTTTTACTTAAAAATGGTAATTTTTCTCTCTGAGCTTTGCGGTACCGCCGCATATCATAGTTGTTTCCTATATATATTTCCATATAAATAGCACAAAACGATAGATTGTTTTAGCAATCATTCTTGTGTATTTTACACATTTTATTGTATAATAAATACAGTGCATTTCCATAAAAAAGTTTAGAGAGGAGTGGCGGAATCCCGATGACAAACAAGATAAAAATCAACGACCGCCAGAAAGATCTCTATTATAAAAAAGGATATTGGACGTCACGGACTCTGTTGGATTGCTGGAACGATACTGTCAAGCGGTACGGAAACCGCACCTATGTCACGGATGACCGCGGCTTTCGGTATACCTACAGGGAACTGGACGAAAAGAGCAGCCGTTTGGCCGCCTATTTTCTTTCTTCCGGGATTCGCCCCGGCGACACGGTCTCTTATCAGCTTCCGGTGTGGAGCGAATTTGCCATCATCACCATTGCCTGCCTGAAAGTCGGTGCGGTTGCAAACCCGCTTTCCCCTTCCTTTCAAGGGGAAGAACTGTCTAAAATCTTCCGCCGGGTCGGGACCCGGGCCTATCTCTGCCCGGTCCGCTACAAAAGCGTGGAATATGCCACGCTTGCGAAACAGCTGTGCCGCCGTCATCCGGACGTTTGCACTGTGATTCAGGTGGAAGACGCTCAGTCGGCGGAGCCTGCCGCTTTTCCAACCCTTCGGGAGATAATGAACACCCCCAAAAATCCGGATCTGCTTCGCAGTGCGGGTCCTGCCGGCAGCGATTCCGTAGCGGCAGCCATTTGCACTTCCGGCACGGCGGGCGCGCTGAAATGCGCCATGCTGACGCACAACAACCTGATCTTTTGCGAACAGGGATTCAATCAGGCGGTCAGAATCACCGCAGAGGACATCATGTTCATGCCGGCTCCGCTCTATCACGCCACAGGTTTTGCACACGGGATTGTGTCCACCCTGCTGGCCGGCGCGGAACTCGTTCTGCAAAAGCACTTTTCCGTTGCCGATGCGGTGAATCTGGTAAACCGTGAACACTGCACCTATTCGATGGGGACCACGACTTTTGTCTACGATATTCTTAAATTTTTTCAGACGAATCCGCAAAGAATGCCGACACTGGGGCTGTTTATCTGCGGTGGTGCTCCGGTTCCATCCTATCTGGTCAAAGAGGCTTCCAAATACGGGCTCCGTGTCTGCGAGTGCTATGGCTCCACAGAAAGCATCCCCCATACGCTGATCCGCCCGGACGAGTGGTCGGCGGATATCAAGCCTTCCGCCGGAAGGCCGATTGACGGAGTCGAGGTGCGCATTGTCGGCAGAGACGGCAAAGACGCTCCCGACGGTTCCGAAGGAGAAGAATGGTCCCGCGGTCCCAACGTTTTTGTCGGTTATATGAACGACCCCGCCGCCACAGGGAAAGTTCTGGACGACGAGGGATGGTTCCACAGCGGGGATCTCTGCATCCGCGATGAGGAAAAAAAGATCCGGGTAATCGGAAGAATCAAGGATGTGATTATCCGGGGCGGCGTCAATTTAAATGCGAACGCTATCAATGAAAACGTGCGCCGCTGCCCCGCCGTGAAGGATTCCGCCGTAATCGGAATGCCGGATCCCCGTTTGGGAGAACGGATCTGCGCGTTTGTCGTACCATCCGACGCAAAAGCGCCGGTTACGCTGGAAACGCTGACGGATTTTCTGCGCAAATCAAAGGTTTCCAAGTATGGATGGCCGGAACGCGTGGAAAATATCGAACAAATCCCGATGACAGAGTCGGGAAAGGTAAAAAAATACCTGCTTGCGAAAGAATTGAGCCGGCGGATGGGGCAAAACTCTTCCGAGCAGATTCAGACAGGAGCATCCAAGATGCCGGATCAAAGATTTGGGACGCGGCGTGCCAGGGAAACCAGTAAACCGAAACCGATTTGCAGCGAGCCGCAATTTTTTCTCTGCGAGTCGTGCGGCAGCGTTTTCCAGCAAATCAGCCCCGCTGCGGAGGCGGAGGCAGTCTGCTGTTCCGCGCCCATGCAAAGATTGCAGCCGGCTGAATGGGAAGCCGGCTGCGGCCTGCAGGTTGATTATAAAATTGTCGGCGGATTCAACGAAAACGCCGTTTGCATTACCTGGCTATGCAGCGAGGGTATTCCGGAGCCGGAGTGGATTTATTTAAGGACTTTTACCGGCGGACAGCTGAAATATGTTACCCCTGCCAAACATTCCCTCGTATTTGCGCTTGCAGATACTGACGCTTACTGTTACTGCGATGAGAACCCTTGTTTGGAGTGTACTTTCCGCTGCAAGCGGGATTTTGCAATCTATATTTGGAACAGCAAACTCGGGTTGATGCGGATCCCGATGGATAAAATGCGGGCGCCGACTCCCAACAAGCCATAAAAGAACTTTGGCATAAACAAATCTGTCATTTGGACAGGAGCACTGTTCTTTATTTTCCCGTATAGGCGTCTGTCAATTTTGTAACCGGTAGTCTTCAGATACCAGTGTGTCAAGGTTTGCCTGGATGAAATTCATGAATCTTTCTACCGGCAGGGTGATAAAGTGCTTTTTGTTGTAGACCATGTAAACTTTTCGGAACGCTTTTGGAACATCGGAAAAATGGATCTGCACCAGATCCGGATACTGGCTGAGCCATAATGTGTTGGCAAGAACTCCGACCACCGGATTCACCCTCACAGAGGCCCCGATTGAACCTTCTTCCATGAAGAGGCAATCCGCTTTCAGCCCATTTTCAGCTAAAAGTGCACCCACATCTCTGCCGATTTGAATATCCGGGCGATAGGTGACGAGGCTGTAACCTTCCAAATCCTTTAACGAGATCGTTTTACGGTCCGCCAGCGGATGGTCCCGGTTGACGAGTGCCAGCATTTCCTGTTCCAGAATCGGCATAAAACACAAATCAGACTCTTCCACCTTTGAGCAGAAAGCCACATCATAAATTTC
>DHDF01000091.1:31238-43464 GCA_002399225.1 bacterium UBA4883
GCGGCATGAATCCGACCAGCAGAGTGGCAATGCAGCCAATATTAATCGTGCCTCCGATGTCTTTGACGTGTTCCTGGATCACAGCGATACCTTTGTCAAGTTCATTGAGCGACGCGGAAACATACTGATAAAATTCTTTCCCATACTGGGTAAGCGTAATATTGCGTCCCCTTTTTACAAAGAGCTGTATGTCAAGCTCGGACTCCAGCGACGAAATGGCTTCGCTCAGGCTGGGCTGTGTAATATAGAGCGCTTTCGCGGCTTTTGTATAATGCTGAACTTCAGCTAACTTTTTAAAATAATAAAGCTGAGACAAATTCATGAAAAGCCCCTCTTCCGCTTATTTGGTGTTTGTCTCAAAGGAAAAAATATAGATAAGATATAACCATAATAAAAATCGCCTCTATTGAGTATTGTAACCAATAGCGGCGATTTTTGCAAGTATGATTACTGATTATGCTAAAACGTGAAGTTGCAGCGGTCACGTTTCAAAAAATTTTTTCTGAACCTCTTCTACAGGCATGGCTTTGGATGTGAAAATCTGATAAGCTGCCTCTCCCTGGCGGACGAGCATGCCGATGCCTTCAACGCCCAGGCAGCCGGCAGCTCTGGCTTCTCGAATCAGGCGGGTTTCGCGCGGATTGTATACGGTATCCGCAACCACAAGGCCCTTATGAAAAACGCTGACATCCGGGACCGCCATCGACTGATCCTGCGGAGCCATGCCGACTCGGGTCGCATTGGTCAAGATTTGGCTGTCTGCGATCTCCGCCTTCAGCTTTTCCTGGTCGGCCAGATCAAAGACGCGGACTGTGCAGCCGGAAACCTCGCGGTTAATCAGCTCCGCGCGTTCCTCCAGATTTCCAATAAAAGCGTCGCGGATATTAAAAACAGAAATTTCCTTTGCACCGGAAAGCGCGCACTGGACCAAAATTGCCATGCCGGCTCCTCCGCCGCCGATCAGAGTGACTTTCTTGCCCTTCACATCCACTCCATGTGCTTTTAAATTATTTACATACCCGATTCCGTCGGTATTGTGTGCAATCCATTTACCGTTTTCACAAATCATGCAGTTGGTTGCGCCAATCAATCTTACCGCTTTGGTACACTCATCCGCATATTGAACGGCAGCGCTTTTGCAGGGCATGGTGATATTGATTCCTTTAAAGTGCAGAGCCCGAATTGCTTTCATCCCGGCGTCCAGGGTCTTCAGATCGACCTCGAACGCGAGATAGACGCAGTTTAATCCGTCTTTTTCAAAACAATAATTATACATGGCCGGCGAACCGGAATGTCCCACCGGCGAACCGATCAGACCAAACGGAACGGTATGACCGTCAATCCAGCTTCCCATCAGAGGACATATCTCCTTTGCGTAAATTTTTTGTCCCATATTCTGGCAGAGCAGCCTTCCGTGAAAGGCCGCCCCCGAGCCAGCAACGGACCGGGGGCAAAAGCCCGGTTTTAAACATCCTTACAGGCTATCGTGAAGCAGATGCAGAGCACCATAAAGATCTTCCACACCGATCTGCCCGGGTGCCGAAGCCTTTTGGGCTGCTCCAAAAGTCAGCGCAGAACCAAAGAGTTCTCCGGTCAGGCGGGAAATCACGCCTGAGCCGGACATGGACATCGTAATGATGGGCCCCTTGGCATATTGTTCCGACATGACCGCAGTGGCTTCTAGCAGTTTCAAAACATCCAGCTTCGAATTGGGCATCACGGCAATCTTCGGGATATCAGCCCCCAAGTCCTGCATTTTTCTCAGCCGGTAGAGGATTTCGTCTTTGGGTGGAGTCTTTTTAAAATCATGGCTGGAAGCCACTACTTTCACTCCCGACCGATGCGCGCTCTCAACGAGTTCTTTCATGACTTCATCGCCCTGGAACAGCTCGACGTCGATCAAATCCACGACGCCGGTCGCCACAGCGGCTCGATTGATTTTGACATAGGATTCCCGATCGATGGCCCGGTTTCCGCCTTCTTTTGCTGTGCGGAAGGTAAAGAGAAGAGGAAAATCCTGAACGACGGGAGAAAGCTCCCGCAGAACTTCCTGAATCTTTTCAATGTTGTCAGCATCCTGAAACCAATCTACGCGCCATTCGACAAGGTCGGCATGGTACTGCTTGATTCCTTTGATCTCCTCAACAATCTCCGCTTTGGTCTGCGCAACAACCGGTATGCAAATCTTCGGAATTCCGTCGCCGAGGACGACATTTTTTACGGTAACTGTCTTCATACGGTTCATCTCATCCTTTCACTATCTTCTACCCGGGATTACCAAAGGAACTAATGCCCTTTCCCTTTTGTCGCAGTTGTCAATAGTGAATATCGAGAACCTTTTTCATATAGTCGATCGGCATTTCTCTGCCCGTCCAAATTTTAAATGCGGCAGCACCTTGGAACAGCATCATACCCATCCCATTCATGGTTTTGCATCCGACTTCTTTTGCCATTTTTAAAAGGGCGGTCTCTGTCGGCGCATAGACAACATCGGTAACGATCAGGTCGGGGCGCAGAAAAGATTTGTCCGGAATATAGGTCTGCCCTTCCAGCGGTTTCATCCCCACGCATGTCGCGTTGGCAAACAGCGCGCTTGACGCAATTTCCGACTTCAGATCGTCCAAGTCTTCCAGCCTGTGCAAAGTCGCCTTGCATTTCGTTTTTTCGTTAATGGTCTGAACATTATGTTCCGCTCTCGGCCAAAATTTATCATTCGCGTTAAAAATAGACATCTCGGCAACGCCGTCCAGGGCCGCCTGTACTTCTACCGCCGTCGCAGCGCCGCCGCAGCCGACAATCGTCATCTTTTTCCCGATGATATCAATTCCGGCGTCTTTTAACGCGGTCATATAACCGATTCCGTCCGTAATGGTTCCCGTCAGCACACCGTTATCATTCACCACGGTGTTGACCGCCCCACACATTTCGGCAGCAGGGGTCAGCTTATCCAAATACTGATGAATCACCGTCTTGTTCGGCATGGATACATTGAAACCGCGCACTTTCATTGCGCGGAATCCCTTCACGGTGTCCTCCAACGTATCATTGTCTACCTCGAATGCAAGGATACGCATAATCCAATCCCAGTTTTGCAAACGCCTCATTATGCATTTTAGGCGAATTTGAGTGGCGAATCGGATAGGCAATCAAGCCGATGAGTTCTGTATGCCCTGTAATTCTTTCTGACATAAGTAAAATCGTCTCCCTCTTAGATAAAAATTTTTAGGAAAGTTGCCAGATGGAACTTGGATTTTATCGGTATTCCCTTGTTTCTATTTTTAATGGCGGACGGAATCCGGCCGCCATTAAAAAATATTAGAAAAGTTTTTAAGCATGGGACTCAACACGCCGGGTCCATTGATGAAATTTAAAATGAGAAGAAAAATATGAAAGCAAATCGTCTTGCAGCAAGCCAGTTAAACTTAAAAAAGCGGCACAATGATATTTTTCGGCTTTGCTCAAGACAAGGGGATTTTTTCTCAGCAAGACTGAACTTGCAACGACGGCATAAAATCTCAGAGAATTCTCTCTGAGATTTTATGCCTTTCGCCACTTTCCCGGATTTTCATGGATTCCAACCCGCCGCCGCGCAGCTTGTCAAAACATTTTTATCTGCTGCTGAAACTGGAAGCCGGAAATCTTCCAAAGGACAGGGAGCAATCGGGATTATTCGTTTTCTCCCCTCTTGGACATGACGCTGACACCAAACCACTTTTTGTAGTTGGCACTCAGGAAGATCATGAAGATCAGCCCAATCACCGCCATGCAGAGATTTACCAAAAGGTTGGTCACGGTAGCGGCAGCTTCGGTACTTGAACCAATCAGCGCGGACTGCAGCTGCGGCATCGCATAGGATGCGAGGCCCATAAACGTGTAATAAATTCCGAGGTTTCTGCCTTTGTTGCCCGGATGGAATTCCTGCATGAGAGAAACGCCGCACTGAAGCGCGCCGCCGGCCGCAAAGAGGCCGATCATAAAGCTTGCGAGGTAAACCATGGAGGAAACACGCATGGTGCAGATCAGGGCATAACCGAGGACAGAGCCGCTCAAATCAATCAGCAAGACTTTCAAAGTGCGCCAACGGAATTTTGCCATGAACAGGCCCCAGACAACAACGGCGATTAAAGAACCCGCCGTGTAAACACTGGTCAGGCCGGCGGCACTCATATCGCTCATGCCGACAACGACTTTGCCGAACGCCTTAATATACTGCTGAGCAGAATACATGGTGGCCATCGCAATGAAACCGTAAAGGGCACATCCAACCACGACAAATTTCGGGGGTTTGGAAACAAAGCGCGCAGCCGCCCGTTTGGCGTCGGAGTCAAGAACATGCTTTTTTTCGGCAAGCTCTTTCTCATAGGCAGCCTTAGCTACAGGATCGGTCTTGCGGCGTTTCATTTCCTCGTCGTAGGAATATGATGCAATCACTGCAAGGATCAAGGTAATAATCGACAGCACAAGCGGAATAATAATTCCGAACTTCCAGTTCCCGCCTTGTGTCAGCGAAACAACCAGCAACGGATAAATCAGGCCGGACAGAGAAATGAAACCTTTAATCAAAATCAAAGCGGTGCCGGGAGCTTCCACCCAGCTTTCCTGCACGGCGGGGTAACTGGCTCCGTCAAAGCAGGAGGTCGCCGCGCCTAAACCAAAAGCGCAGACATCTGCAACCACGTTGCTGGTGGTCATCAGCAATCCTAAGAAACTGATGATATACACAAGAGCACCAAGTGTAATCATCGGTTTACGACCGATTCGGTCGGAGATTTCACCGCAGATCCACACGGTCACAAACTTGCCGAGACCGGTGAAGGCAATCGCCGCGCTGACCGCCGCCGCACCGGCTTTCGGATCGGTAAATCCCCATTGAGTGTAGAACGAAATCTTGTTTTGGCTTAGAATCAGCGCTTGAATGCCCTGGGTAAAATACGCCACATAAACGGCTACTAAAACCCACAAGTATTTTTTTGCTTTCACACTCTTTTACTCCTCTTCTAAATAATTTTGGATGCGCTGTGTTTCAAAGCGCTTACTTCAGCGCTTTTTTGCCACCGACGGCCCCTTCGGCC
Source organism: bacterium UBA4883 (assembly GCA_002399225.1). Taxonomy (GTDB): domain Bacteria; phylum Bacillota; class Clostridia; order Oscillospirales; family Acutalibacteraceae; genus Caproicibacter. Next base: position 36,311 of record DHDF01000091.1, read on the forward strand.
AGGTATTCTTTGATTTCGCCGTCGGCATACCCAAGTTCTTTCATCACTTCAACCGTATCCGTCCCCTGGGCGGAAGATACCTTGTAGCTCGGTTCGGTATAAGAACTGAATTTGACCGGGGCGGTTGCAATGCAGCGCTTACCGGACGGACAGTCGAGTTTTGTCATGACCCCGTTTGCCCAAACCTGTTCATCGTCGTACATATCGAGCGGTTCATAGCAGGCCTCGCAGGGCACATCGTTGCCTTTAAAGATTTTCAGAATTTCGTCGCGGGTAAACTTTCCGATCGCCTCGTCGAGGACCTTCACAACCTCAGCATTTTTATGCAAGGCATTCATGTGGTCGCAGTTTGAGTAATCGGGATGGTCTACCAAATCCTCGCGGCCAATCAGACGCATAATCTTGTTGAAGTCCCGGTCATATTCAGGCGCACACATTGCGATCAGCTTGTCGTCTTTTGTCCGGTAAACATTATTGGTCGGGCAAATGACTTCTAAACGGCTTTTGGGGTATTTGTTGCCGTACTGAGCGGAAACAACGGCAGTGCTCAGCATAAAGGCAGCTGCATGGTGCAGGCTGACGGTAACTTTGTCTCCCTGGCCTGTGCGGGTACGGTTAAACAGCGCGGTGCTGATTCCGGAGGCAAGGCACATGGAAACCTGGAAATCCCCGTAGCCGTTGGTGGGAATCATGGGGGCATCGCCTTTGTTCACGGTGGTCCCGAAAACGCCGCCCCGGGCCATGTAGCAGGTCACATCGAACCCGGCGGAATCCTTTTCCGGTCCCTTTTCGCCATAGCCGAGACACTGTGCCCAGACAAGTTTGGGGTATTTTTTACGCAGCGTCTCATAATCCAATCCGAGTTTTACCAGGGATTTAGAGCGGATGTTGGTAATGAAGACGTCCGCATCCGCAAGGAGCTTATTCATTACTCCCATACCCTTCTTGTTTTTCAGGTTCAGGGTAATGAAGCGTTTGTTCATGTTGGACATATCGAAGCCGAGGTTTTCCTCATCTTCATAAGGCATCCCAAACACCGCGCCCTGGGTGCGGCCCGGATCTCCCTTGGGCGCTTCGACTTTGATCACGTCCGCGCCCCACTCCCCGAGCACGCGGGCAGTGGTCGGCGCAGCCAAAAACGTAGTCAGGTCAACAACCTTAACCCCTTCCAAAGGCTTCATGAAATCACTTTCTTTCTAAGAATTTGCTAAAATCACGTTTCACCGGTACGCGGGCGCGCCGCCCACATTGTTCCAGATCTTAAACGGTTTGATAATTGTTGTCTTTGTAAGCAATGACGCCGCCGCTCTTCTCCAGTCCGCGGAACGCAGTCAGGCGCTGAACCGTGCGGGGGCCTTCCTCCAGCCACATGGCGCGGCAGTCGCGGTACATGCGCTCGGTCGGTCCGTATTCGCAGCCTTCAAAATAGCCGATGCCGCCGAAGATTTCAAGCATGGCGTCGGAAACCATCTTAACCGTGTTGATGCTGTGCAGCTTGCACATGGCGGCCTTCATTTCAATATTGCGGCCCGCATCATAGTCTTCCGCAAAATCATAAATCATCAGGCGGAGAGCGTGAATTTGAGTCCCCATGTCTGCGATGGTCTGCTGGATGGCCTGGCGTTTAATAAGAGGCTTGCCGAACGTGACGCGGTCTTTTGCGCGCTGAATGGTCATTTCAAGCATTCTCTGCGCCATGCCCAGGTTGCTGACGGCAATGTGAGCGCGTGAAACGGCGAGAGAATGCATTGCGATTTCAAGGCCCATGCCTTCCTTGCCCAACAGATATTTCTTGTGAACACGCATGTTGGTGAAGCGGAGTCCGGCATGGCCCGCACCGCGGCAGCCCATCATGTGGGGCATCGGAACGATTTCATAGCCGGGAGTGTGCACGTCTACAAAGAAAGCGGAAAGGCGGCTGTCTTTGTCGGAAGTGGGATCCGTACTGGCAATAACATAAGTGAAATCGGAGCAGTCCGTATGTGAAATTAGAGTCTTTTCACCGTTGACGACATAATAATCGCCGTCTTTGACCGCAGTGGTGTGAATGTCAGCGCCCGTGCCGCCGGTTTTTTCCGTCAGGGCAAAGTTTGCAAACACCGATTTGTCCTGGAACTTGTTCATATACTTGGCTTTCAGCTCGTCACTGCCGAAATCGTCCAGAATACGCCAGTTCAGATCGGCCGCATGATGCAAGTGCATGCGCATGCCGCCCGGGCCGCGTGAAAATTCTTCCTGCACCATCAGGATCTGCTTTTCGGTCAGTCCGAATCCGCCGTATTTTTCCGGCAGAGCAAAACGGTAGAGATCATTCTGGATCGCGAGATCGTAAAACTTCTGCGGGAACTTATTCGTAACTTCAATTTCCTTCTGCATCTCGTCAAACGGACCCTCGGCCAAGGCACGGATTTGCTTTAGGTACGCCTGGAACTGTTGATCATTCAGCTTGCTCATGTGATTACCTCCTGAAAATATGAAAAATGATGTTGGATGATTGGAACTTTTGGGAACAATAAAAAAATCAGGCTGCAGACTGTGAAAGTTTTGACAATTTAAGGTAAAACTGAACGCTGAGCAGGATTTTCAAAAACAAAACCCATCCTCAACGGTTGGTGTGAACGGAGCGGATCTTCCTCCTGAAAAACGGGGAACGGCAGCACAATCTTGAAAGCATTGTTAAAACGCTGATTCTGTACGCTATCTTGCCTGATTTTTTGTTTATTATAGCATTCGCAAATTTAAAATACCAATCGGAATCTCCTGGCATTTGAAGTGGAACTATAGGATGTTCCAATTGTAGCCGGATTTCATTGTTGAAGCGGTTAAAAACGTGTTATATTATTATCAAAGCAAATCTGCGCCAGAAAAGAAATTGATTTTTAGAAACGTTTTGTGCAAATTCCCATTTGATTTCCATCAAAGAAAGGATGTATCTTATGGCTCTTCTTTATACGGAAGAACAGACCGAATTGATTGAAATGGTTCGCGACATGGCGGAAAAAGCAGTAAAACCCTACGTTGCGGAATGCGATGAAAAGGGCGAATGTCCTATGGAGCTGTTTCAGCCGGCGATCGACATGGGGCTTCACATGGCGGAAATTCCGGAGGAATACGGCGGTATGGGGCTCGATTTTGAGACGACCGCAATGCTGTTTGAGGAACTGGCAAAAGTCGATGCCGGTTATGCGGACACGCTTGTCACAAATTTCGTAGCCTTTCGGAATGTGATGCTTTATGGCACGAAGGAACAGGCTCAGTACTTTGCCAATGTGCTTGCGGCGGGAAAATTCGCCTGCTTTGCTCTGACGGAGCCCGGCGCAGGTTCCGATGTGGGCGCCGTGCGTGCAACGGCAGTGAAAGACGGCGATTCCTATATTTTGAACGGCACAAAGACTTTCGCCACAAACGGTGCCTGCGCTTCTCTGTACATCAGCTTTTTCCGCACGGAAGAGGGCATCACCGCTTTCTTGATCAACCGTGACACTCCCGGCTTTTCCGTCGGCTCCCATGAAAAGAAAATGGGGTTCCGGCTTTCCAACACAACGGAACTGATCTTTGAGGATGCCCGCATTCCAGAGAAAAATATTGTCGGCGAAAAGGGCAAAGGCCTGAAAGTCGCCCTCAGCGCTCTGGATATTTCCCGCGCCTTCGTCGCCACGCTGTGCGTCGGCATCATGCAGCGCGCTTTGGATGAATCCCTGGCCTATGCCAAACAGAGGACCCAGTTTGGAAAACCGATCATCAAATTCCAGATGGTGCAATCCATGCTGGCGGATATGGCCATTAAAACCGAGGCGTCGCGCGTGCTGGTCAACAATACCATGCGTCTTTTGGATCAGGATGAACACCGCGATCTGCGCATGGAGGGCTCCATCACCAAAACATTTGTGACCGACGCGGCACAGGAGGTCACTTCGAACGCGGTTCAGATCTTCGGCGGCTACGGCTACAGCCGCGAGTACCCGGTGGAAAAACTGATGCGTGACGCAAAGATCTTTCAGATTTTTGAAGGGACCAATCAGATCCAGCGCATGACGATTGCCAAATGCCTGGAAAAGCAGTAAACCGAGCGAATTTTCATATCATATCTTTAACTTAGGAGATGCCGCTGCCATGGAAAATCAAAAATATTCGACCTTATTTTCTCCCCTTAAATTAAAAGGCTTGACGATCAAAAATCGCGTTGTTATGATGCCTATGGGGACAAACTTTGCCCGTGCGGACGGCTCCATCAGCCCGGCGCACATGAAATACTACATTCAGAGGGCAAAAGGGGGCACCGGCCTGATCGATGTAGAAAACGTTAATGTCTCGAATCCCGCCGGTTCCAATGGGACAACACAGCTCCGCATGGATGAAGACCGCTTTATTCCCGGTTTCTTCGAGCTTTGCGAAGCCCTTCACGCCCAGGGGTGCGCCGCTTCCGTTCAGCTCAACCATGCGGGTGCTTCCGCCCGCTCGTCCCGGATTGGAATGCAGCCCGTTTCCGCATCCGACCGGCCCAGCAAGCGCGGCAACGAAATTCCCCGTCCGCTGACGGTGGACGAAATTCATCAAATTGTGAAGGATTTCGGTGCGGCGGCACAACGGGCAAAAATTGCGGGATTTGACTGCGTTGAAATCCATGCCGGCCACTCCTATCTGCTCAGCCAGTTTCTCTCCCCCACTACCAATCTCCGTACGGACGAATACGGCGGATCTCCCGAAAACCGGTCCCGCTTTCTCTGTGAGGTAGCCAGAGAAGTCCGCAGCCAGGTCGGAGAAAATTTCCCGGTGATGCTCCGGATTTCCGCGGATGAATTTGTCCCCGGTGGGAATACACTGAACGACACTTTGGAATACCTGAAATATGTTGCGGACCTGGTGGACATTTTCGACGTATCCTGCGCTCTCAACGATTCGCTGGAATATCAGATTGACTCCAGCTTTAGGCCGGACGGCTGGCGCTCCTACATGGCGCGTGCGGTACGGGAACGCTTTGGAAAGCCGGCCGTCACGATGGGAAATATTCGGAATCCGCAGGTGGCCGAGGATATTCTGGAGCGGGGCGATGCGGATTTGATCGGGCTTGGACGGGCTTTGATCGCAGATCCCGACTGGGCCAGAAAGGCCGAAGAAGGAAGAGAAGACGAAATCCGCAAGTGCATCTCCTGCAACATCGGCTGCGCGGGAAACCGCATCGGGAAAAACCGCCCGCTGCGCTGCACCATCAACCCCTCGGTCATCGACGGAGACGTGTATCGGAACCGCAAAATTGTGCGTCCGTGCACAGTCGTTGTCATCGGCGGCGGCACCGCCGGACTGGAAGCCGCCTGCACGGCTGCCGAAGTCGGCTGCACGGTGTTTCTGCTGGAGCGGTCCAATCATCTTGGCGGGCACGTGACGGATCTCATCCGGCTGCCGGATAAGACGCGCATGGGTGACTTTACCGATTATTTGACCCACAGAGCTCAAAAGCTTAAGAACTTGACGGTATTTTTGAATACGCCCGGCACTTCGGACAAGATCAGCGAACTGCGGCCCGATCTTATTGTCAACGCCACGGGTTCCATTCCGGTTCTGCCCAACATTCCCGGCTTGCGGGATGTGACAGATCAGGAGGGCAGCCCGATTCGCACGGTTTTCTCCATGATCAACCATCTGGACAGCTACCCGGAAGATATGACGGGGAAAAAGGTGGTCATTGCCGGCGGCGGCGCTGTCGGCCTGGATGTCGTGGAGTATTTTGCACCCCGCGGCGCCGAAGTGACGATTGTGGAACTGCTGCCGTCGATCGGCAACGATTTGGACCCGATCTCCAAGGTTGGCGATTTCAACATGATGGCGAAATATAAAGTCCGTCAGCTGACTCGCACCCGGCTCCTGGAAGTTCAGAGAACACAGTTCCTTGTTGAAACGGATGGAAAGCGCTACGCGCTTCCGCTGGATTATGGATTTATCTGCTTGGGAATGCGCGCATATGCGCCGGATCTGGAGGAGATCCGCACCGATTTCAGAGGCTCCGCAGAAATTCTCAACATCGGCGACAGCCGGAAGGCCGGTCAGATCATCAGCGGAGTGCAGGAGGGACGCAATATCCTGCTGACGCTGGAACGCCTCGGATTTTTGCCGGAAAGCATTCTCTGATCTTTGCCGTCGGAATAGAAGGGAGTCGATTTGAAAAGAGGCGGACACACTGTGCGTAAATGACCACAGTGATGTCCGCCTTATGGCTGTCAAGGGAAATGATTTGAAAAATCTCTGAATTTTTCAAATGGAATTCAGAAAGAATGGAGGAAATGATGTGGAAAAAAAGGAAAAAGCAGAAGATGCTGCAAAGCAGGAAATAGAAAACACGGCAGACCAAACCGACAGGCAAGACGCCCCAAAACACGCTGCGGGTGAAATCTGGTTTTTGGGGCTGATGTTCCTCATGATCCTGGCGCTGTTCCTTGATTCGCTGAAACTGAAAGGAATTTTTACCGGTTTCACGAACCCGAGTTCCTTACCTCAGATCTTTCTCCTGCTGCTGTTTTTCCTGATCATTTTGGTAACCTGCAGGACCTTATTCCGGGATAAATTCAAAGAGCGAAGCTTCAAAGAAGCAATCAAATATCTGGTTTCCAAAGATGTCGTCATTTTGCTGGTCATGGTTTTGGCCTATTTATTGCTTCTGCCGTTTCTGCATTTTACCATAACTTCTTTGATCTTTTTGTTTGGCACGATGTATCTGCTGGATCGGCGGAAACCGCTGCAAAAGCTTCTCATCTCTATAGGAGTTATAGCCGGCGTACAACTGATTTTCCACTATCTGATGCAGGTTGTCCTGCCATAACTTTAGAGTTCAGAAAGGAGCAAAGCGTTTATGGCATCTTTATTTGCGAATTACTTTAACGGTTTCAGCGGCTTTTTCACACCCTATGTTACCGTTTCCATGATATTATGGCTTGCGGTGGGCGTTTTTTTAGGTATTTATATCGGCGCAATCCCGGGCCTGTCCGTAACGATGGCGGTGTCTTTGCTGATTTCCTTTACTTTTTCCTGGGACACTTATCCGGCTCTGGCGCTGATGATCGGAGTCTTTACAGGCGGCGTCTACGGCGGGAGCCGATCCTCGATTCTTCTGAATATTCCCGGAGCGCCCGCCGCGGTGGCAACGGCTTTTGACGGGTATC
>DHDF01000091.1:43600-47785 GCA_002399225.1 bacterium UBA4883
TGACGGGTATCCGCTGGCGCAGAAGGGCGAAGCCGGAATCGCGATGGGCCTGAGCACCACGGAATCGGTAATCGGCGGATTTGTCGGCCTGCTTTGCCTTACGCTGCTTTCCCCGCTGATCGGCCGGCTGGCCCTCAATTTTTCGGCTCGGGACTACCTGCTGCTGGCAGTCATGGCGCTGTTCCTGGTGGGCTCTCTGAGCAACGGATCGCTTGCAAAGGCTCTGATCACCGCCTTCTTCGGGGTGGTGGTCGGCATGATCGGCATGGACGCCGTCACGGCGCAGCCCCGGATGACCTTCGGATTTTCCAGCCTGCTGTCCGGCATTAATTTTGTCGTGGTCATGATCGGCCTTTTCGGGATGTCCGAAGCCCTGTATCAATTGCATTTTGAGTTGAAACCGATCAAGCAGAAGGTGCAGAAAATTCTTCCGGACAAGAAAATCATCAAGCAGCACCTGCCGCTCGCACTGCGCTGTTCCCTTCTCGGGACCCTGGTGGGGGCGCTGCCCGGTACAGGCGGCGATATTGCCTCCCTCATTGCATACGACCATGCCAAGCGCACGGTAAAGCACCCGAACCGGCCTTTCGGCCAAGGCGCCTACGCGGGTGTGATTGCCCCGGAAAGTGCAAACAATGCGGCCATCGGCGGCGCTTTCATCCCCACAATGACGCTGGGAATCCCGGGCGACTCGGTTACAGCGATTCTGATCGGTGCCCTGACCATTCACGGCATCCGGCCCGGTCCGCTGCTGATGCAGGATCAGCCGCAGTTCTTTTGGATGATCGTCGGTTCTTTGATTTTGGCAAACTGCTTTCTTCTCTTTCTCGGTCTGACCGGGATTCGCCTGTTCTGCAAAGTGGTGGAAGTTCCAAAATATGTCATCATTCCGATCATTGTGATTCTTTCCGTGATTGGCAGTTATTCTATCAACAACAGCATCACGGATATCTTCTGGATGTTCTTTTTCGGAGTTCTCGGGTATCTTTTCAAAATGCATGATTTTCCGGTTGCGACGATGGTGCTTGGGATTATCCTGTCCAATATTCTCGATACCAACTGGCGCAGGGCGATGACGATCGCTCACGGTCAGTTAGGAGAATTTATCGGCGGTTTTTTCACACATCCTATTTCTCTGATTCTTCTGCTTTTTGTTATTTTCATCGCGATTCCAAACAGCAAAAAGCAGAAAGTCTTCGCTTTCTTCCGCGGAAAGAAGACCGCGGAAGATTAAAAAAAGCAAAAGCGGTTGGGGCTGCCCGGCGCTTTCTATTCCAGCCTGACAAAATGATTTGGGAGGGGTAAAAATGAAAAAATTCTTGTCCATCATGTTGGCATCGCTCACGCTTCTGAGCCTCACAACGGGTTGCAGCAGTCTGACCGGCAGCACGGGAGGAGGAAACGGTTCCTATCCAAGCAAAAGTAAAAGCATCAACGGATATATTGCCTGGGCCGCCGGCGGCGGAACCGACAACGTCATGCGCACGATTTGCCCGCTGGCAGCGAAAAACCTGGGAACCACGATTGTTTTATCCAATAAAACCGGCGGAACCGGATACATTGCGACAAAATATGTTCACGACCAGCCCGCCGACGGATACAGTCTCCTTTTAAACGCAGAAAATCCGCCTCTGTACAAATTGCTGAATCTTGGCAAAGTCGATTACGATGATTACGTTCCTATCCTTTTGATGGCGAAAAGCGAAGGAATTCTGGTTGTTCCGGCCAACTCGAAGTTCAATTCCTACAAAGACCTTGTCAGCTATGCAAAAGCCAACCCGGGAAAATTAAACATCGGGACGACCGGTGTCGGCGGCCTGCCTTACAACTGCTTTGCCCTGACCTGCATAGTCGAAGGTATTAAATATAATTCTATTACCTACGACGGCGACGGCACGCTGCAGCCCGCTTTGATCAGCGGCGAGGTAGACGCCTCCGTGATTTCTCAGGCCTCAGCCCTTCAGTACATCGCCACTGGGAAGCTGAAAGCCCTCGGCGTCTATTCCAATTCTCGCTGTGACAACAAGGAGCTTGCGAATATACCCACTTTGCAGGAGTGCAACAGTGCTTACAAAGGGTTGCTGGATGAGTGGGGAGCTTTCTATGGGGTGTTTGTGAAGAAGGGTACGCCAGATAATGTGGTGAAAGCCCTTCAGGACTCATTCTATAAGGCTTATCAGACAGACACGTTCCAAAAGTTCTGCAAAAACCTCAGTCTGCATCCTCTGGGCTATACCGGTGACAAGGCGCAGCAATACATCAAAAAATGGCAGTCCATCACCTGTTGGGCATTGTACCGTGCAGGCACTACGACGAAATCTCCCGCCGATCTTAATATTCCAAAGCCCTGACTTTAAGCAAACGGCATTCTTCATTTCTCTTTTCTCATGGATACTCCGTGACTCATCTCCGGAGTATCCATCTTTTATCCATACATCGATTGACACGATTCGCCGGTAACGGATCCGCTACTGGCGGCTCTCTTTTGATTTTTTCTCTTCCGCCGGTCTTTAAGGACCCTTAAAAAAGGGTAAATCCCACATGGGTTATCATAATCCATGTGGGATTTTTCTGTATCAAAAATATGTTATAAAATAATACCCTTATTTTTTTAACTGAAAAATATTTTAAAAGCTTGACATGCTTAAAAAAATGGGAGATAATAAAAAGAGAGAAAAAGGGCCGCCGGGAGACTTGCGCAGTTGGTTAGAAGGATAAAAAGTGGCAAGTTTCCGGCGGTCATCCAAGGGGAGTGGAATGTTCCTCCTTCTTTCGAAGGGTGGGAAATCCATTCCTTTTTTATTATACCATGAAATAAAAATTATAATCGGTTTCAGGGAAAAATGATATCAGTTTTTCTCGCCGACGATTTGAAGATGGAACGGAGAGGCATCCCGCCGTTTTTCTTTCGGCAGAAAAAGTACAGTTTGGAAATCATCCACATAATCTTGGGCTAATAAAAGCTTTAAGCATCTATATTTTGATGATTTAGCCTTATGCTGCAAAAAGTGTCTGACAATGTGGAAGGGGTACTTTGAAAGCGGACGCCCAGAGAAAGTTCTTCCTTCAACCTGAGAAGCGCGATAGAACTTTCAGCCGTTTGCATCGCACAAATCTTTTCATGCAAAATGCAGTCATGAAAAGCATAACAAAATATTCATCTAAAATTTAACTAGAACTCTGTCAAATTCAAGGAGGAACAAAATGGATTTTCTAAATTCACTGAAGCGCCAGACTTCCATCCTCGCAGTCTGTTATCTTCTGATCGGCATTTTTTTTGTCGCTTTCCCCGGCATTGCAGTAAATACCATGGTCCGCGTGATCGCTGTGGCGGCTTTGATCATCGGGATCGTTAAAATGGTGGAATTTTTCTCTTCTCAAAAATATGAAAAGCCCTTCCGCAACAGTCTGACAAGCGGCGCCGCCGTTACGGTTTTGGCCCTTTTTATGCTGATCCAGCCGCAGGCCATCGTTTCGATTTTCTATGTGATCATCGGGGCTGCTCTGATCATAAACGGCATGATTGCCATACAGGACACCATCAACCTCAGGCATTTTCAGACTCAAAAAAATTTTGTCATGCTGCTGCTTGGGATCGTCACGCTTCTGCTGGGAATCCTTGTCCTGACGAATCCGTTTCCAACCGCAAAAGCGCTGATTGTAGCTTCCGGCATTTTTTTAATGATCGGTGGAATCACGAACCTTGTTTCCCTGGGTTATATTCACGGCGCGTCGAAAACGGTTGACAAAAGGCAGTAAGGTTTTTGTCTTTTAAACCGCATAAAAAGAGGACAGCCGTAAAAGGCTATCCCCAAAGAATCGGGCCGCAGATCAAAAATGCGGCTTGTTTTTTTCAGCGTTTAGGAGCCATCGCTCCCTTTCCAATCAGCACCCAGGCCACGGCAGGCATACAGAGATCGACAGCCATGCTGAGAGCAAGCAGCACCGATCCGCTCCCGGCCAAATTCCATTTGACGATCGTCATAAGGACGGCGCCTATGCTGCACAGCGCCCAGAGAATAAGACCGAATTTCTTTCTGCGGAACAGCAGGATCAGCAGCCCTGTCAGCATACCGATTTTGACGGCCAGAAAAATACAATTGAACAGGACCCTGCCGATCGGGTATAAAAGCAGGGCCCCTGCGGCGGTCAGAAGGAACGACAGCCAAAGCCAGATTTTCAGCG
>DHDF01000091.1:48002-67158 GCA_002399225.1 bacterium UBA4883
CCGGTAAATTTTAGCTGATATTTTCGGAGCATCTTTTTAGAATCGGCGGATGCCGACAGATTCCAACCGAGACCGAGCAGGCAAAGGCGTGCTGTGCAGAAAATCCGCTGCCTATTTTATTTTCAGGCCGCGCAAATAGGTTTTCTGCGCTTTGCTGAGCCGATAACTTTCAAGTGCTTTCTGAATAGCCTTATTGTGCGTCCACTTTCCCAGCCTTTTGTCCTCAAGGATTGGCAGAGCGGCGTCGTATTGCTTGGCCAGAGCGGTGGCAAAGAACCAGGCGATCATCATCTTGACATAATATTCCTCCGACTGAACTGCCACAACCAGATCCAAAATTTCCGGATGGAATTCCTCTTCCAGATAAAAGCTCATCAGCATCTCAACCCCAAACCGGACCGTGTAGGTCCGGTCAGACTTAAGCCAGCGCTGAATTTCCCCGTACAGCTCCGGCAGATGCTTTTTGAACACCTTGGGCGAAATCAGATCACAAGTCGCCCAGTTGTCCACATAAGGAAGAAATTCTTTCAGCATGCGAATCACGGTATCATAGTCTTTGATCCTTTCAATCAGAAACCCGTGCAGATTATTTTCCTCGTAATAGTCATGCGGGAGAATCTTCAGAAATTCACCGATCTTTGGATCTTTTGAAAGTTCCCGGGCCAGCTTCCGCAGAGCTGGCGTGCGAACACCGATCATTGTGTCAGGATTCACCGTGGGGATTAACTTGCAGTTAAAATTCTTATAGTTCAGGTCCCGCAGTTCAAACAGCCTCGCCTGAATGTCTTTCTGTATTTCCGCCATTGGATTATCTCCTCTTCTTTTCTGTGTTTACGCCGCTCCGATGGCAACTGTGATACCCGCCGTCACCAGCCCCACCAGAAGGAGCGGAATCATTCCGTCGAAATATCCCGCACGGCTTCCGAGATCGTAGTACAGGACATAGCAGACGAGGCTAGCCAGCGCGGCGGCTCCGATCGCAGCGGCAAAGAAGGTTGCCGGCCTCTGGGAGAACCGGCCGGTTCCATACAGTGCGTTGATTTCCGACAGCGCCAGCATGGCCCATCCGACGATGAGAAACAGCTCCGTTGTCACCGGTCTTTTCAAAAGCAGACGAGTGATCGCCAGCAAAATGAGATATGCGGCGATGCCGCCCCAGAAAATCAGCCCCGGGGACACCGCTGCGCCGGCCGGCACAGCCTGGATTCCCCCGATTGCAAGAAAGATTGCCGCAAGCCCCGCGGCAAAGGCCGGAATCAGCAGCCACCCCGTCTTCATGCCCTTGACGGCACCTGTGGGCTTAAACGCCAGCAGCCACCAAGCCAGATAGAACGCGCAGCAAATGATTAGCAGCAGACTGCTCTCAAAAATCCGCCTGACGGGAAAGTCAGGACGATAGAAGTCCATTCTTTTACAAAGCCATCGTGTAAATTTTTTTCACGTCTTCCTTTTTCAGCGGCACAAACCCGAACCGAAGTCCGCCGTTTGCAGCCTTTTTAGACATTACGTCAAAGTGGGTTTCATCAATGCCAAGGTCCTTCAAATGGCTGGGCATTCCGATCGAAAGGAAGAATTCGCGGGTCTTCGCAATGGCTTCCTTCGCAATGGCCATGGGCTCCTTGGAAGAGTCAATGCCCCAGACATTCACACCGTATTCTGCAAACTTTCCGGCGGTTTTTTCGCTGAGAACGTACTCCATCCAGTAGGGAGTCAGCAGGGCAAGACCTGCGCCATGAGTGATGTCATAGAACGCGCTGAGTTCATGCTCCATGGGATGCACGGTCCACGCCGTGCTTTCGCCGTAGCGGATCAGGCCGTTGATTGCCAGGCTGGATGCCCACATCAGATTTGCGCGGGCCTCATAGTCGTCAGGATGCTCGACGGCAACCGGGGCATATTTGATGACGGTTTTAAGGATTCCCTCTGCAAGACGGGCCTGAAGGAAAGCTCCCTTTGTGTTGTTGAAATAGTTTTCCAAAGTGTGGCTCATGATATCGGAAGAGCCGGCCGCAGTCTGATATTTGGAAACGCTGAACGTATACTGCGGGTCCATGATGGAGAACACGGGTTTTGTAAGGTCATTTCCGGTTCCCCATTTTTCATGCTTGTCCATATCGGATATGACTGCGAAGCCGTCCATTTCAGAGCCGGTGGCCGCAAGAGTGAGAATGGCGGCAATCGGGATTGCTTTCTTGATTTTATTTCTGTCAAGGACAAGGTCCCAGGCATCGCCGTCGTAGCAGGCGCCGGCCGAAACGACCTTGGCGCAGTCTATGGTGCTGCCGCCGCCAGCCGCAAGGACGGCGTCAATCCCTTCCTTTTTGCAGATTGCAATCCCCTTTTTCACGGTCTGGATACGTGGGTTTGGTTCAATGCCGGCAAGCTCAAACACTGTGATCCCCGCCTGCTGAAGCTGCTGCATAATCTGGTCATACAGACCTATTTTCTTAATGCTGCCGCCGCCGTAAACGAGAAGCACTTTCTTTGCAAGAGGAGACATTCTTTTTCCAAGCTGGCTGATCTGACCCTTTCCAAAGCAAATATCCGTTGGAATATGATAATTGAAATTATCCATTTTGTCCGGCTCCCATCACTATTTATTTCATAAATATTGTAAAGCAAGCGGCAAAGCATGTCAATGTGATATTTCATTAAGAGCAATAGCCCGCTTTTCCGTACAAGATCTGCCAGGCGGCAACCAACGGCGGATGGGGTTCGAAACGGAACGCCCGCTCCGCCTCCGGATTGCCTGGCTCCGGCAGTCTTGCCATTCAGCGGAATTCAGCTTTGATAGAGATGAATCAGTTCTCCGACGATCTGATTTGCATCATGATACTTTTCCACATAAGCTCTGCCCTTTTTCCCAAGCTCCGGCAGCATTTCTCTGTTTTTCAGCACAAATTCAATCGTTTGTTTAATGCTGTCCGGGCGGGCCGATAAAACAGGCAGTTCTGCCGGGTACTTTTCCCGCATAAAATCGCTGATGCCGCAAATAACCGGTTTGCCCAGCGCCATAGCCTCTATCGCCAGTTTTCCATAGGAGCCTGACAAAATCTGATCGATGATCAGGTCGGCATCCTGGTAAATTTCCATTGCTTTTTCATGGGGAATTCCCCGAATCATTTTATAATCAATGGAATAATCGTTTTGCAGCGCTTCAACGGCTCTTGAGATTTCTTTTGACCCTTTGTTCGGCGAAATCGCATGCACGATAACGAAAGTGTTTTTCCTGCGCGTGCGGTTTAACGGTCTGTATCGTTCCAGGTCGATCATAGGCCGGATAATATGGACATCTTCAAAGAAATCCTTTACATATTCGTAGATCTCCTCATCGCAGACAATGCAGTGCGGTATGAATGCCGAGACACTCTCAAGTCTGCGCATAATCTTCTCATCATAATCCGTTCCCGCCATATACTCCGGGCACATGGAAAGCCCTTTCGATTTTAGCCTGACCTCCTGCCCCCAGTACTGCATAAACACCTTTTTTCCTAAATCCTTCAGCGCCGGAAGGTCGTTACGGTCAAAGGTCAGCGTATAACCGTAATGGAAATGGAAAACGTCAAACTGCGAAATCAAGCGGCCGGCCGCCTCTGATGTTGCGTTTACAATCTCATTGCCCTTTTTCATCCGGTTGACAGCAAGTTCATAATCGGAACGCGTTTCGGCATTGACAGGCGCATAGTTTAAGGAGCGTGAAAAGATTCCCCTGCGTCTCAGCGCTTCGGACAGTCCTCGAATCCTTGGAGTGAAATCCATGGTGCCCTGAAGGACCCGGAGCTTCTTTTCCCCTGCATCGGGAAGCTGTTTTATTAGCGGCAGAAGAAGTTGCGTCTTTTGATCACCGGGGTTCCCGATTCTCATTCGGCAGTATGCCTGTTCCGCCCCGACCCGGTCATGTTCCAATAAAGAGAGATAAAGCAGTGTCTTTTGCAGGCCGCTGTCGTCTGGAAATTTCTTTAACGCCGACGCCATGACGGTCTGAGCGTCGTCTCTGCGGTCGCAAGCCATCAGGGCATTGATTAAGATGCTGAACAGCTCGGCGTCGTAAAATTCTTCTCTATGATAAGCGGCGAAAAGGCCGAGTATTTTTTTCGGCGAATCACTGCCCTGCAGTTTTTGGATTTCCGTTTTCAGATCCCTGCCATACACGGAAGCTTTGCTTTCCGGATCGCTTTTTACGCTCCCGCCGTCCGCTGTTTTTCCGGCGCGCGGAATCAGTGCCTTCCTGGCAAATTCGATAAAATCATGCATATTATAATCATACAGCGAAATGTCTTCCATCAATTCTTCGGCTGCTTTCGCATCGCCAGACTTCAGCTTATTCAATATGGCAAGCATCTTTGCAATGAAGATTTTCTCACAAGGGCTCAGCAAATCCATCTGTCCCAGGTTGATCAGTTTTGAAGAGATCTCCATATATTTGTCATAAATTCTCACCAGATCCTTCGCCGACAGACAGGACAGCAGGATCTCCTTTGTGCGGTGCAGAATAATGGCGGCACGCTTCTTCATGTGATTCAGCTGAACCGGGTCGCCGCATTCTTTGACGGAAAACGCAAGGACCGTCGGCACCGCGGCGGTCAGGAACGGATACAGGCTTTCATAGTCTACCCCGTCAAAATCGTACCGATCAATCAGGTCGGGGGTGAAAAGCCGATAATCGGAATCCGCAAGATCTGCCGGGACATAGCGGGCTCTGAACTCGGGGCAGAACTCGCTCAGACATTTTCTTTGGAACTCCTCCGGCTGTTCCGAGAGTCTGGCAATCAGGAATTGCCTGAAAAGGAAGCCGGTATCCGGATCCTCGTTCGTTTCGATTCGGTCCTGATAAAATTCGGAAAGATCAGAAAACCTTCCGGAACCGAGGTATGCGTCCACAATTTCATGCAGGCAGCTTTTCAGCAGTCTGTTACCCACCAGCCGGGATGCCATGGAAATGACGTCGTCAAAATGTTTCAGTCTGTAGCTTGCCACAAGGAATAATTCTTTTACATCTTCCCGATTGCAGATCGAATAAAACACAAACCTGCCGTCCCGGGCCATATCATTCTTTTGAAAAGTGTCTGCCAGCTTCAGATAATCCGCCGCATAGGATAAAGATTCCTCATATTCTTCCCGTATAAAATGGAGATCGGCCTCACAATAGAGCAAATCGATATAGTCGGGTCGGATTCTCAGGCCCTTTTTGCAGATCCGGTCACATTCATCATATCTGTGGCAGTCCAGATTGATAATGGCGGCATTGTTGTAGTACATCAGAACGGTATCGTTAAACTGATCTAGAGCGTCAATCCGGCGCATATAGATTTCCACCTGTTCCAGCGCTTTTTTGATATCCCCATACATAGCATAGCTGGTGCTCATCTGAAACCGGTAATAGAGGTTTTTCGGGTTCTTTTCCAGCTCTTTTTTCAGCAGAGTCGATGTGCGCAAAAACTTTTTTTCGCGGATATCTTCGGTCATGATATAACCGTAATGACAGATTTCCACATCAAGCGATTTGATCGGGGGAGAGCACACAGGCTGGTTGTGAACGGAGCTGGAATAATAAAATTCTCCGTTGTTGCGAAAGATTCTCGGCTGCGCCATGGTCGTATAGCGCGTCAGGGAAGCATCGGTATAGCTTTTCAGTCTGATCACATAGGTCAGATTCTGTTGATAGTTGCGCGATGAAAATACGTCTTTCAGTTTTTCCAGTTCCGACGGGGAAATTTCCTCATCTGCATCCATAATCATGATATACTCGCCGTCGGCATGGAGAATGCTGGCATTCCTCGCTTTGGAAAAGCTGCCGTTCCAAGGGAAACTGTAAAGTTTATCGGTGAATTTCGCAGCGATTTCCATGGTCCTGTCCTGAGAACCTGTGTCCACAACGATCAGTTCGGCCATACCGGAGGTGATCAGAGGATTCAGACTTTTCAGACATCTTTCAAGATTCTTTTCCTCATTTCTGACGATCATGCAAATACTGAAAAGATAAGGATAGGATTGTCTGGATTTTCGCATCCTCTGCATGTAATACCGGAGAATCCTTTCATTTTCCGGGAAACGGGAGCACGCGCGATCCAGCCGGCGCGCGGCGGCCTCGATCTGCCCCTGAGCTTCCAGCTTTCGCGCTTCGATCATTTCATGGAAACAGCCGGAATCTGCTTCCGGCCTTACGGAACTGCCGCCGGGCATCGGTTCTGCCGCCGCGATGGTTTCCAGGTACCGGTCACAGACACGCATCAACCTTTTTTTGTCTTTTGCGCTTTCAGTCCGATTTTGCAGATTGCCGAGATAGGTCTCGGGGAAACAGCGGAAAATTTTGCTTTTGGCCAGAGAATCCCAGTTTGTTTTGAGGTACCGAGCAAGATAGTCCGGCGCGCTGTCATCCTCGTTCAGCAGATATTGCAGCTCGCTGCGGAGTACGCTTTCGCCGCATTCTGAAAGCGGGCCGCACGGCTGATTGGTTTTCAGAAACCGGCGGAGCAGCCAACTGTAATAGATCGGTGCTTTTCCAGACTTCATGGCAGACGGCAAACCGATTTTTTGATGGAACAATTCTTTTTTGGAACGCAAATATTCCCCGTATTCATTTTTCAAACAATGGCCGGCGAATTTATCATCCAGTTCTTTTGCGTCCCAGTCTTCCATATGAAGTTCTTTATATTTTTCCAGAGCCATGCAAAATTGATTTTGAATCTCCTCCGGCTGGACCAAGATAAAATTCTGATACCAATCGGCCAGTTCGCGATAGCGGCCAGAGCCGCACAGCTTGATGATTCCGGACACCAACCCGTCTTTTGTGCGGTCCAGAAAGCTGAAATCCTCAACGATTTCCCCGCAGTTTTTATGGAATCCCCAGGTCAGTTGATTGTAAATCAGAACCTCTTCATGTTCAAAAAATGACGTCTTATCCTCACTGAGATAGCTCTTCATGCAGCACGAAATATCCTGAAAGCGGCTGTCTTCCAGCGCGCCGATCAACCGGTCAGCCAACTCGGAAGAAACCGCAATATCCCCGTCAATCACCAGAACTTTTTCGGCGACTGCGGTCTCCATGCAGAAGTCTGAAAATTTCAGGCAGTTCTCAATGGGAGGATAAAGGGTATAGGGCTGTGAGATTGCCGGTACCGATTTCTGTTCGGCGAGAATGATCAGTTCAACGGTAAACTTTTTAAATAACGGAGCGAGCGCTTCAACCGTCGTCTTTAATTTCTCATTTTTTACTCTCAGTATGATGCTTAACTCTTTCATGATGGACCCCCATTCTGTTCATTGGGGGATAACGCTGAAATACCGCGGAAAATCCCTCCGTCCAGTCTATGAACGGAGGGATAGAATGGCTAATGCCGTTCCTCTCGGCCTGTTCCCCCGCGGACATCCATGAAAAAGATAAGGCCAACTCAGAGGAAAAGGCATAAGATGATACAGAGGATTCCCAAGATTTTTGAAAGCTATAGGGCCGGTGTTTCAATTTCGGCCTATTTTGAGGTGACAAAATATGGCAGAGCTGCTTGGTAGTAACGTGATACAATCCGCGACGGAATTCGAGGCGGCAGTCGCCGAATTGATTGCAACGGAAGCGCGGCTGTTAAATACACTGCTGGATATGAACCCGCCCGGCTGGGTGCTTCTGAATGCAAATTGTCAAATTCTGCACATGATCAGCCAACTGAGATGGCTTGAGGAAGTTGTGATCGACCTGGTGGACGCGGGCATCAGAGGTACATAGCACCCTATGATTTTGTGATGCTATTAAAATAAACTTTTGATTGTTTTTATGTAAAAGCAATGCCCGAGGAGTCCGGCAGACTCCGGTAAGAAAAAATCATAAAAAGGAGAGCTTTTATTATGGGTATTCCTTCACTGACCACAACTGCCAGCAGTATACTCGGCTTCATGCTCGTTGAGTCAGCGGCATATTTCCAGGCTGGTTCAGCGGAGTTGATCGGGGCAGAAGGCGACAAGATTCAGGCTACCGTCAATCAAGGAAGCGTTTCGGAAATGACGGTGATCAACAGAAAAATCGGCGAAACCATGTCAGCATTATCAAATCTGGAAGACAATGTTTTAAAGAAAATTGCGGCAGGCACCCATCTTCGTCTAGTTGGATGGACCGAATGGGTGTAATAAGACCGATAAAATCATCATTGCGATAAGGAGATATAATTATGGGTATTCCTACACTAACCGTTACGAATCCAACGGTGCTCGGAGACATGCTGATCGAGTCAGCATCGTATTTTCAGGCCGCTACAGCCAAACTGGTCAGCGGGGAAGGCGAAAAAATTCAGGCCGTCGTGAGCGCTTATTCATATAACAACACCATCATGGTGGACACCAACAGCAACGTTCAGGCTCTGATCAGCGCGATCTCTAACTTCGAAGGCTTAATCTTGCAAAAAATTGCGGCGGGGACGCTGATTCACAATCATCACTCATAAAAGCTGTCTTTAGGGATAGAAATGCAAATCAAAAAGAAAACCGCCTGGATGCATCCGCATGTCAGGCGGTTTTCTTTTGCCATCACTTTCGCCGTTAAAAACTGATCAAGTTCACCGCAACCATGGCGGACGGCATAGACGGCGCTCCGTCAGGGTACTCCGGATATAATCCGGCCCCGGCATCAGGGTTATCGACCGCCTGGTAAAACTCAAGAGAATCGTCGGTGAAAAGCTGAAGCACATAGGCTGCCATCACCGTTTGAATCCGGCCGGCAGAAGGAATGTCGATTCTCCTGTTTGAAAAATCCACGTCTACTCCATTTTGCCGGACCCAGATATTCCAATGGTTCAACACATTTTCCGCCTGCCCGACCGACGCCGTGACCGTTATGAAATAGATTCCGGGAACAGGAAATGAAATCCTTCCGGAAAATAGATTGTGCCGAATGGTCCTTGCGATGAGATTGGTGTTGAAGGTAATTAACTGAGGCTTTTTTGTACATATGATTTGAGCCGAGGTATCGCACACAGCCAGACAGGGCGGCGGACTTTCGTTACATTTGCAGCAGCTTGCCTGGCAGGACAGCTTTGGGGGACCCCAAAAACAGATTGGGCAGCCATATGCGGTACAACAGCAATGGAAGTATTCGGACCAGTCGTCTTTTTTGGGGACCGCTTTCTGACCGCAGTTTACAGTTCCGTTTCTGCATATGATATTTTTAAAATATTGCTGATAAGAGCTAAACATTGTATTCTCCCTTGTCTCAAGCGAATTTTTCCAAGAGATCTTTACGATTCTATCGTATCATATTTCTTACGCACAGAATATGTTCTCTTGAGGAACCCCCGAAAACAAGATTACGGATTAAGATTTTGTGTTCCCGCCATTGCCGGCATCGCCAGCCGCTTCAAAAACTCAGCCGGCAGAATCTAAGCGAGGCCGAGCAGGCGCGCGACGCTTGTCACTGCAAAGCAGACGATGAGCCCCGTCACTGTAGGGATCGCGAAGGCGAGCGCCGTCCATTTCCGGCTTTGGGTTTCCTTTTTAATGGTAAGGCAGGTTGTGCCGCAGGGCCAGTGCAGCAAAGAAAACAGCATGACGCAGACCGCGGTCAGCCAGGTCCACCCATGGGCAAGGAGAAGAGAATGAAGCTGCACAAGGCTTTGATAATCCGTCAGGGTCCCGGCCGCGAGGTAGCTCATGATAATGATCGGCACCACGATTTCATTGGCAGGGAAGCCGAGAATAAACGCCATCAGGATATAGCCGTCCATCCCCAGCAGTTTGGCGAACGGGTCCAAAAAGCCGGCGCACCGCGCAAGCAGGCTGACGCCGCCGATCTGAGAATTGGCAAGGAGCCAGATGATCAGCCCGGCGGGAGCCGCAACAACGGCGGCGCGGCGCAGCACGAACAGAGTCCGGTCAAAGATTGAGCGCACGATGACGCGGCCGATCTGCGGGCGCCGGTACGGTGGGAGTTCCAGATTAAAGGAGGACGGCATCCCTTTCAGAATGGTTTTAGAAAGCAGTCTCGAAATCAGCATGGTAACGACGACCCCAAACACAATCACCGCCGTCAGTCCAAGAGCGGAGACAACGGACTGGAACGGTCCGGCAGACACGGCAAAAAACATGGTGAGAACCGCAATCAAGGTGGGAAACCTTCCGTTGCAGGGAACAAAATTGTTGGTCAAAATGGCGATCAGGCGCTCCCGGGGGGAGTCGATGATGCGGCATCCGATTACGCCGCAGGCATTGCATCCAAACCCCATGCACATGGTCAGTGCCTGTTTGCCGTGCGCGCAGGCCTTGCGGAAAAAATTATCCAGGTTGAAGGCAACCCGCGGCAGGTACCCCAGATCTTCCAGCAGAGTAAAAAGCGGGAAAAAGATCGCCATCGGCGGCAGCATAACGGAAATCACCCATGCCAAGGTCCTGTAAACTCCCTCGACCAGCAGCCCCGTTACCCACGCCGGGGCGGAGATCCAGCGGAAAAATTCCAGCAGGCGCTCCCCTACCCAGGACAGCCCTGAGGCAAGCAAGTCGGAGGGCACATTGGCTCCCGTGATGGTAATCCAAAAGATCCCGAGAAGCAGCAGGAGCATGATGGGGATTCCGGTTGCTTTCGAGGTCAGGATCCGATCGATTTTCTGGTCCCGCTGAGCATATTCTTTCTTTTCATAAGTGATGGTTTCACGGCTGACGGTTTCACAAAGCTCAACGATTTTCGTCACGATGCCGTCCCGGAAGGAATCGTCCGTGACCCCCGATTTTCGCAGTTGCTTTTTCGCTTCCCGCAAACGGTCGAATACCTTCTGATCCGACGAGAGGTCTTTTCCAAGGTAATCTTGCATGGCCCGCAGCAGGCTTTTGTCGCCGTCCAACAGTTTGAGCGCCGCCCAGCGGCTGTTCAGCTTTCCAGCCAGCGCATTTTCCAGCGCCGGCTGAAGCAAAGAAATCGCCCGTTCGATCTCGTCCGAATAGGTGATTCTCATCGGATGAAGCCTGCTTTTTCCCTGCGTGAGATCCGCGGCGGCATCCTTCAGACGTTCCAGCCCTTTTCCGCTCCGGGCGCTGGTGCCAACGACGGGAATTCCGAGCTTTTCTGAAAGAGCCTTCAGGTTGATCCGAATTTTTTTCTTTTTTGCCTCATCCAGCAGATTGACGCACAGCAATACCCGGTCTGAGATCTCCATCGTCTGAAGAACCAGATTCAGGTTGCGTTCCAGACAAGTGGCATCGGCGACGACGACCACGGCATCCGGATTGCCGAAGCAGATGAAATTGCGAGCGATTTCTTCCTCTTCTGAATTTGCCATAAGGGAATAAGTGCCGGGCAAATCGACTAAAATAAAATTAGCTCCCCGGTGCCTGTATTTTCCGTGCGCATTGGCCACGGTCTTTCCGGGCCAATTGCCCGTGTGCTGATTCATCCCCGTTAAACTGTTAAACACCGTGCTTTTCCCGACGTTCGGGTTGCCAGCCAGCGCAATGATTCGGTCCTCCGCAGTCTCCCGTTCGATTTTCAGGGCACCGCAGCAGCTTTCCAAAGCCCCGGTTCCCATTGACTCTCCGGTTAGGCCCATCTCATTTTCCTCCTTCATGCGAAGCAAATTGGGCAAAAAGAGAGGTCGGATCCACAGAAAATGACCAGCCGGACTGTTTTTCGGCTGACATGGATCCGACCTCTTCGATTCATGCAGTGACTAATATTTTATCCGAAACATCGGAGCGCAGCGCAATGACGGCACCGCGGATGCGGTAGGCAACCGGATTGCCCGAGGGACTTTTGTACAGAGGTTCGATTTCCGTTCCTCCGACGACCCCGAGATCCAGCATCCTTCTTCTTGCCTGGCCGTTTGCATTTAAAGAGAGCACGCTGGCCTTGGTCCCCATTGGGATCTGGTCCAGCGGAATTCCTTTCTGACTCATCGTGATATCCTCCTAAAATGACAGGGAATCACCTCATCCGTGTGACGGATTGGTAGAGGCCCTTGAATTTGTTTCACTAGGCTTAATATATGGTTCTTTTCCTGAAAGTGCTACAGTTGTTTTTCAAGGAGGAGATTTTCAGGCTGTGAAATTTTTTTAAGAATGGTATAATAAAAATAAAAGAAAAGGATGATCCCGGGTTCCTGCGAGGGATTCCCGGCGCTTTCGTGACAATGCGACGAATTTAGGAGGAATTTTACATGGCGAGCAGCCGGAGATATTCCCTGTTTTGCGATATGATTGATGAATTGGACGCCGCTTATGGGCTGATTGTCGAATATGACGCGCAGCTTCATAATTATAACGGCGTCATTCTATATCAGGCCGAAACGGAGATCATTACGCTTGTGGGCCATTTCCCCGGCATTTCCGCGGCGGAATGTGCGGACAAGCTCAAAAAGACGATCAGCGCTTGTTCACAGCTGATCAAAAAGCTGAAGGCAAAAGGATGGGTCAGGCAGGTCAGGAACGAACTGAACAACCGGATTTATAATCTTTACCTGACCGACGCCGGCAAGGAAATCTATAAACGCCATAAAAAGTTTGAAGATGGCTGCTATAAAAGGACTTTTAAGCTTTTGGACGGTTTTACCGAGGACGAGTTCCGCACCTATATGAAGATTCAGCAGCGGCTGAACGAAGGATTCCGCATGGATGTCGAAGACAGCAAAGATCTTTCCATACGGCAGGGACTTTCCAAAAAGAAATGAAAGTTGTACAAAAGGCATGGGGTGTTCCTTGTATAAGTCAACAAATTGCTGAAAAAGAGTTTCCTTCCTATTGACAAATCGGTTGAGTGTAAATATACTGTTATACAGTTAAGCGGCTTAACTATATAATACGTAAACTGTTTAGATGCTATTGGGTTGGAGGTTAAGCAAATGGAGGAAAGAGGCAATTCAACAAAGCAACTAAAGAAAGTCTTGGGATTTTGGGATTTATTCAGCACGGCAGTGGGTCAGATCATCGGTGCCGGAATCATGACCTTGGTGGGAGCGGCAATTGCAATGACCGGACGTTCCGTACCGATCGCTTTTCTCATCGCGGCTTATTCTCACGGTGCTGTCCATTATCCCGATGGTGGTCATTTCCGGTACTGTCCGGCTGCGTGGCGGACAGTACACCATGGTAGGGTTGCTTGCCGGTAAAAAGATGGCAGGTGTCTTTGTAATTTTGTTTATTGCATCCAACATTTCCATGGCAATGTATGGTATCTCTTTCGCGAATTATTTCATACCGTTTTTTGGAGTGGGAACTACCAAAGTTGTGGCAATTGCAGTCCTTACCGTCTTCTTTGTCCTGAACCTTTTGGGTGTCGACAAGATGGCAAAATTTCAAAATCTGATCGTTATCCTTTTATGTGTCGCCCTGGGCTTGTTTGCCGCTTTCGGATTGGGCAAAGTTAGTCCGGATTATTTCCAGGATGATTTCTATCTCAACGGTACGCTTGGGCTTTTTAAGGCGTCAGGGCTTTTGACTTTTGCCGTCGGAGGAGCTTTTGTAATTGTGAACCTCAGTGCAGAGGCAAAAAATCCAACCAAAGATATCCCGAAGGCCATTATCAGCTCCACTCTTTTGGTCGCTGTTCTGTACGGTCTGGTCGCAATCGTAGCAGCCGGAGTGTTTCCGGTCGCAAAAGTTGCCGGCAAGCCATTGAATATTGTCGCAGAGCATGTCCTGCCAAAGGGCGTTTATGCATTTTTCATGGTTTGTGGTGCGATGTTTGCCCTGATTTCCACCATCAACGCGCAATATGCATGGGCAACCAAGCCGATCATGCAGGCCTGTGACGACGGATGGCTTCCCGAAAAGCTGGCGTGGCTGCATCCAAAATTTAAAACGCCCGTCGTTTTAATTAGCATTCTTTATGGCATCGCTCTAATTAGTATCGCCCCCGGGCTGGATATCAGCATTTTAGGTAATCTCAGCCTGATTGCAACGAATTTAATCTATGTGTTGATCAATGCTTTTCTATGGAAACTGCCCTCCCTCGTCAAGGAAGAATGGGAAAATTCAAAGTTCAAATTGAACGGCGGCATGATGAAATTTGTCGTTGCCTCCAGCACCGCGGCAGCCGTCTTTAATGTATATCTTAACGCGATTCAACTGTCCGCATCGCTGATCATTGGAAATGTGATCCTTGTCGTTTTGGCCTTTATTTATTCGACTTGCAGGGCCAAGGGAAAGAAAGTCCATATGGAAATTAGCTATGAAAAAGACTAAAGAAAAGGAGAACCAAAAATGAAAACAAAAACAATTGCTCATACGAACGGAGCCCCGGCTGCGGTCGGGCCGTATTCCCAGGCAGTATGCATGAACGCCGTTCAATTCATCTCCGGCCAGCTGCCGATTTGCCCGGAAACGGGAAAAATCGCCGATGGCGGCATCGCGGAACAAACAGATCAATGCTTGAAAAATCTGGGGGAAATTCTGAAAGAATTGAAGATTGATTATTGCAATGTCTTAAAGACAACGGTCTTACTTTCGGATATCAAGGATTTCAACGCGATGAATACGGTCTACGCAAAATATTTTCAAGACGATCCGCCCGCCCGCGTCTGCTTTCAGGTTGCGGCGCTGCCGATGAACGCAAAAGTGGAAATTGAAGCGGTTTCCAACCGGGGATACGTCGTTCCGGAAAAATGAGAATAATCTTCCGCCTAAAGGACCCATTCTCTCAAATGCAGTATAAAATTTTCTAAGGAGGATGAATTTTTATGAAATACGATTTCACTTCGATTATGGATCGTCACGGCAAAGATGCCATGGCGGTCGACGGTCTGGGGCGCAATCCCGGCTTTGCACCCGATCCGCCGAAAGAGGGATTCGACGTGATCCCCATGTGGGTCGCCGATATGAATTTCCCAACGGTTCCCACCATTCCGGAAGAAATCATCAAACGCGCGCAGCACCCGGCGTTCGGATATTTCCAGCCGACCGAAGAGTACTTTCAGTCCATTATCAAATGGCATGAGACCCGCAACGGCGTTACCGGCCTGACAAAAGAATGCATCGGATACGAAAACGGCGTTTTAGGCGGAGTGGCTTCCACCGTGTGTGCGTTTTCCGCTCCGGGAGACGCGGTTCTGATCCATTCTCCCACCTACATCGGTTTTACCATGAGCGTGGAAAATATCGGCCGAAAGATCATCCACAGCCCCTTGAAGCAGGATAAAGACGGAATCTGGCGTATGGATTATAAAGATATGGATCAAAAGCTGAAAGACAACAAGATCCATTTGGCGATTTTCTGTAATCCGCACAATCCCTGCGGCCGTGTATGGGAGAAATGGGAAATCGAAAAAGCCATGGAAGTTTACAGGGCCAACCATTGTGTTGTCATTTCTGATGAAATCTGGTCCGATTTGATTCTGAACGGGCACAAACATACCCCCACTCAGTCTGTCAGTGAGGACGCCCGCAACCGGACGGTCGCACTTTACGCACCCAGCAAAACATTTAATCTGGCCGGTCTGATCGGTTCTTATCACATTATTTATAATTCCTATCTTCGCGATCGGGTCTGTGCGCAGAGCAGCAAAGCCCATTATAATGACATGAACGTCTTAAGTATGCATGCGCTGATTGGGGCTTATCAGCCGGAAGGCTACGAATGGGTGGATGAGCTCCGCGAGGTTCTGAGCGGCAACGTCAATTATGCCTACGATTATATTACAAAGCATTTTGACGGTGTAAGCTTGTCTAAGCCCGAGGGAACTTATATGCTTCTTCTCGACTGCACACAGTGGTGCAAAAAGCATGGCAAAGCAATCGAAGAACTGGAAAAGGCAGGCTGGGACGTCGGTGTTGCCTGGCAGGACGGGAAAATGTTCCACGTGCCGTATGGGATCCGTATGAACCTGGCGCTTCCTCTGAGCAGAGTGAAAGAAGCTATGTCACGTCTTGATCAATACGTCTTTCATGCGTAAGAAATCGTCGCAGCAAAATAAAATCCGCCGTTAAAACTAAAATCCGGAGCGCCCCGCAAAAGGAGCACTCCGGATTCTTTTTGAGAACAGGCCGGACGTTACGCGAAAATTTCCTGTACTTTGCGGGCAGTTGCTTTCCCCAACTGCCGATGCCCCTCGCGGGTCAGATGAATGGCGTCCACGTCGTTTGGTTTTACAATTTGCGCCGCATTCAAAAAGTGGCACGAAAGCCGCTCTGCTGTTTTACACAACTCATCCGTCAGTTCCATAGAAGCCAGAATAGAACGGTTCCCGCAGAACATCGGCCCAAACATTGATTTCTCAATGGTATCCCCAATAACGGCCGGTGCAATCAGTAAAATCTGTGGTTTATAGCCCTGCCACCTGCAGAGTTCCTCTCTGGACTTTTCAATCAGTCGTTCAGCATTCTTCGCAACCATGCGCGCAGAAGTAAAGAATTTCATTTTCAGATCATTTGTACCAAGCATAAAGAGAATCAAATCCAGCGGGAAATGAGAGCGTATACAAGGGTTCAGATATTTCAGTCCGTTTTTTGCTTCCGGCGACTCGTCGTCCGGGTCGTCCAATACTGTCGTGCGGCCCGCTAAGCCTTCCTCAATCACATGGAAACCGCCGCCCAGAATTTTCTGCATCACATTGGGCCAACGCACTTCATAAGGGAACCTTCCCTGCGTTTCATAGTCAAAGCCCCATGTGTTGGAATCGCCATAGCACAAGATTGTTTTCATGATATGCAACACCTCATTTTTTCACGGTATCTCCATGATAGCACGAAGACCTTCGTCTGTAAAATATTGCTTCCCGTCCCTCGCCCGCCGGAGATCTATTGGGGAACGCGGTCTGTTTCTCTTCAAGTGACTTCGTTGACTTTTTAACAGATTGATCTTATAATGTTTTTTAACATTGATTCAGGTCAAGCCTCAGGTAGTTTTGCCGCCACGCGAATCCAAAAGGACACACGGGCGGAGTTTTCATTCCGGGACGGGAAGCAAACAGCAAAGTATAACTTGCCGCTGACAGAAATTTGAGCCGGCAAAGCGGATGGAGGGCTAAGTATGGAATTAAACTATTCGGAACATCGGATTTTTATGACAGACAAAGCTGGAAAAACAATTGCGGAAGTAACATTTCCCGCCATCTCAAAAGACATTGTCAATATCAATCATACCTTTGTCGACGATTCCCTGCGCGGGCAGGGAATCGCAGGCAGGCTTCTTTTGGCGGTTGCGCAGACGATGAGGAAAAAGCAAATAAAAGCATACCCGACCTGTTCTTACGCCATAGACTGGTTTTCCAAGCATCCTGAGTATGCGGACATATATTCCTCTCATCCATAAACAGCCGCACTGTTCACAAAACAGCCGCGCCGGGCATTCTAGACAGGATGCCTGGCGCGGCTGTTCTTTTGCGTTGCGGGCGGGATGACCCGTGTCTTTTTTCTCCTCCTGCCTG
Organism: bacterium UBA4883; assembly: GCA_002399225.1. Lineage (GTDB taxonomy): Bacteria > Bacillota > Clostridia > Oscillospirales > Acutalibacteraceae > Caproicibacter. The sequence continues at coordinate 65,330 of DHDF01000091.1, forward strand.
AATGAATGACGGCTTTCATCTGCCAGATCATTCGACAAACTTCGAATATAAAACCTTAAGAGCGGAAACATCGGGCCTGATCTATAGGGCAATTATATGGTTTATTTATAATTAATAGGAAGCATAGATATCGACAGAATTCGATAAAATTCGATATCAACAGGACCGATATATAGTTATAACATACCATCGCGATAGTATCTGAGTCCTGAACTGGAAAGGATTGACAACATGAAAGTCAAAGGGTCCATCAAAAAGCAACTGTTAAGAGGAATGATCGGGCTGGCTGTTTCCATTACCGTCCTATGCGGCGTGGCAAACTCGGTTATCCTATACCGCGACTCCATTGACAATATGGACGTTCGGCTTAACGAAAATGCCGTTGCTTACTCCCAAACCGTACAGAACGCCATTCAAGTCTTTAAAATTAAAATCGAATCCATCGCTCAGAATACTTCCATTACCGATTCGAGCAAATCTCTGGCGCAAAGAAATGCGATTCTGGCCAAGCTGGCAAAGCAGTATGGTTTTGCAACTCTTGCGGTCGCCGATGCAGGCGGCCACGCTACCGACGGCGGCTTTGTCACCCAGCGGGAATATTTTAAGCAGTCCATGGCTGGAAAGACTTACATTTCTTCAACTATAGTAAGTTCCACAACTAAAAAGACCGTTCTGATCGTTTCCGCTAAAATCAATAACGGCGGCTACAACGGTATTATCATCGCCACGCTGGACAGCGCTACCTTCAGCAAAATGGTCGACGGCATCTCCATCGGCCAATCCGGGTACGGCTTTATCGTGGATAAGGACGGAAAAATCATCGCGAATAAAGACCGTAATACCGTCACAAAGCAGATCAATTATATCAGCCGCGCGAAAGAAGACAGTTCCTACAGCGGCGCGGCCTCGGTGATTCAAAATATGATTTGCGGGGAATCCGGTATCCAGGACTGCAAATTCAACGGAGCAGCCCAGACCATCGGCTACCGAACAATCCCGGACACCGACGGCTGGGCGATCGGAATTGTGGCGAAGAAATCCGAAATGATGCACAATTTCTACACTTCGATCATGTTTTCGCTCGGGCTGGCGCTTTTGTTCATTCTTCTGTCGTTCTTCATCGGCTTCAAGCTTGCGGAACCGATCGCAAATCCAATCATTCTCCTGACGAAAAGAATTGAAAAGCTCGCGGACGGCGATTTACATTCCGAAGTTCCTCAGATCGACGCGAAAAATGAAATCGGCATGCTGTCAGCTTCCTTCGCCGAAACGATCGGTACGCTGCGCAGTGATATTGATGAAATTTCGTTCGTCCTCACCAGCCTTGAACATGGCAACTGTACCATCGAAACGAAGCAGGATTACAAGGGCGATTTCGTTAAAATCCGGGATTCCCTGAATTCCATCATTGCAAACCTGAATTCCATTTTTGGGGAATTCCAGCAGTCTTCGCAGCAGATTGCCGGCGGAGCGGATCAGGTTTCGAGTGCGGCACAGTCCCTGGCGCAGGGAGCGACGGAACAGGCCAGCTCCATCGAAGAACTGTCCGCCACCATTTCTGAAGTATCAGATAAGGTCAATTCCAACGCGCTGAATGCCGAGAACGCCAGCAAGCTGTCGCAGAATTCCTCGGCGAATCTTATGCACAGCAATGAACAAATGCAGGCCATGGTAGCCGCCATGCAGGGAATCAGCGAATCGTCCAATCAAATTGCCAAGATTATCAAAACCATCAACGATATCGCGTTTCAGACGAATATCCTTTCCCTGAACGCCGCGGTGGAAGCCGCTCGGGCCGGTGAGGCCGGAAAAGGATTTGCGGTTGTTGC
>DHDF01000002.1:0-7045 GCA_002399225.1 bacterium UBA4883
GTCTTGCCGGTGCCCGGAGGGCCCACCAGCAGCACGCCCTTCGGAATCCGCGCCCCCAGCTCGTTATATTTTCTGGGGTTTTTCAGAAATTCAACAATTTCCCGAAGCTCTTCCTTCTCTTCGTCCGCTCCGGCCACATCTGCAAAGGTCGTTTTACGCTTTTCGTCCGCCATCTGCTTGATCTTCGCCTTGCCAAAATTCATCTGTTTGCCGGCATCGCCCATAGAGGTGTTCAGCCGTTTCATCATAAACCACCAGAACAGCAGCATAACGGCAAGGGTCAGAAGCATTGGCAGCACACTGGAAAGCCAGCTTGTTTCCGCAGGCTTTTTCCAGTTGAATGTCATACGCGCATTAGGATGATCCTGGTTGTATTTTTGCACATAAGGCCGGATATCCTCAACCAGCTGCATCGCGCTTGGCGCAACATAGGAAATCTGAGTGTTGTCCTTAAGCTTGATAAGCATCTCGCCGCTGCCAAGATCAAGGGAGTAATCCGTCACCTTCTGGTCCTCAAAATCATATAAGATTTCCGAATAATTATAAGTCTTATCCGTATGGTTATTCAGAACCATCGCAAGCAAAACCAGTAACAGGATCGGTATGCCCAAAAACAAGGCAATATTCTTTACGGTTTTTCTGTTGTCCAAATACGCTTCACTCCTTATATGAGTCGGCCCTCCCCAGTTCGGTTCAGCCTCCGTAAACCTCCGGCTTCAGAATCCCAACAAACGGGAGGTTCCTGTATTTTTCATCGTAATCGAGGCCATACCCGACGATAAATTCATCCGGAACTTCCGTGCCCACATAATCAGCTTTAATGTTGACAGTTCTGCGGTCCGGTTTATCAAACAGCGTGCAGAGCCGGATGCTCTTTGGCATGCGCGCCTGCAAAAGTTCCAGTATGTAGCTTAAGGTAAGGCCGCTGTCCAAAATATCTTCTACAATCAGGACATCATATCCGGTCAAGTTGATATCCAGATCCTTTATAATCTTAACCACTCCCGAGGTTTTTACACCTGAACCATAGCTGGAAACCGCCATGAAATCAATGCTGCACGGAATTGTGATCGAACGCATTAGGTCTGACATAAACACGACCGAACCTTTTAAAATGCTGACCATCAAAAGGTTTTTCCCCTCATAATCCCTGCTGATTTTAGTCCCCATGCCCGCAACCATTTTTGCAAGCTGTTTTTCGCTGAACAATACTTCTTTGACGTCATCGGTTAACTGATGCACAGATTTAGCACTCCTTGATGATGATTTCGGCCGCACGCCGGGTTTTGTCCGTAACCGCCGCCGTCTCTGATGGGCCAAGCCCTTCCACCCAAAGAATTTTTCCTCCACATTCCAGAACAATAAGCTGTTCACGGCGAAACAAAGGAATTTTTTGCTCATTCAACATTTTCTTCAGGGTCTTTGTAACGCCCCTCTTCGCCGGGCGGAATTGATCACCTGGCAGTCTGTTCCGGACATAACTGTCAGTATTCAATATTGTATCATAGTTGATCCGATTATTAAACAGCAAATTGTTATTTTTATCATGATTTTTTATTTTAGAAGATTTCTCTCGAATACAAAGGGACCGCCCATCCGGAAGAACCGTCACCGGAAGCCTGAGAGGCACCTTCCACCGCACAGGCCGAACCGCACAGGGAAGGACAAAAAAAGTATTGCCGCTTGCGCAGCATTGTATTCCGCCCGGAAGCGTAAGATTGCCGAAACCGAGGCGAATCATGCTGATTACGGCTTCGATATGATCATATCCGAGGCGTGCCGGCGTTACCTTTCGGACCGCTGCGGCAACTGCGCGGGATAAAACGGCGTCCGGCAGATTTGCCAGACGCTCCAGAGAATAGCCGCCGTTCGCACCGGCAGCTTTTTTCAGCTCCTCTTGCGCAAGGCTCAACAAATATTCTTCATCCCGCCTCAGCAGGCAGGTGGTTTTAAAAACCGCCCGCTCAAAGCAGGGATTAATTCCGCGCAAGACAGGCACTACGCTGTGCCGGATCCGGTTTCGCGCATATTCGTCTGTGAGGTTCGTGCGGTCCGTCACATAAGAGATGGCATAAGCATGGCAGTAGGCCTCGGTCTCCGCCCTGGTCAAACGGATCAGCGGACGCACAACTTCGCCCCTGACGGGCGGGATGCCGGAAAGCCCATGCGGGCCCGCCCCTTTCGCCAAGTTCATCAGCACGGTTTCCGCACTGTCGGTCAGGGTGTGAGCGGTGGCGATCCGTCCGTTCGGTCCGCAAAGTTTACGAAAAAAAGTATAGCGGATGTTCCGCCCGCATTCTTCCAGCCCTTGTGAACTTTTCTTCGCCAATAAGGCAACATCCGCATGAAGAACACGGAGCTCCACATGGTTTTCAGCGCACCAGGAAGTAACGAACGCCTCATCCGCATCCGATTCTTCCCCGCGCAGCTCATGATTGACGTGGGCCGCAGTCAAAAAAATCCCATGCTGTTCAGCATACTTCTTCAGAAAATGAAGCAAAGCCATCGAATCGGCGCCGCCTGACACTCCGGCTACTACCCGACAGCCTTCCGGTAGCATTTTCTCTTCGCAGATGGTAGTCCTGATCTTCTGTTCCAGTTTCAAAATTAGGTCATTCACTGTGAATAACCTCCTGCGCGGTAAAGCGTGTGTATTCTCCCTGCCAGTGCAGCGGGATCGTCTTGGTCTGCCCATGGCGATTTTTCGCAATAATACATTCACACTGGTTACGATCCGCATCTTCCGGCAGTTCGCCGCTGTCCTGGTAATATTCGTCACGGTACAGGAATAAAACGATATCCGCATCCTGCTCGATGGAGCCGGAATCTCTCAAATCGGAAAGAACCGGGCGGTGATTGGTTCGTTTCTCGCTGTCACGGGCCAGCTGAGAGAGGGTCAGGACCGGCACATTGAGCTCTTTCGCCATAATCTTCAGGTTCCGTGTGATTTGAGAAATCTCCTGCACCCGGTTGTCGATCCGCCTGGAAGCGGTCATCAATTGAAGATAGTCGATCACAACCAGATCGACATCCTTCAGCCGGCGAAGCTTTGCTTTGATTTCCGGCACGGTGATGCTGGGGTTGTCGTCAAAATACAGTTGTGATTTTGAAAGGATATCACCCGCTTCAATCAGACGCACCCATTCGTCTTCGTTCAGCTTTCCGGTGCGGAGCTTCGTTCCCTCCACCAAAGCTTCCGTGGACAAAAGGCGGGAAACCAGCTGTTCATTGCTCATTTCAAGCGAGAAAAACGCAACGCGCTTTTTTGCCTTGACCGCAGCATTGCGGGCAATGTTTAAGGCAAAGCTGGTCTTCCCCATGCCGGGGCGCGCACCCAGAAGGATGAGGTCGGAGCGGTTGAGGCCCGTAATGGTCTCATCCAGTTCCCGAATTCCAGTCGGGACACCCTTGTACTGGTCCGCATCCGGGGAATTCAGCAGATCCAGCCGGTCGAACTCGTCGACGACGATTTCATCGATTCGCTGAAGGCCCTGCATATTTTTCCCGCGCCGGATATCAAAAATACGCTGTTCCGCGCTGTCAAGCAGAGTTTCAGAATCGGCAGCTCCGGCAGACGCCTCTTCCAGAATATCGCGCGCAGTCGTGATCAACATACGAACATCATATTTGTCGCGGACAATCTTCGCGTAGGTTTCCACATTGGAAATGGACGGAACCAGCTGCGCAAGCTGAAGCAGATAGGCTTTCCCGCCGTTTTCCTCAAAATCTTCCGTCTGCCGCAGCTTTTCCAGCAGGGTGACAAAATCAACCGGACGGCCTTCGGTGAAAAGTTCCAGCATAGAGGAATAAATCAGGCTGTTGTTGGTCTGATAAAAATACTCCGGACGCGGAAGAATTTCCGCAATGCGGTCCATGCAGGAAGGGTCCAGCAAAACAGCTCCGAGCACAGACTGCTCCGCTTCCGGGCTAAACGGGAGATTTAATCCGGAGTAAGCTCTGGACTCCATTGATTCCACTTTGCTATCCTCCTTCTGCCACGATTCCTTAAATGCCTTATGGTTCTTCTCCCACTAAAACATAAATTTTAGCAGAAATGCCAGCATACAGCTTTACTTCACATTCATAGGTACCAAAAGCGCGGATATCCTCGTCGAGCAGAATTTTTCTTTTGTCAACATCCACGTGAAAGTTCTTTTTCAGCTCTTCGGCAACTTCTTTTGCGGTGATGGAACCGAACAATTTGCCCCCCTGCCCCGCTTTCGCATAGAGCCGGAGCGTTTTTCCCTCAATGGAAGCGGCATTCGCCCGGGCTTCTTCCGTCTCTTTCCGGATGCGCCATTCTTTGGCGGATTCGGCGTTTTTCAGTTCGCTCATCACCTGTGCATTTGCTTCTTTGGCAAGTTTGCGCGGCAACAGAAAGTTTCTGGCATAACCGTCGCTGACTTGAACCAGCGCCCCCTTTTTGCCTGTGCCTTTCACGTCCTGAAGCAATACTACTTTCATTGGGTACCTCCTAATTCATCTCATTGGAATGATTGGATGTTTTTTCCGTAAAGTCACGGATGGCCGCAATTAGGCGCTTCCTTGCCTCGGCCACCGTCAGGCCACTGAGCTGTGCGCCCGCCATAGTCAGGTGGCCGCCGCCGCCCAGGGCTTCCATAATCAGCTGAACATTGACGTCGCCGAGGGAGCGAGCAGAAATATTGATGACGTCGCCCGCTGGAAACAGCACAAAAGAAGCGTCAATTCCCTGGATGGAGAGCAGCTCGTCCGCTGCCTGGGCAGAAGCAATCCGGATATCCTGGAATTCCTTTTCCGTGGAAGCAACCGCAAAACGGCCGAAGATTTCCGCGTTAGATACAATTTTATACTTTGCCTTGTAGGCATCGAGAGAATCGGAAAACATGCGCTTCACATTGACGGTATTTGCTCCCTTACGGCGGAGATAGGCCGCTGCCTCAAAGGTACGCGCCCCCGTTTTCAGCACAAAGTTTTTGGTGTCCAGCATAATGCCGGAAAGCAGGGCTTCCGCCTCCGTCTGTGTCACATGGCTGTCGCCGATATACTGCAGGAGATCTGTCACCATCTCGCTGGTGGAACTTGCATAAGGCTCGTGAAAAAAAACCAGCGCGTTTTCAATGTGCCGGACCATCATGCGGTGATGATCAATGACCACAACACGCGAGACGGACTGAAGCAGATCCGCGCTCTCTACAAAATCCGGCGAATGGGTATCCACCACCACCAGCATGCTCCGCGGCGTCACCAGTCCCTGCGCCTCCTGCGGAGACATAAAAATTTCTTCCTTCGGATAGGTGCTTTGAAGCGCTCTGATCTGCGGCGAAGCAAGGCTCTGCTCCAGATTTACCACAATATAGGAAGGGCGGCAAAGTGTTTTGCAGGCTGCATTCCACATGCCGATTGCAGCGCCGATACAGTCTAAATCGGAATATTTATGTCCCATGATGAAGACGACATCGCTCTCTTTAATATCATCTGAAATGGAAGCCGCAAAGACTCGCGTGCGGACCGAATCCCTCTTTTCTGTGCCGTTGGAAAGGCCGCCGAAAAATTCATATGTACCGTCCGCCTCCTTCACCGCAACCTGGTCGCCGCCGCGTCCGAGTGCCATATTCAAAGCGCTCCTGGCCCATTCGTCCGCTTCCTGCAGGGTCTTCGCTCCGCGGGATGCACCGATGGAAACCGTAGCGCTCAGGCGATCCGCCGCTTTGACACCGTGAACAGCATCAAGAAGCGGAAAACGCTTTTTCATTTCAGTGCGCAGATGGGACTCATCCGTCAAGATCAAATAACGCCCGTTGCTCAGCCGTTTAAAAAAGCCACCTAGACCCTGGGACCAGCGATTCAGGGTATCTTCCACTTCCGAAGTGATCCTGATTTCTTCGTTGGAAGTGGAGTCCCTGGTCAGTTCTTCCCGGTTGTCGAAGCTTGCCAGCATCACAATGGGACGGCTTTCCTCATAATTCCGACTGATTTCCTGAAAAGCCGTGTCGTCGAGAAAGTACAGGGCACATCCCGCGTCCGTCCGAATTCCAAATACCGTGTACTGTCGAGCGCCTACTGTGATGTCGGTTCCAACGGCGGAAAGGATCTGTTCCACCGTAGCAGGGTAGATAAATTTCATAATATGGTCGCCACGGCATTCGCGGTTTGCGCTGACCTGCTCCAAGAAAGCATCGTTTACCCAGATAATATCTTCCTCTTCGCCAATAACGGCAACCGGCAGCGCAAACTGCTTCAGCGAGCAGTACTGCTCCCCGGTCAGCACTTCTCCCACGCTTTTGGAAGCGTATAAAATATGCGCTTTAAAATGGCGGTTTGCAAGCACCACTGCAACGATCGAAACCGCTGCAAGAGAAATCTCCGCCGTAAAGATGACAGTGCTCCAAAACCAGCTGAGGGCAGCCGTCAACAGCAAAACCGCAGAAATGACAAAAAAGACAGGAGAAGACGCCCATACTTTTTTTTTCAAAACTAATTACCCCTTAAAACCCGTTCGGGAAGCTTACACTTCCATGATAATCGGTAGAACCATCGGACTGCGGCGTGTACGGTTGTAAAGCAGCTTAGACAGTTCGTCCTTAATACGGGTTTTCAATGTTCCCCAGTCGTGGATCCGATTTTTCGCACAGTCCTTCAGGACGGAAACAACCAGATTGCGCGCTTCGTCGATCAATGGCTCGGACTCCCGCACATAGACAAACCCGCGAGAGACAACATCCGGCCCGGCGATGATGTGCCCATCCGTGCAGGAAATGGTGCAGACCACCACGAGCAGTCCGTCTTCCGCTAGATGTTTGCGGTCCCGCAGAACAACACTTCCCACATCGCCGACTCCCAAACCGTCGACTAGAACACGCCCGGCGGGGACCGGAGAAAGACGTTTCATATAATTCTCATTGAGTTCCACAACGTCGCCGATATCCCCGATAAAAACATTTTTCGGATCTCTTCCCATCGAGTAGGAAAGCTCCGCATTTTTGCGCAGCATCTTCTGCTCCCCGTGGACGGGAATAAAATATTTCGGTTTTACGATCCCTTGCATCAGCTTGAGCTCTTCCTG
>DHDF01000002.1:7164-16681 GCA_002399225.1 bacterium UBA4883
TGGCAGGCATGGCCGGAAACATGAACTTCATACATCGACTCATAAATCACCTGGCAGCCGCGTTTCATCAGTTCATCGATCACATTTCCAATCGTCTTTTCATTGCCGGGGATCGGGCGGGCAGAGATGATGATAAAATCGCCCGGACCCACCTCTACCTTGCGGTGGTCGGCAAATGCCATGCGCGTCAGAGCGCTCATCGGCTCTCCCTGACTGCCTGTCGTGACCAGCACAATCTTATTTTTGGGGTAACGGCTGATCATATCGATATCAATCAGCACCCCATCGGGGACATCCAGATAGCCAAGTTCCACGCCGATGGTCATTACATTGACCATGCTTCTGCCGGAGAGTGCTACTTTTCGCCCATACTTCACGGCGCAGTTGATAATCTGCTGCACGCGGCTGACATTCGAAGCAAACGTTGCAATAATGATGCGATTGTCCTGTGCGCGCTTAAACAGCATGTCAAACGAACTGTCCACTTTTTTCTCGGACTTGGTGTAGCCTTCGCGCTCCGCGTTCGTAGAATCGGAAAGCAGGGCCAGAACCCCTTCGTTCCCAAGCTGAGCCAAGCGGTCCAAGTCGATCATTTTTCCCTGTGTCGGGGTGCAGTCGATCTTAAAATCTCCCGTATGGACCAGAACGCCAGCGGGGGAATGGATGGCAAGGGCTACCGCATCCGGGACGGAGTGGTTGACATGAATGAACTCGATATCCATGCACCCAAGCTGAACATGATCGCCCGGTTGGACCACCACCGCCTTCACGGAATTCTGAAGGCCGTGCTCTTTCAACTTGCTGTTGACCAGTGCCAAGGTGAAAGGAGCGCCATAAATCGGGACATTGATCTTTTTCAGCAAATACGGCAACGCTCCGATGTGATCCTCGTGGCCATGTGTCAGTATAATCCCGCGGATATGCTCCGCATTCCGCTCCACAAAGGTGAAATCCGGGATCACCAAATCCACACCGAGCATATCACCATCTGGGAAAGCCATACCGCAGTCCACAATCACCATATCGCCTTCGCACTCAAAGACCGTAAAGTTCTTGCCAACTTCGTTCAGTCCGCCGAGAAAATAAACGCGGATCGACGGCTTTTGCTGGCCCTGCCGGCTTCTGCGATTCCGTTTGCTCTTTTGAGCAGCCGCTTCTTTCTTCTCACGGGCAGATTGCTCCGTCAGGTACTGCTGCACGGTTTTCTGGATGGCAGTCAGCGGCTCTTTTGCCGCATTCTTCCGCCTGCCTCCGCTCTTCTGGCGGGAGCTTTTGGCCTTTGTCCCGGCTGCCTGAGCCACATCGCCGTTCTGGTTTCCATTCGCGCTCTGCGGCTTTGCCGAAGCGGGCTGGCGTCCGGTGCGCGGCTGATGTTCCGCAGGACTGCCTTTCGCACTCGGCCGCTTTCCCCGCCGCGCCGCCGGACGTGGTTTCGCCGGCTTTTGCGAAGAGTCCCGCGGCGGAGTGATTTTCTGGTAAAGTTCAGGGTGTTTTTCCTGAACCGCTCCGGTTTTCTGAGTATCATCACCCTGGCGGTCGGCCGTTTCCTTATTTAATTGTTTTTCCGTCACAAAATGACCTCCATCATTTTTTGGGTACAGCCATATAGAATCCGTCGACAATCGGGTCAAACGGATCTGGCTTTCCACTATTTTGATTTACCTTTTACGCTGCACCGAGCCCGCGCAAAAATGTAATGGAACTGCTTTTTATGTGCTAAAAGCGGAGTTTACTTCCGCGAATTGCCAAAATGAAAGCTTTATATCTTGTTTATTGTACCTTGATTCCCAAAGGCTGTCAATACGATTTTTCCGATGCAGATTTTATTATAGCCAAACTGATACCATTTAATCAAGATTTAAAAAGAAAAGCGGTCTGTATCTCCCGCTGGTATTTGTACAGAGGGAAACTTCATGCTATAATGACAGAAATGAGGAAAGGGTTCACGGTGATTCGAATGAAACGGGTAGAAATTTTTACGGACGGCTCCTGCAGCGGAAATCCAGGGCCCGGAGGATGGGGTGCAATCCTGCGTTACGGTGACCGGGAAAAAAGGCTGAGCGGCGGCGAAACCGCCACAACCAACAACAGAATGGAACTGACCGGTGTCATTGAAGCCCTGCGGCAGCTTCGGGAACCGTGCGAGGTGAGTCTGACCAGCGACTCCCGCTATGTCTGCGACGCAATCGGGAAAGGCTGGGCCGAAAGCTGGCGGAAACACGGCTGGAGAAAGGCCGACAAAAAGCCGGCCCTCAACAGTGATCTCTGGGAAATTCTGCTGCATCTGCTTGAACTCCACAAAGTCACGTTTCATTGGGTGAAAGGACATGCGGGGCATCCGGAAAATGAACTCTGTGACCGGATGGCGGTTGCGGAAACGGAAAAGAAGAAAAATTCCGTTTCAAGAATTTAAGGCAGCCGGTTTTTTCTCACTGTAAATTTGAGACCCATTTGATCCGCAGAAGCAAAAGAATCGAAAGAACCGCCGCCATATAATTGGAAAAAAGATTACCCCAGAACACCGCATAATACTGCAGTGCCTTTTCCGTCGCAAGGATGAAAAGATATCTCAGCAGCCAGATACGAAGGACTCCTATCAGCAGAGGAACCTTCGTTTGCCCCAGCCCGATAAAGGCGCCCTGAACCGCCATGCAGACACCGAATCCCACCACGGAATAGGTATAGATATGCAGCGCCCGGTTGGCGATTTCAAGGACGTCGGCCTGATGGGTAAACAGAACCGTCAGATGCGGGGAAAGCGGCACGATGACCGCGATGATTGCCAGCGCCGTCACCACACTCGCCGCACAGCCCACCCAACAGGAGCGCTTGGCATTGGAAGGCTGCCTGGCGCCGATGTTAATGCTGACCATCGTCGTCACCGCGGAGCCGAACGCCGCCGGAAGATTAAAGCACACTTCCGTGATATTGTTGGCAATTCCCTGCCCGTTCAGGACGACCGCCCCGTATTTCTGGGTTTCATGGTTGATCAGGAAGAAGCCCAGGTTCATCATCAGGCTTGCCAGCATGGCTGGGACACCGACTTTGACCAGCTGCCGGATCAAGTCCCGGTCGAAATGGAATCCCTGCAGCGACAGCTTGTCCTCCCCTTCTTTCACAAACAGTTCATAAAACATCCAGATACAGATCAGGACGTTGGAACAAAGGGAGGAAAGAATACACCCGACAATTTTAAGGGACATAAAAACAATAAAGACAAAATTGAACAGAATTTTCAGCATCAGCAAAAGCAGCATACGGATAAAGGTCGCTTCCGGTTTTCCCGTGGCATTCTTGATCGCGTTGTAGATGCTTTCCAAAAAAGAAAACGGAAGGACAAACGCATACAGGCTGACATAGAGAAACACATTATGAGAAATCTCCGGATCCACATTTGCAGACACTGGGAAAGCAGCCAGAGCCGACAGAGGAGCTACGCACAACCCCACGGCGGAAGCGAAAACAACCACCTGCGTGGAAATATGCTTGACTCTTTCAAAATTTCCCTGCCCGTTGGCCTGGCCGATGATTGCCATGGCAGCCACGCTGATCCCCTGTGCCAGCGAAATCATCATATTGATCACCGGCCCGCAATAGGTCACTGCGCTGGCGACCAGCGTTCCCGCCACATTGTTGACGAACAGGCCGTCAGACAGCGGCAGCAGCGCCTGGATCACACTCATCATCAGGGTGGGCAAGGACAGCATCATCAGGGTAGACAGAGCGCTTCCGTGAAGGATCAACTCCCTCCGCTGCTCAGTCCCCTGATGCAAAAACTGAAGTTTCAAATAAGTTCCTCTTTCTTAAACGATGTAAATTTTCGTCTTTTAGGGAAGATCATGGCCTCCCTGAAAAGCCGGGCAGCCCAGAAGCGTCAGCACCGCCCAGGGCACGCAAGCTGAATTTCAAGCGCCTTGTAAGGAAGAATAAAGGTGACAATGCCGGTCGAATAGGGGGCAATGTCATATTGCTGGTAATAGATGGCAATTCCTTCCGAAGTGAGATAGTAATTTTCCGGGCGGAAGTATTTTAGAATTAGATGCTTGTAGTTGTTAAAATAAACGGTGGGATCGTTCTGCACGTTTTTTTCCGCCTGCTTTAAAATTTCCGCAGTGACAAGCTGCCGATAATTGACGCCGGGTGCAAAAAAGTGGGAAAGGGCGAACTTTCTCCCGTTCCTCAGGCTGAATGTGTCAGAAGCCCGAACTGTGTTTCCATGCACGCCTCCGGTAAACTCATACTGATCGCGGTAAGCGCTGAAATAGCAGTCCTGATTCATCGCGACTTCATATTTCATGGCAGCGTCATAGGACCGAAATGGGTAATTGTGTTCCTGTGCGCGGTGGTAATCGCGGACGGCTTGACGATACAGCGTTCCCGCCGCATACCGTGCAAAATTGCTCCCTTGTGCGCGGAATCTCGCATTGATTCTGGCCTGCGCCTGCGGATTTTCATTCAGGCAGATTTCGAGGAACTGCACACTCAGAGTCAGGACTTTGGTGCTGTGGTAAGCAAATACACGGCACTTTTCCTGAACGGCTACCCCAGCGCTATCATTTGGTTGATTCATGTTGATCCCTCCCGATTTTATTCTATGTGCCACAGCGCCGTTTCAGAAAAGAGTTTTTCGGGGAGGGTTCTGCAAAACGGATTTTTTCCACCGTTTCAGTTTAGTATGCTAATCATATACTTGGAACGAGCTGATTTCAAGAGTTAATATCAGCTAAAAAATAATTTTAGTAAAGAGAACAAAAAGAAAGAAATTTTTTTTAAAAAAGGATTGACTTTGACGTAACGGCATCCTTTAAAATCTTTTCAGGAAGGAGAAGACCGGCATGGAATACACCATTCAAAAATTTGCAAAACTTTCCGGAGTCAGCACGCGCACCCTCCGGTATTACGACGAAATCGGCCTGCTGAAGCCGGCAAGGCGAAAGGAATCCGGCTACCGAATTTACGGCGAAGCACAGGTGCGCCGACTGCAGCAGATCCTCTTTTACCGGGAGCTGGGCGTCAGCCTGAGCGAAATCGGAAAGATCCTCGATTCCCCCGGGTTCAGCGCTACGGAAGCTCTTCACCGCCACCATGCGCTTCTCCTCCAACAACGGGCGCGTCTTAACCTCTTGATCCACAACGTGGAAAAGACGCTCGCCTGTGAGAAAGGAGAAACAGCTATGACGGACAAAGAAAAATTCGAAGGCTTCAAGGAAGCGCTGATCAGCCGAAACGAAGTGCGCTACGGAGCGGAAATTCGGGAAAAGTACGGGAAGGAGGCCGTCGAAAACAGTAACCGAAAAATACGCGGTATGACGCAGGAAAAATATGAAGAGTTTCAGGCTGTGGAACAGCAGCTGAAACGCGCTCTTCTCAGCGCGTTTCAAACCGGAGATCCCTCCGGGAAAGCCGCTCAGCACGCCGCCGCGCTGCACCGTAAATGGCTTTCTTATACCTGGGAACGGTACAGCCCGGAAGCCCACGCGACACTGGCGCAAATGTATGTAAACGACCCGCGGTTTACCGCCTATTACGACCGGTTACAGCCCGGCCTTGCGAAATTTCTGAGGGATGCGGTAAAGATTTACACAGAACGGCAATAAAAGATCAAAAATGCGGAGCCTCCCTAGAAAGAAAGAGAGGCTCCGCATTTTTGATCTTCGGTTTTAAGGGCGGAACTGTGCCCGCAGTTCACGCGCGGCGGCGGCAATGTCCGGCTTTGCAAGGATGGCGGAAATCACCGCAAGGCCGTCGATTCCCGTGTTCCGGAACTTTGCGACATTCTGAGGATTGATTCCGCCGATAGCCACAATCGGAATGGAAACGGCGCGGCGGATCTCCATGAGCGTCTTCATGGATACCGCCTCGGCATCCGCCTTCGTCCCGGTTGGGAACATGGCCCCCACGCCGAGGTAATCCGCACCATCCCGCTGCGCCTGAACCGCTTCCGCGACGGTCGCGGCGGAAATACCAATGATCCTGTCCTGTCCCAGCAGAGCGCGAAGCACTGTGCACGGCAGATCGCTCTGACCTGCATGCACCCCGGCCGCTCCGACGGCAAGTGCGATGTCCGCCCGATCGTTGATGATGAGAGGAACTCCACGGCGGTCGGTAATCGACTTGATACTGAGGGCCGTTCGGTAAAAGTCCAGGGAAGAGCAGTTTTTTTCCCGCAGCTGAACCAGGGTGCACCCCCCGGAAATGGCCTGCTCCACCGCTTCTTCCAAGGTTGCGGTGCTCATTAAGTCTCGGTCTGTGCATAAGTACAGCGTATAATTCATCTTACGCTTCATCCAGTTTCAGCCTCTTTTCAAACAGAGCGGCGTCCAGTCGGCTCAGTGCATCGATTACCGCGAGATGGAAGCTGCCCGTTCCGGCTTTTCCAGCGGACTCATAGGCAAGTTCCCCTGCGATCCCCATAGAAGCGACGGCCGCGGCCGCGGCCGCAAGCGGATCATTTGCGACGGCTGCGCAGGCTCCCGCCAACGCGGAGGTCATACATCCGGTTCCCGTTACGCGGGAAAGCATCGGATGGCCGTTGTAGAGCTTCACCGTTCGTTCTCCGTCGGAAATGACATCGACCGCCCCCGTGACCGCAGCGGTACAGCGGTATCGCTTTGCGGCCGACACCGCGGCAAAGACAGCGTCATTGCCCGCATCGGACTCAGAGGCATCCACACCCTTAGTGGAAGCGCTCATACCGGCCAAAAAGGATAGTTCCGAAAGGTTTCCGCGAAGCACCGTGATTTGAATCCGCTTTAGAATTTCCAGAGCAGTTTGGTTGCGAAGGGCGGAGGCTCCGGCTCCGACCGGGTCCAGCACAACGGGAATTCCGGTCTCATTCGCTCTTTTGCCGGAGGCCAGCATCGACTCGACCGTGCGCCGGTTCAGCGTACCGATATTGAGCACCAGGGCGGAGGAAAGAGAGGTGATTTCCGCCGCCTCCCCGATGTCGTCCGCCATGATTGGGGAAGCGCCGACCGCCAGCAGGACGTTGGCGCAGTCGTTCACCGTAACATAGTTGGTGATGTTGTGAACCAGCGGAGACTTTGTTCGGATTGATGCAAAAATCTTCGGAAGATTTTTTCCGAGTTGACCCATTTTTTCATTCCTCTCTTTACTTTTCAGAACAGAATTCGACCTTTTTCCCTTCCAAAATCAGATTGGTCGTTCTTACCGCGCACATTTTTCCGCACATAGAGCAGGTATGGCGGTCGGCAGGCGGTGTGCTTTCAAAATACCGCTCGGCCTTTTCTCCATCGATGGCAAGGCGGAATATCTCATCCCAGTCCATCTTTTTGCGGGCCTTTGCCATCCGGTTGTCACGCTCGCGGGCATGGGGCACACCCTTTGCAATATCCGCCGCATGGGCCGCGATCAGACTCGCGACGATCCCTTCTTTGACATCGTCCAGATCCGGCAGGCGAAGATGCTCCGCCGGAGTGACATAGCATAGAAAGTCAGCCCCGGCAGCCGCGGCGATCGCCCCGCCGATCGCCGCGGTGATGTGGTCGTAGCCCGGCGCGATATCCGTGACCAGCGGCCCGAGAACATAAAACGGCGCACCGTGGCACAGGCGTTTTTCCAGTGCCATGTTGGCGGTAATTTCATTCATTGCCATATGGCCCGGACCTTCCACCAGCACCTGCACGTCTTTTTCCCAGGCCCGCTTGGTCAGGTCGCCGATTTCGATCAGTTCGGCAATCTGGCCGGCGTCGGTGCTGTCATCCAGACATCCGGGCCGCAAGGCATCGCCAAGGGAAATTGTCACGTCATATTCGCGCAGAATATCCAGCAGCTCGTCATAATGCTCGAAAAACGGATTTTCGTTCCCGGTCATTTCCATCCACGCAAATAGCAGGGACCCCCCGCGGGAGACAATATTCATTTCTCTGCCCTCCCGGCGAAACGCTTTCAAAGCGCGGCGGTTCATGCCCGCGTGAATCGTCATAAAATCCACGCCCTCTTTGGCATGTGCCTCCACCACCTTTAAAAAGTCCTGAGCCGTGATTTCCAGCAGATCCTTTTCCAGGTAGCCGACCGCATCGTAAACGGGCACCGTTCCGATCATCGCCGGGGACTCGGCAATCAGGCGGCGCCGGAATTCCCGCGTCTTTCCGTAATTGCTCAGATCCATGATAGCCTGCGCGCCGAATTTTGCCGCAAGCCTTGCCTTCTGAAGTTCGACGTCGTAATTTTTGCAGTCGCCGGAAACGCCGAGATTCACGTTAATTTTTGTCGTCAGGCCTCCCCCGACTCCTTCCGGGGAAAGCGCCGTATGCCCAACGTTGGCCGGGATCGCCACACGCCCTGAAGCGACCAGAGGCAGAAGCTCCTCCGGATCTCTTTGCTCTTTGGCCGCAACCGCTTTCATTTCATTCGTAAGGATTCCCCTTTTGGCAGCTTCCATCTGAGTATGATATTCTTTCATTGTTGCACTCCTTTCATAAAATAAAAATGATTGGTCGGGCCGTGCCCTTTTCCAATTGGCAGCGCATGCTCAATGGCCCGCGTCACATATTCTTTCGCCGCGCGGAC
The DNA here is from genome assembly GCA_002399225.1 of bacterium UBA4883. GTDB lineage: Bacteria > Bacillota > Clostridia > Oscillospirales > Acutalibacteraceae > Caproicibacter. The sequence continues at coordinate 15,697 of DHDF01000002.1, forward strand.
CGCCTCAGGCACTTCCATGCCCAGCGCCAGGTCTGCCGCGATAGCGGAAGAAAGCGTGCAGCCCGTCCCGTGCGTATTCTTTGTTTCAATTCTTTTGTGGGTAAACGTGTAATATTCGGTGCCGTCATACAGCAGATCCTCCGCTTCGCCGGAAAGGTGGCCTCCCTTGATCAAGACATTTTTCACCCCCATGCGGTGAATCTCCACCGACGCCCGCCGACGGTCTTCCAAAGTTTCGATCTTTTTCCCAGTAAGTGCTTCCGCCTCCGGCAAATTCGGCGTCAGGACTTCCGCCAGCGGAAGCATTTCTTCTTTCATGGTTTGCAGGGCGTCCGGATGCATCAGCGCGCTGCCGCCTTTGGCCACCATGACGGGGTCCAGCACGATGCCGCGCGGCCGGTACTGCCGAAGCTTTTCCGCAACGGCCCGCATCTGCTCCGAACCGGAAAGCATCCCTACCTTAACCCCGTCTACCCGGATATCCTCAAATACGGCGTCCATCTGGTCCCTGATGACGGAAGGAGCCATGTCACAGACGGAAAGGACCCGGCTGGTGTTTTCCGCCACAACGGAAACGACAACGCTCATCCCATACACACCATGGGCCGCAAAAGTTTTCAGGTCGGCCTGAAGACCCGCTCCCCCGCTACAGTCGGAGCCTGCGATTGTCAGAAGATTTTTCATAAACCCCCTCCTCTTTTTCAAAATTTTCGCAATTCTTATCTTCCTCCTTTTGCTGCAAAACGGGGAATTCCACCGGCAGCAAAAAATGCCCGCCGTTTTCGGTGGGCATTTCATATGGGCTCCCTACGACAGCGTTAACTGACAGGTTCAAAGGGTCAGGTTTTACCTTCTCAACTCGATTTGAGTCCCCCCGTGAAATATTCGATTGAAAAGCAAAAAAGGCGCTCGCCAAAACAGGCGAACGCCAGCCATTTACGCTCTTTGCACGTTCCCTACACCAGCGTTAACTGACAGGTTCAAA
>DHDF01000002.1:16842-17284 GCA_002399225.1 bacterium UBA4883
TCAGGTTTTACCTTCTCAACTCGGTGGAGTCCCCCCCGTTTTCGAGGCTATTATACCTTTTTTCGAATGCGGTGTCAACCTGCCGGCATTTCCGCAGGCCGACCGCTTTAAAAAAAATGTTCAAAAGTAGCCGACAGCAAACGAAGCAAAAGCTTTAATTGCAGGATGGAAAGTCACTGCCGATCCGGCGGAATCTTTGATACCTTCGGCTAACAAGCTCTTCCGCGGGGAGTTTCCTGTTTCGGTTCAGCGTGCGGATTAGCTGAATCTTTAAAAAGGCGCAGGTCTTGGAAAAGCCAAGCCCCTCCGGGATAACGCGTTCAACGACTCCGAGAGAAAACAAATCCTGCGCCGTGATTTTCAGATCCTCCGCTGCCTCTCCGACCCGTTTGGGGTCTTTCCAGAGGATGCTTGCGCACCCTTCCGGGGAAATGACCGAATA
>DHDF01000002.1:17494-17712 GCA_002399225.1 bacterium UBA4883
TTTTCAAGCATCCAGACTTCATCGGCAACCGACAGAGCCAGTGCGCCTCCGCTGCCGCCTTCCCCAATCAGGATGGAAACCACAGGCACCCTTAGTCCCATCATCTCCATCAGGTTTTCCGCAATTGCCTGGCCCTGCCCGCGCTCTTCCGCGCCAATGCCACAGTATGCCCCAGAAGTGTCTACAAAACAGATCACCGGGCGGCCGAATTTTTCCGC
>DHDF01000002.1:17809-18329 GCA_002399225.1 bacterium UBA4883
ACCGGGCGGCCGAATTTTTCCGCAAGCTTCATTTGACGCAAAGCTTTCCGATATCCTTCCGGGTGTGCGGAACCAAAATTTCTTGCGATTTTTTCTTTTGTCCCGTGGCCCTTTTCAATGCCGACCACCGTGACGGGCAGCCTGCCGAGCAGACCGATTCCGGTGATCACCGCGCGATCATCCCCGTACCTGCGGTCACCGTGCAGTTCAGTAAAATTTTGAAACAGCCTTCCGATATAATTCTGCGCGGTCGCACGGCCATTGGCCCTGGCAGCCTGCAGCCTTTCATATGCAGTCATTTTGTACACCCCGCGTGAAATTCCAGCAACCGGGAAAGCAGGGCTTTCTGCGTCTTTCGGTTGGAAATCCGGTCGACAAATCCCTTTTCCAGCAAAAACTCCGCGCTCTGAAAGCCCTGCGGCAGCTTCTGCCTCATCGTCTGCTCAATCACCCGCGGGCCCGCGAAACCAATCAGCGCCCCGGGCTCCGCCAGAATGATATCCGCCTCCATGGCAAAGCT
>DHDF01000002.1:18489-27626 GCA_002399225.1 bacterium UBA4883
CTGCGACATAAAGAAGACCGGCATCGCTGTGCCGCCGAACCGCCCCGCTGGTTTTCGCCATCTGCATTAAAGCGAGAATTCCCTCCTGCATCCGGGCTCCTCCCGATGCGGTAAATCCGACAACGGGAAGACGGCTTTTTTCCGCAAATTCAAACAGGCGGGTAATTTTTTCTCCAACCGCAGTTCCCATGCTGCCCATCATAAAGGCGGGTTCCATGGCGAAAAGACAGCACGGGCACCCGCCGATCCGGCAGGTGCCGCACACAACCTCATCCGATCCGGATTCTGTGCGCCGCGCCCGCCGCAGTTTTTCGTCATAGCCGGGAAAGCCCAGCAGGTTTCGCGAAGCGATGTCTGCATCCCGTTCCTGAAAGGTCCCTTCGTCGGCAATGAGGGCGACTCTCCGGCGCGCGCTGATTTGGAAATGCCAGCCGCATCGCGGGCAGACATCGCTGTTTTCCGCCAGGGCGTCCCGGAACAGCATTTTCCGGCAGGAAGGGCAGGTGACACACATCTCCTCCGGAACGGAAGGGCCGGGAGTCCTGTTCCATTTGATCTCCCCTTCCAGTTCATTTTTAGGGTGCCTGAAAATTCCTCTAATCATAGACACCCACGCTCCGCAAGACAGGAAGTCGTGTAGCGCCCGGACTGAAAAGCATCATCCTGCAGCAGCTCCAGCAGGAAGTCTCCGTTATGAGCCACCCCTTCAATCACCAACTCACACAGCGCGGCCTGCATTTTGCGGACAGCCTCCTCCCTCGTCCGAGCATGAACGATCAGTTTTCCAATCAGGGAATCATAAAAGGGCGGAATGAAATAATCCGGATAAAGCGCGGTGTCAAAACGCACCGACGGCCCGCCCGGTAAATGCAGCATTGTGACTTTACCGCCCCCCGGCCGAAAGTGTTCTTTTGGATTTTCCGCGTTGATCCGGCATTCGATCGCGTGCCCGCGCACCGGGACGTCTTTTGCAGTGAAATCCAAGGGCAGACCCGCAGCGATCCGGATCTGCCATTTCACCAGGTCGACCCCCGTCACCATCTCGGTCACGGGGTGTTCCACCTGAAGACGCGTGTTCATTTCCATAAAATAGAATTTGCCGTCCCGATCCATCAGAAATTCGACCGTTCCCGCGCCGGTGTAGCCGATCGTGCGCATGGCATGTTCGCAAATCTGAAAAAGTTTTTCCCGCTCCTGACTTGAAACGCCCGGCGAAGGGCTTTCTTCCATGATTTTCTGGTTTTTTCTCTGCATGGAGCAGTCCCGCTCCCCAAGGCAGACGACATGCCCAAACGAATCACACAGGACCTGCACTTCAATATGCTTTACCCCGGTCATATACTTTTCCAGGTACATTCCACCGTCTCCGAAAGCATTGTTTGCCTCTTCAGAAGCCTGAAAAAACGCCTTGTCAAATTCTCTTTCCGACCGGATCAGGCGGATCCCTCTTCCGCCTCCGCCGGCACGGGCTTTCATCAGAAGCGGGTAGCCGATTTTCTCCGCCGCCTGCTTGGCCTGACTGAGATTCTCAACCAGCCCGGACCCCGAGATTACGGGCACGGATGCCGCTTTCATAGTGCGCTTAGCTTCGTCCTTATCCCCCATCCGGGCGAGGACCTCCGGTGAAGGGCCGATAAACGCAATCCCGCATTTTGCGCACAAACGGGCAAATTCCGCATTTTCGGACAAAAATCCATAGCCTGGATGAATGGCTTGCGCTCCGCTTACAATGGCAGCGGACAAAACGGCACTCATGTTCAGATAGCTGTCTTTTGCGCGCGCCGGTCCAATGCAGTAACATTCATCCGCCAGACCGACATGCAGCGCGTCTCTGTCCGCCTCCGAATAAACGGCGACGGTTGAAATCCCCATCTCTCTGCAGGCGCGAATCACCCGCACGGCAATTTCGCCGCGGTTTGCGATCAGGATTTTTGAGAACACGCCGATTCGCCCCCTGTCTTCACCAGGGCAAACGAAAATTCCCCGCTGACACAAAGCTTTCCCCCGACAAAGCCGGAACCTTTTGCGAAAAAGAACGGCCCACGGCTTTTGACAAGCTCACATACCATCTCAAGCCGGTCGCCCGGCACAACAATTTTCCGAAACCGCGCTTTGTCGATTCCCGCGAACATAGGGGTGACGTCTTTCCCAAGGCCGTCGGCCAGAACGCAGCAGGTCTGGGCCAGCATTTCGCATTGGATGACGCCAGGCACGATTGGCATGCCTGGAAAATGTCCCCGCAAAAACCACTCGTCCCCCTTTACCGTATAAACGCCATGCGCTTTTCCGTCCGCCCCCTTTTCCGCCTCGTCAATCAGAAGCATCGGCGGCCTGTGCGGCATGATTTTCATCAGTTCTTCCCGATTCATAGGTTCCTCCGTTCCATTTTTGCAAATGGTTCTTCACGGCAGAGGGTCATCCTCTTTCCGCCGGATCATACATATTTAAAAAGCGTCTGCCCGTATTCGACAACATCGCCATTCTGCACGCAGACTTCCATGATTTTTCCATCTTGCTCCGCGTTGACTTCGTTCATCAGTTTCATCGCTTCAATGATGCAGAGGACATCTCCCTTTTTTACACGGCTGCCTTCTTTGACAAACGGCCCAGAGTCCGGCGAAGATGCAGCATAAAATACGCCGACCATCGGTGATTTGACTTCCCGAAAGCCCGGCTGCGGTGCGGCAGGAACCGCTTTTCCTGCGGGAGCCGCCGGAACAGCCGGAGCAGGCGGAGCGAAGACTGCGGCGGCTGGCTTTCGTTCCAGTTTGATTTTATCTTCTCCGCTGCTCAGTTCCAGCAAGCTGAGATCATTCTCTTTTAAGATCTGCGTCAAAGCCTGGATCTGCTTTAGATCGATCATGCCGGCTGAGCCTCCATTCCCTTTCGAAAGGCAATGCAGGCATTATGCCCGCCGAACCCAAGCGATATGGAAAGCGCTGAAGTCGGGTCAGCCTGAACCGACCGGTTGGGAACATAGTTCAGGTCGCAGGCCGGGTCCGGTTCCTTGTACCCGATCGTCGGCGGGACTGTCCCCGTAAAAAGTGCCAGAACGGAAGCGATCGCCTCTGCTGCGCCCGCCGCACCCAGCATATGCCCCGTCATGGATTTGGTGGAGCTGATATAGGCGCTTTTTGCCAGCGCCGGGAGTGCTTTTTTAATTGCCAGCGTCTCCGTGCTGTCGTTCAGCGGGGTCCCAGTGCCGTGCGCATTGATATAGAGCACGTCCTGCCCGTTGATCCCGGCCTCCTGGGCAGCCAGGCGAATCGCCTCCGCTCCGCCCTTTGCCTCCGGGTCGGGAGCGGTCGGATGATAGGCGTCGCAGGTGTTGCCATAGCCGGTGACCTCCGCGTAAATCTTCGCCCCGCGTGAGACTGCGTGCTCGTATTCTTCCAAAACCAGGATTCCGGCCCCTTCGCCCATGACGAACCCGTCCCTGCGCCTGTCAAACGGGATAGAACTGTTCAGCGGATCATTCGTTGTGGAAAGAGCCCTGCAGCTTGTAAACCCAGCCACTCCGATGGGGAGGATGGGGGCTTCCGCCCCTCCCGCAAGAATCGCATCCGCATATCCGTGCTGAATCGCGCGGAAAGCCTCCCCCACCGTTTGGGAAGAGGTTGCGCACGCCGTGACAACCGGCAGGCAGGGACCTTCCGCGTCGCAGCGGATGGCGATGCTGCCGGCCGCCATATTGATAATCATCTTTGGGACAAAGTACGGTGAAACGCGCGACGGCCCCCGGGTCATCAGTTTTTCCGTTTCTTCTTCAATGGTGTGCATGCCTCCGATACCGGAGCCGACATAAACGCCAAAGCGCTGCGGATCGATTTTTCCGGCAAGGCCGCTGTCATTCATCGCCTGATCCGCTGCAGCCAGCGCATACTGGGTAAACAAATCCGTCTTCCGCACCTCGCTTTTTTTCATACAGCAGGTGGGATCAAAACTTTTTACCTCGGCAGCAATTTTTACCTTATAGTTGGTCGTATCAAATTTTGTAATAAACCCGATGCCGCATTTTCCGGCCGTCAAACTGTTCCAAAACTCTTTGACGCTGTTCCCGACCGGGGAAATGATGCCAAGGCCCGTTACCGCTACTCTTCTCACAATTCAGCCTCCCTGTTCTCTCAAGGGTCCCGTCCGGTCCCCTTTGATCGTGGCGGCCGCCTGTCCCGGCGGGTCACCAGAAAGTTTTCAAAGTTACATGCAAAGGCCGCCGTCCACCCGAATCACCTCTCCGGTAATATAGCCGGAAAGATCCGAAGCCAAAAACAGAGCGAGATTGGCAACATCGCTTGCCTGGCCGATCCGCTTCAGCGGAATTGCCTCCACAATTTTTTCTTTTGCCGCCTGATTCATCCCGCGGGTCATTGCGGTGTCGATCAGCCCCGGCGCAATCGCATTGCAGGTCACATTGCGGCCCGCAAGTTCTCGTGCGACCGATTTTGTCAGCCCGATCAGTCCCGCTTTTGCAGAAGAATAATTTGCCTGACCCGCACTGCCGATCAGCCCGGAAGCCGAAGAAATATTGATGATCCTGCCCGCGCGTTTTCTCGCAAAAATCATATAGGTCTGCCGGATCATATGGAATGCGCCTTTCAGGTTCACATCCAAAACGCGGTTGAAATCTTCTTCCTTCATCTGCGGCACCAGAAGATCTTTTGCGATTCCGGCATTGTTGACAAGGATATCGATTCCCTGAAAATCGGTCCGAATCTGCCTGACTGTTTCCTTAACTTCATCCGGATTGGAAACATCGCACTTATAGGAAACAGCTTTCCGGCCCAAACTGTGGATTTCCGCGCAGACTTTTTCCGCCGCATCCCGGTTTCCGGAATAAAGAACGGCGACGTCGGCGCCCTCGCCCGCAAATCGGATCGCAATTTCTCTGCCGATGCCGCGGGAAGCCCCCGTAATGATTGCCGTTTTATCTTGAAGCGTCAATGGTTTTCCCCCTTTACAAGCCGGACTGCCTGCGCAAGACTTTCCGGATTTTCCACGCCTGCAGTGTGCACCGCAGGGGATATCCTGCGGATCAGGCCGCACAGCGTAGTGCCCGGGCCGGCTTCAAGGAAGGTGTCAAAGCCCGCCTCGATCATATGCTCAATCGTTTCCTGCCAGAGCAGCGGGCTTTGAACCTGCCGGGCAATCAGATCCGCCGCATCGTCCCCGTAAGGCTCTGCCGTCACGTTGGAGTAAAGCGGGATGGCGGGCTGCCGAAAAGAATATCCTTTCAGCTCCTCTGCAAGCCCATCCGACGCCTTCGACATGGCCGGGGAATGGAAAGCCCCCGAAACGGCAAGGCGCACGGCTCTTCCACCCGCGGCGGCAGCCGGCCTGCGGAGTGCGGAAATTGCCTGTGCATCTCCTGCCGCCACCAGCTGCCCAGGGCAGTTGTAATTCACCGGCCAAACTCCGGCTTCCCTGCAAAGCTGTTCCGCCTGTTTTGTACTCAGGCCTAAGATTGCCGCCATGGCCCCGTCATTATTATTGGAGCACTGCTCCATCAGCTCGGCACGCTTGCAGACCAGCCGGAATGCATCCTGCTCTGAGAGAATTCCCGCATAGGCAAGCCCGGGGATTTCTCCCAGAGAAAATCCTGCCGCGCCGTCCGCTTCAACGCCGGCTTCCCGCAATGCCGCCGCACAGGCCAAATCGACCGTAAAAACGCAGGGCTGCGTATTATTTGTTTCAGAAAGTTCTTTTTTAGTTCCTTCAAAGCACTGCCTGGAAGTGCCAGGCCGAATGTGATCCGCCATCTCAAAGACAGTCCGGGCCGCCGGAGAAGCCTCGCATAGCATCTTTCCCATTCCGGGGTACTGAGCACCCTGCCCGGCAAAAACAAAAGCTATCTGACCCATTTTGTACCTCCGCGCAGAATTTCTTCCGCCTCCGTAAACATCTCCGTGACGATCTCCGCAGCCGGCTGCTCTTGTTTGACCAAAGCCGCCGACTGCCCCGCCATAAAGCAGCCTTTTTTCTCATCGCCCTCCCGCGCCGCAAGACGCAGGGCACCGACGCCCATCCGCTCCAATTCTTTCAAATCCGCATTGGGGTCGTATTCTTTGGCAAGGAATTCCCGCGAAAACGGATTTTTCAAACACCGAACCGGATGTCCAAGCCGCTTTCCCGTTACGATAGTGCCGGTATCTCTGGCCTTGAGAATTCGGTTTTTATAACTCTGATGGACGGTACACTCCCGGGCCACCAAAAAACGGGTTCCAACTTGCACGCCGACCGCGCCGAGCATCATCGCGGCCGCGATGCCTCGCCCGTCCGCGATGCCTCCCGCCGCGATGACGGGAATTTTGACGCTGTCGCAAACCTGAGGGACCAGCACCATGGTAGTCAGGTCCCCGACATGCCCACCGGATTCCCCGCCTTCCGCAATGACTGCGGCGGCTCCCGCCCGTTCCACATGCCGCGCGACGGCGGTAGAAGCGACGACCGGAACCACGTGGATTCCGGCCATGCGCCACTGTTCCATATAGTGTGCAGGGTCCCCCGCTCCGGTTGTCACCACGGGAACTTTTTCTTCCGCGACAACACGGGCAACCTTTTCCACAAATGGGCTTTTGAGCATGATGTTGACCCCGAACGGATGGTCAGTCTTTTCTCTGGTCTTTCTGATTTCTGTCTTCAGCCAATCGCCGTCCGCGTTCATGGCAGAAATGATCCCAAGACCGCCGGCATTTGAAACCGCCGCGGCCAGAGAAGCGTCTGCGATCCAAGCCATTCCTCCCTGAAAAATCGGATACTGAATCCCCAACAGTTCACAAAGCGGTGTATGTATCATAATTGTATTGATTTTCCCTCCCATGCTGTTGTGCTTTTTCATTTGAAGGGCAGTGCTAATCTCTCCGGGCCTGCCGCGCCGGGGGGGTCAAAGGTTCATTTCTGCACTTTTCCTTTTAAAGAACTCGTCCAGTTTGGAAATCCCGCGCGCAAGGATCTGCTTTTCTTCCTCGCTAAATTCCCTGCTGACCTGACGTACCATCTGCCGGTGAAAATAGCGATGCGCCTGTTCCACTTTCCGCCCCTGTTTTGTCAGCACCACATAGACCATCCTGGCATCTTCCCCGCTGTGCGCTTTTGTAACATACCCCTTCTTCAAAAGTTTATTGATGGCAACCGTGACGGAGGGAAGCGTAATGTCAAGTTCCTGCGCAAGCTTGCTGATCGTTCTGCCCTGTTTTTCGCTTTTTCCCGCCGCCTCCAGAAGGTGCAGTTCGCTGATGGACAAATCGATCTTCGTTCTTTTGAGTGTGTTTTCCTCCACCTGAAGGATGGAATGGAACGTGTCTACCAGAATCTCGTTGAGTTCTTTTTCAAACGAATCCGGCATGGACATTCTCCCTCCAAATAATTAGTTTGATTATCTAAGCTTATAACATGAAAATTCATATTTGTCAAGTTGGATTTCCCCTGCCTGATTTATTCAGGCAACTTTTCAGACTACAAAAACAAGGACCTATCTCATATCGTTTTTTTATTGATTTCTATTGTTTTTGCTCTTTTAAATTGATATACTGTAAAGAATAACAGCAAAATCTTGCCGAACGAATTGAATTTGACATTAAAAGGGGAAGTCCTATGGAAAGCGGCCTAAAAAAGAAGTATGGATTATTGACTGCCATCGCGATGGTCGTCGGCATCGTAATTGGGGGCGGAGTATTTTTCAAAGCGGAAGCGGTGCTGAAGGCGACAGGCGGGAATATGCCGGTCGGCATTGCCGCGTGGCTGATTGTCGGATTCATTATGATTGTCTGTTCCTATACGTTCGCAACGATGGCGACAAAATATGAAAAGGTCAACGGAATTATCGACTATGCGGAAATGACGGTCGGAAAGCGATACGGCTATTATGTTGGATGGTTCATTGCCACCATCTACAATCCGACTCTGACTGCCGTGCTGGCTTGGGTATCCGCACGCTACGCCTGCGTTCTGCTGGGTTGGGATATCACCGGCGGCTCCTGCATGACCATCACTTGCTTTTTCCTTGTTTGCAGCTATGCGCTGAACGCCTTGTCCCCTATTCTTGCGGGAAAGTTCCAGGTTGCAACAACCGTCATCAAGCTGATTCCCCTGCTGCTGATGGCGGTAATCGGCACGATCCTCGGCCTGACGAGCGGAATGACGGTGCAAAATTTTTCGAAGGTGGCGGCGACCGGCACCAGCGCCGGGGGCGGTTTATTCGCATCTGTTGTGGCGGTTGCGTTTGCTTATGAAGGCTGGATCATTGCAACTTCCATCAACGCCGAATTAAAAGACTCCAAAAGGAATCTGCCAAAGGCACTGATCTGGGGCTCCCTGATCGTAGTGGCCGTTTATGTCCTTTATTACATTGGTCTTGCCGGCGTTGTTCCAACCAAAACATTAATGGAAAACGGACAGGCCGGGGCAAAGCTGGCTTTTCAAAACATTTTCGGCCCCATTGGCGGTTCTTTGATTTTCGTGTTTGTCATCATCTCCTGCCTCGGCACTTTGAACGGTCTTATGCTCGCCTGCACCAGAGGGATTTATGCTCTGGCGGTTCGCGGTGCCGGCCCCAAGCCCAAAATTTTCGAGGAGATCGATCCGGTAACCAATATGCCGGGGAATTCTTCTATCTTTGGTCTTCTTCTGTGCGGAGTTTGGCTTCTGTATTTTTTTGGGGCTTCTATCGTAAATCAGCCATGGTTCGGCGCTTTCGGCTTCGATGCATCTGAGTTGCCAATCATCACCCTTTATGCCGGCTACATTCCCATCTTCTTGATGCTGATGGTCAAAGAAAAAAGCCTGAACCGTTTTAAGCGGATTCTGATGCCGTCTCTGGCAATTCTGGGCTGCATCTTTATGATGGTCGCCGCATGTCTGGCCCACGGGATGTCCGTAGTCTATTATCTGATTCTGTTCGCGTGCATCATGATTCTTGGGACATTCTTTGATCCTTACAGAAAAAAAGCGCAGGTGGAAAATCATACGGAAAGGGAATAGCTTGCGGTGCTGCGCCTGCTGCGGGAAAATATATTTCTATTTTCTATTCATTTGACATTTTTCGCCATTTATTTTAAAAGATTTGAGGGAAAAAGGTTGACATGTGCAGCGCCGTGTGGTAAACTTAGAAAGCTGAGTCGCGAGAGTGGCGAAATTGGCAG
>DHDF01000118.1 GCA_002399225.1 bacterium UBA4883
GGGTCTATGCTGATTGCGTTTGCGGAAATATGCATGAAGCAGGAAGTCAATTACCAAGAGCACGTTATTTTCGCAGCCCAGGACATTGACATGACGGCCGGGCTGATGTGCTACATACAGCTGAGTTTGCTCGGCTGCCCTGGGTATGTGATTATCAGGGATTCGTTGGCACATCCCATGACCGGGCACCCGCTTTTCGTACAGCCGGCCGACGATACATGGATTACGCCGTTTTACTGCTCGAATGTGTGGGAATGGCGCCGGGCGGCAGTGGCGATGGACAGGCTGTGCCGATCAGGGCAGCAACAGGATCAAAAGAAGTATTTTTTCTTCACCTTCCAGAGAGGAGCGGAAAATGTCAGAAGTCATTGACACGGCGGTCAAAAAGCTCACCGATGAAAAGGACCATATCACAGAAAACCCAAATACAGCTCGCTTGATTGCGGAATACCTTACCGAACAGTGTAAAAAAGATGAGTCATTCGCCACGAAGGTCAATCAAGGGCATAAAACTCTTGAGAAGTGTAATTCCTATATCACACAAAAAGCGAAAGATTACCTTCACAGCAAGGATGGCGCGGTCGACAGCGAAACCGTGTTCGCCTGGGCCGTCGGATACTACAACCTCGACGACGCGGCCATAGAGGCTGAGAAGAAACGCAAGCAGGAGGAGGCAGATAAGCGGGCCGCCGAGGCCCGCGCCCAAGCCGAGGAGCGCCGGAAAAAGGCCAAGGCTGAAAAGAAGAAAACTGACGCTGAGAAGAAAGTCGAAAAGGCCGCTCAAAAAGAGGCTAAAAAACAGGATGCCGGCCAGATTTCATTTTTCTAAGGAGGTGTGGATTTTGGATAAACGCGCGTGCAGGCGGGTTCCGGTCCTGAAAGGGACCCCACAGGATATCAGCTTGGCCAAGAGGGTCAAAGCCGCGAAGTATATCGCCAAGACCGATATGCGGATCTGCGGGCACAAAAAAACGCTGCTCCTGTATCTTTTCTCCACAGCGGAATTGCGGAATGAAAAGGCAGAAGCAACCTATCGTGTGTTCCTCACACACGATGATTATATCACGCAGGATCTAAGAAGTAAATCACTTCGTTGGCTTACAGGGAAGCTATATTCCGTTGCGTGGGATTGTAATGATTACGGGAATAAAGACTGGATCGTTTTCACTGATGACACTTCCGTAAAGCGGGTTTTGAGCTTTTTCAAGGATTCTGGAGACCCCATTGAAGCTATTAACCAATTTCAGGAGAATATTCTGGCATGCCGAAGGAAGGTGCGGTACCGGCAGATCATGGCGCAAATTGATAAACAAATGTCGACTGTTCCGGCTTTGCCGCACAGCTGGAGGCATTGGGTGGAAGAATCGGCCCTGTATGAAAGCAGGTACATATTTTACGAATATCGCGACCGGAAGCTGATGGACGGCTATTGCACCCACTGTCACCACGATGTCAAGGTCGAGCATCCTCACCATGGGAAGAAGGGCATCTGCCCCCGCTGCGGCAGCCCGGTTACGTTCAAGGCAATCGGGAAATCGACACGTGTGATAGACCAGAAATACGTCACGCTGATACAGCGCGCGGGGGATAAGTTCATTTTCCGTGGTTTCAATGCTTGTAAGGACTATCGGGACGATTACCGCGCCACCAGGCTCGATGTGAATGAAACCATGAGGGCCTTTTCAGATAAGGATTTCCATATCAAGGATTCCGATTGCTTCAGCTATAACATGTTCCGTCCGGATTACCAGGTCATGCGGTGGAAAGACGATCCGCAGGCTGGGGTGTATTTGGAAAGCGTTGTGTATTCCAAAAATCTAAGAGGGATCCTCGTAAGCACCAAGTGCCAATATAGCAACCTGTGGGCGCTTCTCGAATCTCATCCAGGGCAAAAGTTCGATGTACTGACCTTCCTGCAAAGGTACAAGCCTTGCTATGAGTATCTGATAAAGATGGGATTTTCACACTTAGTCGATGAAGATTTTAACTATGGCAATCTCAGTGAAAAAGCGAAAAGCATGACTGAATTGCTTGGCTTGCCAAAACCTTGGATTTCGGAATTGCGAAAATTAAATCCAGGCATGGATGAGTTAAAGCTTTTTCAAGCCGCTTATAAAGCCGGTAAGCAAACAACAGCGGATGAAGTCAAGGAAATCGAACGTGTAATTGGTGCACAGAGAGAGATATTTTCACTGAAAGTCAGTACGACATACAAAATCCTCAAATATTTTAAGCCAAAGATTCACGATAACTGGAATGGCCATAATGCCTCCGATGCTTTCTCGCTTTGGAAGGATTACATAGGCTTTTGTAAAGGGCTGAAATGGAACATCAAGAACGATTTCATCCTATTCCCAAGGGATCTCAGAAAAGCACATGATGAAGCGATGCTCTTATGGAAGGACAAAAAAGATGAAGTATCAGACCAGAGGATCAGGGAGATGTATGAAGAATACGATGCCAAATATCACTGGAAATACAAGGACTTGGTGATGGTTGTCCCGCGCAGCGCGGCGGACATCCGGAAGGAAGGACAGGATCAGCACAACTGTGTTGCCAGCTATGTTGGACGGGTGGCAAAGCGGGAAACGGTAATTCTTTTCCTGCGGCGGCAGGCCGAACCGGAAAAATCGTACTATACGGTGGAATACCGCGACGGCCGAATCGCTCAATGCCGTTGTTTCGGCAATGGCGATATGACTCCGGAAATTCAAACAGCCATACGGAAGTTTGAGCGGGACATGGTGGCCAGGGCCGAAAAATCAAAAATTGGAGTGGGTGCGGCATGAACAGAACGAAGATAGACTGGGCTGATTATACCTGGAATCCGGTCACGGGCTGCCGGCACGGCTGCCCTTACTGCTACGCCGAAAAGCAGTCCAGGAGATTTTCCGGGGATGTCCGGCTGAATATTTCAAGCGCGAAAAGGTGGCGTGATACAGATCTGTTCGTGCTGGACGAGCCCATGGACGCGCCCAACGGCCGCCATATTGCCTTTCCGTATGGGTTCCATCCCACGCTGCATCGTTACCGCTTGGATACCTTGCAGCAGTTCAAGACCGGCGTCAATGTATTCGTGTGCTCGATGGCCGACTTGTTCGGGGATTGGGTGCCAGACGAGTGGATTCAAGCGGTCATGGACGCCTGCGCGAAATTTCCACAGAACAATTACCTATTTTTAACAAAAAATCCGGTCAGATACGGGAAGCTGGAGGCCAAGGGACTCCTGCCGCACGGGCCAAATTATTGGTATGGGACCACAATCACGCGCATGGCAGAACGTGACCGGCTCCAAGCATTACAGGACCTTCCGGGTGGAACTCGTCGATTCATCAGCATTGAACCCATTCTGGAGCCGATTTTTCTCTGCCTGATGCCGGATACCGGAACGATCCCGCTCGTCGACTGGATCATCGTCGGCCCGGAAACCGGGAACCGGAAAGGCAGAGTTAAGCCGAATCGGGACGAAATCACAACCATCGTCGAAGAAGCCCAGCGGAGCAAAGTCCCGATTTTTCTGAAAAGTAAGCTGGCGCCCATCATGGGCGGAGATCTCATTCAGGAGTTTCCTCAGGAGCTGCAGGTACACCGGCATACGAAACATCCGCTGCGGGACGGTCGCTGCTCGTTCTGCAAAAGAGAAATGCCCAAGAAGGCGATGACGGCTCTGCTTTCCCGCGAGAAGCGCGGCGCAGCGGCTTACGCAATCGGATATGCTTGCCCGGATTGCTACGCCAAATTCACCGCGAGCATCGACGCGGATGAACCCGTGAAAGGATTTGAGCATCATGAATGATTCCGAGCATGGTTTGAGGCCCTGCATGGTCGACAAAAAGCAGAATGGACTATTCCATAGATGGGAAGAGAAGTCAAAGCCCGTCCCCGCCGATGCCACCATAGGCGGCGCGCCTGCCGGGCAACTTACATATACCCTCGGCATTGTGGAGCTCGACGATGGCTCTGTAATTGAATGTTTCCCATATAAAATTCGTTTTACAGACCGGGACGGGTCTTCCGAGAAAAATGGTTCAAAAACCACTCGACCGCTGCCGCCACGCTGGGCTCCCGAATCCGAAATTGTGGAAGCGTGTCGATGGATTACAAAAACGGTGAAGCCCAGTGGGTGGCCATGCGGGCTGGATGGTGAAAATGCCTGTGATGCTTTATGTAAACAATGTTGGGAAAAGTGGAAAGCGAGGGATGCGAAAAATGAAGAAGCGTAATTGCCGGTTTACGCCGGAAGAGAAAGAGATTCATGCCGCCGCCGTCAGGATTCGTAAGAAGACGGACCAGGAGCTTGTCGAATACGTCGATCAGGGAAGGAAGAAAGCGTACAGCAATGGCGTGGAGGTCTTCCTGCGCGATGTGGATGGAGTCCGTGGTATCGGGGTTGTGACGCGGAAAAAGCTTCACGATCTGGCTGAGGAGCGTGGTTACATTGGGTTATAGGGGTTGGGAGAACTTTTCGCCGGCCATGGTAAAGCAGCGCCGGGACCCGAGGCGGCAGTGGATCGGGAGCCGGAGCCGCGAACTCGGACGCGCCTTCGAGGAACGCCTCAAGGTAGCCTGCGAAGCTTACAGGAATCAGGGTATTGCGTTCATTGAGAAAACCCCAGAGCCGTTCGCCATAACGGATAAAGAGTACGACAAAGCTGGAAAGTTTATCGGATTTTTAGGGCATTTTGAGAAAAAAGCCCAGCCGGACTTCAAGGGGACACTGCAAGGCGGCAAGAGCATTGTTTTTGATGCCAAAGCGACTGAAAATGACCGGATTCCGATGGCTGCTGTCACTGATGAACAGCAGAAGGACCTT
>DHDF01000147.1:0-246 GCA_002399225.1 bacterium UBA4883
GAAGACCTCGTGCTGGTGACGGAGAACGGCTGCGAAATCCTCAATCATGTTTCGAAGGACCTGCGCGTGATCGGATAAACGCCATTCTTCGCGTACCCGCGGTCCCTCACGGCCCGACGGGCCAACGCGTTGATTCCTTCCCAATAAGGGACGCAGGAACCTTTTTCCGTGAACGTCCGGCCGCCTCTCTTTTGAGATCCGGCGGGAAGCCCGCTTGACAATCCAGCCGGCAATTTCCGGAAATGG